>CAYSHC010000136.1:0-8509 GCA_964430855.1 uncultured Vicinamibacteraceae bacterium
AGTTGGCCGTGCCCTGCGTGCTCGTGACGATCGACTCGACCGGGTTGGCCGTGACACTGACCGTCTCGGTCAGGCCGCCCACCCGGAGCGTCGCGTTGACGAGCGACGGCGAACCGACAGCGACGGTCGCCTCGCGCGTGATCGGCGCGAAGCCTTCGAGCTCGAACGTGACGCTGTACGCGCCCGCCGGAAGACCCGGCAGGACGTACACGCCGTTCTCGTCGGACGTCGTCGTCCGCGTGCCCTGCAGCGACGGCGAGGTCGCCGTCACCGTGACGCCCGGCAGGACGAGCCCGTCGGTGTCACGTGCGGTGCCCTGAATGGAGCCGGTCTGCACGCCCTGGGCGAACCCGAAGGTTGCCGTCAGGATGAGCGCCAGCAGGCCCGCACTTGCCCTGGTCCAGCTGAACATGTAGTCCTCTTTCGTGAAGCGAGTAAGAAATAAATGCATTCCGTCACGTATCCGCTGCGAACGGCATGCCAAGATCCCGCAACTGGTCCCAGAGGTGTAAAGCACACGACCCCAACGATTACCGACGTCCCGCAAGAGCACTGCCGAGTTCAAGCAACACTTGCTCCTCCAATTACCCGGACCATCGGGTCGACGGGGTCTCCAACGAATTGGATCAGGTGTGCTTTCAGCATGTTGGCGCATGTCGGGGGTCCGACCACCATATCCGGCCGTCCGACACACCGAACGCGCGAAGACCGGTGAGCGTGGGGGTGGATTGGCGCGCAGACGGGGCCGAGGCCGCCCGTCGGGCCACGGGCGCTTCGGCAGACCAGGGTGAGGGAGACGGGCGGGCGGCGCGCGGCCGCCGATCAGGCGTTGCGGAAGCGCGCCGGGGCGAACGACGCGATGCGGGCACGCAGTCTCGCCCACCGCTCGGTCTGGGCGATGTCGTCGAAGACCGAGTAGGCGACCGGCGTCACGAGCAGCGTGAGCAGCAGCGACAGCGTCTGTCCGCCGATCACCACGACGGCGATGGTGCGCCGCTCTTCAGCCCCGGGCCCCGTCCCCAGGGCCAGCGGCAGCATGCCGCCAACCAGCGCGAGCGTGGTCATCAGGATCGGGCGGAGGCGGTCGCGGTTGCCCTGCATGATTGCCTCGTGTCGCGGCATCCCCTTCGCCCGCAGGTTGTTCATGTGGTCGATCTGGAGGATCGAGTTCTTCTTCACGACGCCGAACAGCACGAGCAGCCCGAGCGCCGAGAACAGGTTCAGCGTGTTGCCGGTCAGGTAGAGCGACAGGAACGCGAACGGGACGGCGAGCGGCAGCGACAGCAGGATCGTGAACGGGTGGATGGTGCTCTCGAACTGCGCCGCCAGGATCATGTACATGAAGATCACCGACAGCGCGAACGCCCACAGGAACTCGGTGAACGTGCGTTCGAGCTCGCGCCCCTTGCCCGCGATCGACACGGTGTAGCCGGCCGGCATGTCCAGCTTCGCGGCCTCCGCGCGCAGCACGTCCAGGCGGTCCTGCTGCCCGTAGCCCGGCGCGACGAACCCGCGCAGGCGCGCGTCGCGCTGCCTGTCGAGACGATCGATGCGCGACGGGCTCTGTGACGTCTCGATGCGCACCAGGTTGTCGAGCCGCAGGAGGCGCCCGGACCGCGACGGCACGAGCAGGCGGCCGATGGTGGCCTCGTCCTGCCTGTCGGCCTCCGTGAGCCTGATCTGCACGTCGTAGTCGTCGTTGACGACGGCATCACGGTACCGCGTCACCTCGTCGTCGCCGCCGACCAGCAGCCGCAACGCGTTGGCGACGTCCTGGGCGTCGACGTCGAGGTCTGCCGCGCGTGCCCTGTCGATTCGCACGCGCAGTTCCGGCTTGTCGAGCTTCAGCGAGGTGTCCGCGTCAACGATCCCGAGCGACTCCGACCGTTCCCGCAGGGTCTCGGTGAAGCGCGCGAGGTCCTCGAGCACCGGCCCCTGGACGGACAGGTCGATGTCGTAGGGCCCGCCGCCGAAGTTGAACGTCTGCACGTTGCGGGGGCCGCCTCGCAGGTCGGGATACTGCCTGAGGAGGGCGCGGATGTCGGCCATCACGTCGCGCTGCGAGTAGTTGCCCTCGAACGCCTTCCACGGCCGCAGCCTGAGCGTCTCGGCAAACAGCCGGCCGAAGGAGAACACGCGCTCCTCGTGGGGCGCGATGCGGATGTACATCCGCGCGGAGTTTACCTGGCCGAGGAAGCTTCCGCCGATGGTCGTCAGCGTCGTGCGCACCGCCGGCATCTTGCGGATCTCGCCCTCGATCGTCCGGACGGCGTCGTCCATGGCGGCCAGGCTCGTGCCCTCCGGCGCGTTGATGGTCACCTCGAACTCGGCCTCGTCCACGTTGCTCGGGACGTATTCCTGCTTCACGAGCCCGTAGAGCGGGATGGCCGACAGCGCCACGGCCAGCCCCAGCGCGAGCACCACGCCGCGATGCCGCATCGACCAGCCGAGCGCGCGCGCGTAGAAGCCGTCGATGTGCCTGTAGAACCCGGTCCGCGACGCGGCCGCGTGGCTCTCCTTGTGCTTCTCCGCCTCGCGCCGCAGCAGGCGCGCGCTCATCATCGGCGTGAGGGTGAAGCTGACGAGCAGGCTCACCATGATCGCCACGGCGGCCGTGATGCCGAACTGGTACAGGAACCGTCCCGCGATGCTCGACATGAACGAGACGGGAATGAAGATGATGGCCAGCGAGAGCGTCGTCGCCATGACCGGCAGCGCGATTTCCTCGGTGGCCGCCTTCGCCGCGGCGAAGCTGTCCATCTTCTTCTCTTCCACCCAGCGGAAGATGTTCTCGAGCACGACGATCGCGTCGTCGATGACGATGCCCACCATGAGGACGAGCGCGAGCATCGTGACGCTGTTGAGCGTGAAGTCGAGCGCCTTCATCACGCCGAACGTCGAGATCACCGACGCCGGAATGGCCACGCCGGCGATGAGCGTCGTGCGCCACGAGCGCATGAACCCCATCACGACGAGGCACGCGAGCACGCTGCCGAGCACGAGGTGGACGTTGATCTCGTGCAGCGCGTTGTAGATGTAGTTCGACTGGTCCTGGATGACCTCGAGGCGCACGTCCCCGGGCAGCTGCGCGAGCACGCGCGGCATCGCCGCCTTCACGCCCTCGATCACCTCGACGGTGTTGGCGCCCGACTGCCGGCGGACCTCGAGGACCACCGTCGGGCGGCCGTCGAGGCGCGCCAGGCTCCGCTGCTCCTTGGTGCCGTCCTCGACGCGGGCGATGTCGCGGATGCGCAGCGGCACGCCGCCGCGGTTGGTCACCATCAGGTCGGCGAAGTCGCGCGGGTCCTCGACGCGCCCCATCGTGCGCAGGGTGCGTTCGCGCGTGTCGGTGGTGACGTTGCCGCCCGGCAGGTCGGCGTTCTGGCGGACGAGCGCGTCGCGCACGGCTGCCACCGGGATGTTGTAGGAGGCCAGGCGGTTGGCGTCGAGCCAGATGCTGATCGCGCGCTCCTGCCCGCCGACAATCAGCACCTCGCCGACGCCCGTCGAGCGCTCGAACTGGACCTTCGCGATCTTGTCGGCCAGCTCGGTCAGCTCGCGGACGGTACGGTCGCCCGACAGCGCGATGCTCATCACCGGCGCGGAGTCGTTGTCGAACTTCGCGATGACCGGCGGGCGCGCGTCACGCGGCAGCCTGTTGAGGACGGTCGCCACCCTGTCGCGCACGTCCTGCGCCGCGACGTCGATGTCGCGGTTCAGGTCGAACGCCACGAGGATGAGCGAGACGCCGGGCCCCGAGATCGATCGCAGCTCGTCGATGCCCTCGACGGTGTTGATCACCTCCTCGAGGCGCTGCGAGATGAGCACCTCGACTTCCTCCGGCGAGGCGCCCGGCAGCTGCGTGCTCACACGCACCGTCGGCAGGTCCACCGACGGGAAGCGATCGACGCCCAGCTTGAAGTAGGAGGACGCGCCGACGACGACGAGCGACAGCACGATCATGCTGGCGAAAACCGGTCGTCGGATACAGATGTCAGCGAGCGTATGCATCGGGCTTCCCGGGGCGCGCGTCAGCCGGCGTGGTCGTCACGGCGTGACGCGGACCGCTTCTCCATCGACGAGGTTGCCTGGCTGCCGGATGACGAGGACCTCGGGGTCGAGTCCCTCGGTCACCTCCACGCGTTCGCCCTGGCGGCGGCCGAGCGCCACGCGCCGCTCGGAGACCTTGCCGTCCACGACGGTGAGCACCTTGTCGACGCCCGCAAACGAGACGATGGCGCTCGTGGGCACCACCACCGCCGGCACGTCGGCCGAGACGACAATCTCGGCCGTCGCGAACGACCCGGGCCGGATGCGCGCGTCGCGGTTGTCCACCTCGGCCTCGATGCGCAACGACCGGCTGGCCTCGTCGATCGCCGGGCTGACGCGGACGACGCGCCCCCGGTACACCGTGAGGTCGCCCTCGAGGTGCACGTGCACCTCCTGCCCGACGCGCACCTGCGTGGCCTCGCGCTCGGGCACGTCGGCCTGGAGCCGCAGCGGGTGCATCCGCACCAGCGTGACGATGGCCTCGCCGGCGGACACGAACTGCCCGAGCGAGGCCTGCCGGTCGCGAATCATGCCCGGAAACGGGGCCACCAGCCGCGTGTCCTCGAGCTGCTGGCGCGCGAGGGCCAGCTCCGACTTGCGCCCGGCCAGCACCGCCTGCCGGTTGCGCACCTCCTCGAGCGCGTCCTGGTGCCGGCTGTCGGCGACCTTGAGCGCCGCGTCGGCCGCGTCGAGCTCCGACTTGGCCGCGATGCCGCGCTCCACGAAGGTTTTCAGCCTGTCGTAGGTCAGCTGGGCGTCGTCGAGGACGGCCTTGGCCTGCCGGACGATGGCCGTCGCCTCGGGGTCGATGTGCTCGTCGCCGTCACCGGGCGGAAGGCCCAGGCGGGCGCGGGCCTGCTGGAGCGCCGACTCGGCCTGCTGCACGCGCAGCTCGTAGTCCACCGGCACCAGCGTCGCGAGCGTCTGGCCCTCGTTCACGCGGCTCCCGAGGTCCACGTGGATGGCCTCGATGCGCCCCGGCACCTTGAACCCGAGCGACACCTGGTCCTGGGCAGCCAGCGTGCCGGTCACGACGACGACCCGCTCGAGCCGTTCCTCGGCCGCCGGCACGACCTCGACCTCGCGCGGTTCGCCTGGGAGCCCCGCCGCCGTAGCCGGCGTGCTCGGCCCGCTGCCGCCGCACGCGGCGGTCAGGACCAGGACGGAGGCGAGCGACAACAGGACGCTGGACGTGGGAGGAGGCAACTCGGGCATTATGACCCTTCAAGAGTACGACGAAGCGCCTGCCTGCGCTTACGGTCCCGGCGAACGCGTTTAGACTAGGACCCGCATGCACCCCTGGCACGACATCTACGTCGACGATCACCTCATCGCCAAGAACTTCCCCGTGGTCATCGAAGTGCCCATGGGCAGCAAGAACAAGTACGAGCTCGACAAGGAATCGGGGCTGATGCGCCTCGACCGCGTGCTCTACAGTGCCGTCTACTACCCGGCCAACTACGGCTTCATCCCGCGGTCGTTCTGCGACGACGGCGACCCGCTCGACGCGCTGGTGCTCGGGCAGGAGCCCGTGCACCCGATGACGGTGGTGCTCGCGCGCGCCATCGGCGTCATGCGGATGCGCGACGAGAAGGGGATCGACGACAAGATCATCGCCGTCAGCGTCAGCGACCCGGCCTTTGCCGACTACTCCGAGCACAGCCAGCTGCCGCAGCACACCCTGCGTGAGATCAAGCGGTTCTTCGAGGACTACAAGACGCTCGAGAACAAGCAGGTGGAGGTCACCGACTTCCTCGGGCCCGAGGACGCGCTCAGCATCCTGAAGGACTCGCTCGACCTCTACCGGCAGCTCCGCCGCGGCGAGCTGTATGGAAAATGAAGTGACGTGATTGCTTCCTATCTCGAGGGCTTCCCGCCCTGGACCGTGTACGCCATCGCCGTCCTCGTGGCGCTGGCCGCCGCCTTCCTCGTCGCGGAAGTGGCCTCGCGGGCGCTCCGGCGCCTGCTTGTCCGGGCCGGCGGCACCGTGCCGCCATCAGCGGCGGGTGCCGCGCCAGCCGCCCCCGCAGGCCCGTCGTCGGACCCGCGGTCGCGCGCCAGCGTCCGGCTGGTGCGGCTCGTCGTCTTCCTCCTTGCCGCCGGGATCTTCATCTTCCCGGCGCTGCACGCCGCCGGCGTCCAGACCGACGTCGGGCTGAGCCCGGAGGCGCTCGGCCGCTGGGCCGCCCGCTCCGGCCTGCGGGTGGGCCTCATCCTGCTGCTCGCGTGGCTCGTGGTCCACGTCGTCGGCCTCGTGGCCGCGCGCCTCGAAGAGGGCGTGGCCGACGGGGCGTCGGTGGACGCCATCGAGCGCTCCAAGCGTGCCCGGACGATCGGGAAGCTGGTGCAGAACACCGTGTTCGTGCTCGTGTCGGTCATCGCGACGCTGATGGTGCTGCGCGAGTTCGCCATCGACATCACGCCGATCCTGACGGGCGCGGGCATCGTCGGCCTCGCGGTGGGCTTCGGAGCGCAGACGCTGGTGAAGGACATCATCAGCGGGTTCTTCATCATCCTCGAGAACCAGGTGCGCGTCGGCGACGTGGCCAACATCGACGGCACCGGCGGGCTCGTCGAGCGCATCACGCTGCGGACGATCATCCTGCGCGACCTCGCGGGCACGGTGCATGTGGTGCCGAACGGCAGCATCCAGCGCCTGGCCAACCTGACGAAGGACTTCTCGTACTACGTGGTGGACGTCCGCGTCAGCTACCGGGACGACACCGACGCGATCGTGGACGTGCTCAGGGAGGTCGCCGACGGGATGCTGCAGGAACCGGCCTACGCGGTGTCGATGCTGGGACCGCTCGAGGTCATCGGCGTCGACAGGCTCGGCGAGTCGTGGGTGGAGGTGAAAGTCCGGCTCAAGACGGTCCCGCTCAAGCAGTGGGAGGTCGGGCGCGAGTTCCTGCGGCGGGTGAAGAAGGCCTACGACGCGAAGGGGCTCCAGATGCCGTTCCCGCACCAGGCGATCGTGCTTCCGCAGGGCCTGGCGCTCGCGTCGCCGGGTGTCGACCCGTCATCGGCCGGGCCGCGGCAGTCGCCGCCGGCCGGCTCCACGCCTCCCGCGTAGCCGGCGGCTGCATGCGTGCCGCGTTCGCGCTCGCCATCGGCATCGGGGCCCTGCTGCTGTTCCAGGTGCAGTTCGTCCTCGGCAAGCAGGTGCTGCCGTGGTTTGGCGGCGTGCCGGCCGTCTGGTCGACGTGCCTCGTGTTCTTCCAGACGCTGCTGCTTGCCGGCTACGCATACGCGCACGGCCTGACGCGGCTGTCCGTGGGACGGCAGGTGGCCATCCACCAGGCGCTGGTGGGCGTCGCCGCGGCCGCGCTCGCCGCGCGGGCGCTGGGGTGGCCGAGCCCCATCACGCCCGACGCCGCGTGGCGGCCGATAGCCGAGGGCTCACCGGTCCTCCAGATTCTCACGCTGCTCTCCGTCGCGGTCGGGCTCCCCTACCTGCTGCTCGCCTCGACCGGCCCGCTGGTGCAGCGCTGGTGGGCCGCGGTATGGCCCGACCGGTCGCCGTACCGGCTCTACGCGCTGTCGAACCTCGGCTCGCTCGTCGGACTGGTCAGCTATCCCTTTCTCGTCGAGCGGCTGCTGACGGTGCCGCAGCAGGGCTGGCTCTGGGCCGGCCTCTTCGTCGTGTACGGCGTGGCCATCGTCGCGGCCGGCCGCACCTTCGGGCGGCATCGGGAGGCGGAGCGCTCGCTGAGGTCGGAGTCGAGCGGGCTGCCGCTGCCGCCGCTGCGCGAGCAGCTGCTGTGGGCCTGGCTGGCCGCCGCGGCGGCGGCGCTGCTCCAGTCCACGACGGCCTGGCTGACGATCGACGTGGCGGCCGTCCCGCTCCTGTGGATGGCGCCGCTGGCGACCTATCTCGTCACCTTCATCGTCGCCTTCGAGTACCCGCGGTTCTACCACCGCACGACCTGGACGATGCTGCTGCTGGTGGCCCTGGCGGGCGCGATCGCGGCCGTCCAGGCCGACACCGACATCAGCCCCGCCCGGCACATGGTGGCAGGGCTGGCGGTGATGCTCGCGGCCTGCATGTTCTGCCATGGCGAGCTCGGGACGCGGACGCCCGCGCCTGCGCACCTGACACGCTTCTACCTGATCATCGCGGCCGGCGGCGCGGCGGGCAGCGCGGCGACGGCCCTGCTGCCGCCGCTGCTGTCCACGTGGGTCATCGAGTACCCGCTGTCGCTGATGGCCGTGGCGATCGCCGTGTTCGCCGTCCACGCGGCCGCGTTCCGCGAGACCGCCTCGCCGATGCTGCCATGGTGGAGCCGCGTGATTGCCGTCGCCATCGTCCCGACGATCGTGGGGCTCGGGCGCTTTGCCGTCGTGGAGGGCCGCGAGCAGCAGCTCGAGGTGGTGAGTGCGTCGCGCAACTTCTTCGGGTGGGTGCGCGTCCGCGAGGGCGAGGCGCCGGGCGGCGGTCGGCACCGGCGGCTGCTGCACG
>CAYSHC010000137.1:0-8485 GCA_964430855.1 uncultured Vicinamibacteraceae bacterium
GCCACCGAGAAGGACTACGGCAACTTCGAGCTGCTGGTCGACTGGAAGTTCACCGAGCCGAACAGCGACTCGGGCATCTACCTGCGCAGCTACCCGCAGATCCAGTTCTGGGATCCGGACAACGTCAAGCAGCACAAGAACGGCGCCGACCGCGGGTCGGGCGCGCTCTGGAACAACAGCGAGGGCAGCCCCGGCAAGTACCCGCTCGTGAAGGCCGACAAGCCGATCGGCGAGTGGAACCACCTGCGCGTGAAGATGATTGGCGACCGCGTCTGGGTGTGGCTGAACGACCAGATGACGGTGGACGGCGCGGTGCTCGAGAACTACTTCAAGAAGGGGGAACCGCTGCTGCCGACGGGCGCCATCGAGCTGCAGACGCACGGCGCCGAGGTGCGCTTCAAGAACATCTTCATCCGCGAGATCCCCGACAGCGAGGCGGCCGAGGCACTTCGCTGACCCCGCTGTGCCGGCGCCTCGGGCCCCGGCGAGCGTCCGCGGCTGCGTCATCGCGGCGCAGCCGCGGCGCCTGCCTCCCAGGGCACCAGCACGCGCGCCTCACCGCGGGCGCCGCACCTGCCACGGCGCCGTCGCGCCGGACGAGTCCTGCCGCGTGCCGGTGATCGTGTCGCCGTCCACCGTCCCCGTGTAGCGCACGTCGCCGACGCTGAAGCTCAGCTCCGCCCCGCTCAGGCGCACGTCCGACAGCGGGCGCGGCCCGTCGGCGTCCACCAGTTCGCCCCCGACGTCCTGTGCCTGCTGGACGAAACGGACGCTGTGGTCCTGGCCTTCCCACACGCCGTCCACCTGCGCCGGCACGAGGTACAGCATCACCGTGCACCACGACGTGCAGTCGTCCTGGCGCTCGACGGTCTTCTCGGGCACCCAGCCGGGGATGGCGAACGTGTTGGCGACGATGCGCGTGCCGGGGCGGAGGGCGAGAAACGTCGGCGACAGCTTCCGCAGGTTCTCGGGCAGCAGGAAAAGCGCGAGCACGGTGGCCTCCGACACGTCGGCCTCGTACATGTCGCCCTGGACGAAGCGGGCGCGATCGCCCACGCCGGCGCGCGCCGCCTCGCGTTTCGAGTAGGCCACCATGTCGGGGTTGTACTCGACGCCGATCGCGCGTGCGCCGCGTTTCGCCGCGGCAATCACGGTGCGGCCGTCGCCGGAGCCGAGGTCGATGACCACGTCGTCGGGTGTGACGCCCGCGACGTCGAGCATCAGCTCCACGGTCTCGTTCGGGCTCGGTACCCAGACGACGTCCTTGCCGGGCTGCGCCAGGACGGGCGTGAAGGGCTCGTCGGCCGGCGGCGCCTCCTGCGCGGCGCAGGTTCCCAGACAGACGAGCATGCCGCCGACGGCGGCGGCGATCATGCGGCGGACGGACTGGACGCTCATGCGAGCCATCGTAGCCTTGCCGCCTTGCCGGCGCGCACGCGAGGTGGGATATAGTGCCTCAGCTTCGCGCCCCGAGCTCGACCGCAGGAGGATCCCATGCCGTCCACGCGACGCACGTTCCTTGGCACCGCGGCGGCCTCCGCGATTGCCGTCGCGAGCCGTCCTGCGTTGGCCGCCCGCGCCTCCCTCGAGGAGCGGGCCGGCGCCGGCGCGCCTGCCGCCATCGACGAGATCCCCACGCCGGCGCTCGTCCTTCGGCTCGACCGCTTCGAGCGCAACGTCGAGAAGATGGCCGCGGCGCTGCGCGGCGCGGGCCGCGCCTTCCGGCCGCACGGCAAGACGCACAAGTGCCCCGAGATCGCGAAGCGGCTCGTCGCGGCGGGTGCCGTGGGCACCTGCGCCGCGAAGCTGAGCGAGGCCGAGGCGTTCGCCGAGGCCGGCATCGGCGGCATCCTCGTGACGACGGCGGTGATTGGCACGCGGAAGATCGAGCGCGCCGTGCGCCTGGCCGAGCGTCACCCCGACACGATCCTCGTCGTCGACCACGAGCAGAACGCGCGTGACCTGGACGCGGCCGTCGCGGCGCGGTCGCGCAACGACCCGCCGCTCCGCCTGAAGGTCGCCATCGACCTGCTCTACGGGCGGACCGGCATCGAGATGGGGGCTCCCGCCGTCGAGCTCGCGCAGGCGATCGACAGGCTGCCGAACCTCGAGCTCGCCGGTCTCCAGGCCTATGACGGCGGCTCCGCGCACGTCGTGGGCTTCGAGGCGCGCAAGGCCCGATCGACGGCGTCGATGCAGCGCGCCGCCGAGACGCGCGCGGCGATCGAACGCGCCGGCATCGCCTGCCCGCTGCTGACGGGCGGGTCGACGGGCACGTACAACATCGACTCGCAGGTGGACGGCGTCACCGAGCTCCAGCCCGGCAGCTTCGTCTTCATGGACCTCGACTACACCCGCATCGGCGGCGCCGACGGCGACGTCTACGCGGACTTCGACAGCGCCCTGACCGTGCTGACGACCGTCGTGAGCCAGCGTCCCGGCACGGCCATCGTTGACGGCGGGTACAAGGCGTTCTCGACCGACCGCTCGTTCGGCCCGCGCCTGGTGGACCCGGCGCTTGCCGACGTGCCGTACGCCTGGGCGGGCGACGAGCACGGGCGGCTCGACCTCGCGCACGCGCAGCGCGAGGTGCGTGTGGGCGACAGGCTCGAGCTGCTGGTGCCGCACTGCGACCCCACCGTCAACCTCTACGATCGCCTGTATGCCGTGCGCGGGGAGCGTGTGGAGGGCGTCTGGCCGATTGCGGCACGCGGCATGAGCCAGTGAGTCGCGCGGCACGCCTCCTCGTCTGGCTTGCCGGCGCGGCGGCCTGCGCCGTCCTCGCGGCGTGCGCACCGCCGCCGCCCGCCGACACCGGCCCGCTGGACCTCCTCGTCACGGGCGGGCGCATCGTCGACGGCAGCGGCAACCCGTGGTTCTACGGCGACCTCGGCATCCGCGACGGCCGCATCGTCGCCGTCGGCCGCGTCGACGCCCCGGCGGCACGCGTCATCGACGCCTCCGGCCTCATCGTCGCGCCGGGGTTCGTCGACATCCACAACCACTCCGACGAAGCCATCGTCACGGACCCGAACGCGCAGAGCATGGTGCGGCAGGGCGTGACGACGATGGTGTTCGGCGAAGGCGGATCGGCGGCGCCCTCGGAGCAATGGCCGCGTCTGGCCGACTACTTCGCCACGCTCGAGTCGCAGGGCATCAGCCTCAACGTCGGCACGTACGTCGGGTCGAGCCAGGTCTGGACGGCCGTGCACGGCAACCGCGAGGGCCCCCCGTCGGCCGAGGCGCGCGAGCGGATGCGCGCGATCGTCGCCGAGGCGATGCGCGACGGCGCGCTCGGCGTGGCGAGCTCGCTCAGCGGGCCGCCCGGCGTGTGGATCGACACCGACACCCTCGTGGCGATGTGCGAGGAAGCGGCACGCTTCGGCGGTCGGTACTCGACGCACATGCGCACCGAGGGCCTCGGCGTCTTCCAGGCGGTGGACGAGGCGCTCGAGATCGGCAGGCGGGCCGGCGTGCCCGTGGACATCATCCACCTGAAGATCGCCGAGCACACGATGTGGGGGCGCATGCCGGAGCTCGTCGCCCGGATCGCCGCGGCGCGGGCACGGGGGCAGCAGGTGGAGGCCCACGTCTACCCGTACCGCGCCGGCCAGAACAACCTCGCGAGCATCGTCCCGCCGTGGGCGCACGAGGGCGGGACGGCCGCCATGCTCGAGCGGCTGCGCGACCCGGCGCTGCGTCCGCGCCTGCGCGACGAGATCCTCGGGCGTCGCGAGGTGCCGGGCTGGTACAACCACTACACGGCCACGGGCGGCTGGGACGGGATGCTGCTGGTGTCGCTCGGCAACCCCGGCGACCGGCAGTTCGAGGGCCGTCGCATGCAGGATGTCATCGACGCCCGGGGCGGCGACCCCGTGGACGTCCTGTTCGAGCTGCTGGTTGCCAACGGGGGCTCGGTGCCGACCGTGTACTTCCACCACAGCGAAGAGGACATGCGCGTCGCGCTGGCGCAGCCGTTCGTCTCGATCGGGTCGGACGGGCGTGCCGTCGCGACCGAGGGGCCGCTCGCCGGCGGGCATCCGCACCCGCGCTACTACGGCACGTTCCCGAGGGTGCTCGGCCGGTACGTGAGGGAGGAGGGCGTTTTCACGCTCGAGGAGGCCGTGCGGAAGATGACGTCGGCCAACACGGCGAAGATTGGCGTCCATGATCGGGGCCTGCTGCGGCCGGGGCAGTGGGCGGACGTCACCATCTTCGACGCAGCCACAATCACCGACAAGGCCACCTTCGAGGCACCGCACCAGTACGCCGAGGGGGTGGCCTACGTCGTAGTCAACGGCCAGGTGGTGCTCGATGCCGGCGGGCGGCACACGGGCGCCAGGGCCGGGAGAGTCATTCGAGGACAGGGATGGACAGGATCGACGGAGCGTGCCGGGCAGGCGGCACGGGAGAGCGGGCGGCCGTGACGCGCCCCATGACGTTCGAGACGCTGCTGACGCGGTGGACACAACGAGCCGCCGTCGTGGCGATGGCAGGCGCGCTTGCCGCGTGCGCGGGGCAGCCGGCCTCGGAACAGGCGCCGCCGGCTGACGAGAGCGGGCTGGTGGTGCCCGAGGGCTTCGAGGTGGACGTGGTGCACGAAGGCGTCGGCCGCGCCCGCCACCTCGCGGTGAGCGACGAGGGCTTCATCTACGTCAAGCTGCGGGTGCCGAACCCGAAGGGCCTCGTGGCGTTGCAGGACACGACAGGCGACGGCAAGGCCGACGTGATGGAGGTGTTCGGCGACTACGAGGACACCGGCAACTACGGCACGGCGATGCGCATCCACGACGGCTACATCTACTTCAGCACTGCCGGCGAGGTGTACCGCCAGAAACTGGTGCCGGGCAGGCTCGTGCCCGACACGCCCGTCGAGACGATCCTCGACCACGACTACTCGTCGCTGCCGCGCTACGAGCACATCGCGAAGGCGATTGCGTTCGACGGCGAGGGCCACATGTATGTGGGCTTCGGCGCACCCGGCGACTCGTGCCAGGAGCAGAACCGGCGTCCCGGCGCCCCCGGCCAGTTCCCCTGCCCGGAGCTCGAATGGCAGGGGGGCGTGTGGCAGTTCGACGCGAACCGCGTCGGGCAGACGCAGCAGGACGGCCGCCGCTACGCCACCGGCATCCGCAGCATCGTCGCGATGGCGTGGAACCACCAGTCCAACGACCTGTACGCGCTGCAGCACGGGCGCGACGACCTGTACCGCTCCTGGTCGCAGTACTACTCGCGCTGGCAGAGCGCGGTGCTGCCGTCGGAGGAGTTCTTCCGGGTGACCGACGGCTTCGACGGCGGGTGGCCGTACTACTACTACGACCACATGCAGGGGAAGAAGCTGCTGAACCCCGAGTATGGCGGCGACGGCACGCGCGAGGGCGACGGCGCGAAGCTCACGCCGCCGCTCATCGGCTTCCCGGGGCACTGGGCGCCGAACGACCTGCTGTTCTACACGGGCGATCAGTTCCCTGAGCGTTACCGCAACGGCGCGTTCATCGCGTTCCACGGGTCGACGATCCGCATGCCGTACTCGCAGGCCGGCTATTTCGTCGCGTTCGTGCCCTTCGAGAACGGCGAGCCGTCGGGGCCGTGGGAGGTGTTTGCCGACAACTTCGCGGGCGTCGATCCCATCGTCAACACGAGCGACGCCGAGGCCAGGCCGATGGGGCTGGCACAGGGCCCGGATGGTTCGCTCTATGTGAGCGACAGCGTGAAGGGAAAGATCTGGCGCATCCGCTTCACGGGAGACCGCGACAGCTTCGGACCGCAGCAGCTCGCGCGCACCGAGGCACGGCGCGAGCAGGCGCACATCCGCACGCCGGACGAAGAGAAGGATGTCCTTGGCCGCGAGGTGACCGAGGCCGGCGCGAAGATCTACGCCACGTACTGCGTCGCCTGCCACCAGGCCGACGGCAAGGGCGACGCGGGCCGTTTCCCCCCGCTGACCTCCACGCGGTGGGTCTCGGGTTCGAAGGCCCGCCTCATCGACATCGTCCTGAACGGGCTGGAGGGCGAGATCGAGGTCGAGGGGAAGATGTACAACGGCGTGATGCCCGGCAACAACTTCCTGAGCGACGAGGAGGTGTCGCAGCTGCTGACGTACCTGCGCCAGAACTTCGGCAACCACGCCGACGCCGTGACGCCGGAGGACGTCGCGCGCGTGCGTGCGAACCCGCCGAAGCGACGGGCGGGCGACGGCCCTCCGCCGCAGGCGCCGAAGCAGTGACGGCACCCGGCGCCGACCTCGCTTGACGCGTACGACAGGGCTTACGCGTGTCGCCGCAGGAGGCCGGCCGCGGCGGCGCGCGCATGCACCTGGCTCGCGAGGTCGTCGGCCAGCGTGTCGACGGCGGTCCAGTCGGTGAGCACGTGGTCGCGGCGCGTGTCGGTGGGCCCGCCTTCATGGGCCGCGACGCGCCGCATCCACCAGCGAACGACCCGCGAGTAGCGCGTGTACGAGATGGCTCCGGCAACGCTGGCGACGCTCGCCGGGTGCCAGTCCGTGTCGACGATGAACTTCTTCGCCGTCGCGAGGGCGCCTTCGCGCTCCTCGCCATTGACGGAGGCCGCGCTCAGGCTCACCGAGACAAACAGCGACGGCACCGCCGACAGCGCGGCCCGGTGCGCCGCCACGAACGCGCGGGCCGCGCGAGGGTACCGCCCGAGGCGGATGGGGGCCACGACCACGGCGCCGTCCACCTGCCCCCATTCGTAACGGTGCGCCGACGTGTCGCGCATGTCGACGGGGACGCTGTCGATGCCGCGCAGGCGCAGGCGGTTGGCGAGACGATCCGCGATGCGCCTGGTATGGCCGGCCGTGGTGACGTAGAAGATCGGCACGTGAAGCATCTCGGGCTCCTGCGGGCGACTTGCCCTGCGGATTTGGGATGCAAGCCATGTACCAGTGGCGTGTGCTTTGGAAGCCCGTCAATGCGCCGATGCCGCACGGCCCTGGCGCGGAGCGGCGCCAGGATCTGGCGAAAAACGCCAGTCAGCGTGCGCGGGCGACGGCGTCGAGCGCGGCAGGGTTGGCGACGCTCGACAGGTCTGCGGGCAGCGGCTCGCCGAGGTACACCTGCCGGATGAGCCGGCGCAGCACCTTGGCGCTGCAAGTCTTCGGCAGGTCGTCAACGAAGCGCACGTCCCTCGGACGGTCGACCTTCCCGAGCGCGTCCACGACCGTCCGGACGAGGTCGGCCCGCAGAACCTCCGACTCTTCGACGCCGGGGTGGAGGACGACGAAGCAGGCGATGGCCGTGCCCTTGATCGGGTCGGGCACGCCAGTCGCCGCGGCCTCCGAGACCGCTTCGTGCGCGATGAGCGCGCTCTCGATCTCGCCCGGCCCGACGCGCCGGCCGGCGACCTTCATCGTGTCGTCCGCGCGGCCGAAGAGGAACCAGTCGCCGTCGCGATCCACCTTCGCCCAGTCGCCGTGGTTCCACACGCCCGGGAAGCGGCTCCAGTAGGTCTCGAGGTACTGCGCGTCGTTGCGCCACAGGCCGCGCGTCATGCTCGGCGCCGGCTTGGTGCACACCAGGTAGCCGACCTCGTCCACGACGGAGCGGCCGTCCTCGTCGAAGACGTCAACGGCCATGCCGAGGCCGGGGCTCTGGAGCGTGCACGGCTTGAGCGGCATCACGGGCAGGGGCGCCAGGAAGCACCCGACGATGTCGGTGCCCCCGCTGATGTTGATGACCGGCAGGCGGCGTCTGCCGACCTCGGTGAAGTACCAGTCGTACGACTCGGGGTCCCACGGCTCGCCCGTGCTGCCCAGCATGCGCAGCGTGGGCATGGCGTGCCGGCGCACCCAGTCGGGGCCCTCGCGCATCAGCATGCGGATGGCCGTGGGCGAGATGCCGAGGTGCGTGGCGCCGTGCCGCGCGACTGAGGCCCACAGCCGGTCCGGCGCGGGATAGGTCGGGGCGCCCTCGAAGATCACGACGGTGACGCCCTGGAGGAAGCACCCGACGATCTCCCACGGCCCCATCATCCAGCCGATGTCGCTGACCCACCAGAAACGGTCGCCGGGGCGGACGTCGAAGTTGTAGCAGAGCTCCTTGCCCATCTGGGCCAGGCAGCCGGCGTGCGTGTGGACCGTGCCTTTGGGCGTGCCCGTGGTGCCGCTCGTGTAGAGCATCAGCGCCGGCGTCATCGCCGGCAGCGGCACCGACGCGCACGTGTCGTCCGCCGCGTGCACCGCCTCGTGCCACCACAGGTCGCGCCCGGGTTGCATGGGGCAGGCGACGCGGTCCGCGCCGAGCCGCCGGTACACGATGACGTGCCTGAGGTGAGCGAGCCCGTCGATGGCGACGTCTGCCTGCGCCTTGAGCGGGAACGGCTCGCCGCGCCGCGTGCTGCCGTCGGCAGTGAACAGCACCGTGACCTCGGCGTCCTCGAGGCGCTCGCGCAGCGCGGGCGGCGCGTAGCCGCTGAAGATCGGGATGAAGATGGCGCCGATCTTCTGCGTGCCGAGCATCGCCCACAC
>CAYSHC010000138.1:0-8307 GCA_964430855.1 uncultured Vicinamibacteraceae bacterium
GAAGCGGTGTCCACAGGCGTTGCATTCGTACTCGTAGAGAGGCATGGTCGTCGATTACTCCAACGTCCAACTATAGCAGGCGCGCGCGGGACGCACGTCAGGCCAGCAACGCGCCTGCGTCGCCTTCTCCGAGCATCAGGTGACGGAGCACCCGGAACGGCCGGAGCCCCAGACCGAGAAATGACGAGTGGAAGCGGCCGAGGTCGAACTTCTGCCCCTGGTGCGCGCGCACGTCCTCGCGCAGCTTGAGCAGCATCAGCTTGCCCAGCGCGTAGGTCACATACGACGGGTCGAACGTGCCGCGCTCGGCCTCGCGCCTGGCGCTCGCCTCTTCGAGCAGGGCCTCCTCCCTGAACAGACGCACCCCCTGCTCCACCGACAGGTCCTCGGCGTGCAGCCGGAGACCGACGACGAGGCGCGTCAGGCGGACGAGCGACTCGGCCAGCTGACCGAGCTCGATCACCGGATCGTCCTTCGCGAACCCGAGCTCGACGACGAGGTGCTCGGCGTAGTGCGCCCAGCCCTCGATGACGGTGAGCGGCGCGAGGATGCTCGCCTTGTGCCAGGGGACGTCGATGCTGCGCAGGCTCTCGAAGTGGAGGAAGTGACCCGGCAGCGCCTCGTGCATCGAGATCGCCCAGAGCACCGCGTCATTGAGGTCGCGCAGGTGCTCCTCCTGACGCTCGGTCGGCCACGAGGGATCGACGTCGGTGATGTAGTAGGACGCGCGCTGGGGACGAACCTCGAGCGGCCCCGGGGTCCAGAGGCTGGCAAAGGTCCAGCGGTAGAACGGCGGCGTCGGCGCGATCACCAGTGCGTCGGCATCCGGCATCGGCACAACGCCCGTGTCGCGCAGAAAGGTGTAGAGCGCGGCGCATTGCTCGCGGACCCGCGCGACCAGGCCGCCGGGCTCCGCGTGCCGCGCCTTGATGGCGGCCCAGGTGTCGACGGGACTGCCCTTCTGGATCCGACCCGCCACCTCGTCGAACCGCGCGCGCGTGCTGGCAAGCTCGCGCGTGGCGATCTGGAGCAGCTGGTCCACGTCGAGCGACAGGCCCTCGTCGAGGGCCAGCTTCTGCTCCAGCTTCTCGCGGCCCAGCCGGAACGACGACTTCGCGCGTGGCGCGACGTCCTTCTCGAGTTCGTCGACGTATCGCTGGATCGCCGTGCGCGCCAGCGTCGAGGCGTCGTCCAGATCGGCGAGCAGGGAGAGGTCGTCCACCTCGCGCAGGGCGCGCGGCAGGTCGCGCTCGAGGAACGTCGTGATGCCGCGCAGCGTCTCGACGGCGGTCTTGATGAAGATGCCGGCCGGCTCGCGGAGGTTGGCGCGGGCGGCGTCGAGCACGCCGGGCACCTGCCGCAGCTTCGAGAGCAGTCGTCGCGCGCGTTCGGCGGCCGGCGCATACGTGAAGACGGCCTGCGAGGCGAGCGACACGGCGATCGTGTCGGCATAGAGCTGCGGATCCCGCTCCCACGTCCGCACGGTCTCGAGCTCGAACAGGCGCGACTGCACGCTGGCGGTGAGCGCTTCGTGGTCGGCCCGCTCCTCGGCGCTCATCACCTCCACTGACATCGCCGCCAGCCGGCGGGCGAAACCGTTGAGGTCGCGCACCTGGCGATCGAGCGCCGCCCGCGTGAAGTCCTCGAGGAGGTCGTCGTGCAGATGGATCCCGTCGAACGTCGCGTGGGTGGGCTGCGCTTCGTGGCGCCAGCCCAGGTAGTCGGCCGCAAAGTGCGGGAGCGTTTCAGCAGATCGCATGCGCAAGAGCAGTTCGCCGTTTCGAAAGGGGGAAGCGAGCGTCGGGCCGACATGGCCCGATCCCTCAATGTACAATACGATGCGTGCTTTCGCGGACGGGACCGGGGCGGCTGTTTGTCGTCGCGACGCCCATCGGGAACCTGGAAGACATCACCCTGCGCGCCGTCCGGGTCCTGCGGGAGGCGCAGCTCATCACCGCCGAGGATACCCGCCGGACCGGTCGATTGCTCAGCCACCTGGGTATCGAGACCAGGATGAGCAGCCTGCACGCCCACAACGAGCGCGACCGCATCCCGAAGGTGCTCGAGCGCCTGGCCGCCGGTGACGACGTGGCGCTCGTGACGGACGCCGGGACGCCAATCCTCTCGGATCCGGGCGCCGGGCTGGTCCGGGCCGTCCACGCCGCCGGGTTCAGGGTGGAACCCATCCCCGGCCCGAGCGCCATTACCGCCGCGCTGGCCATGGCTGGCGAAGGCGCACAGGGATTCACGTTCCTCGGCTTCCCGCCCGCCCGGAGCGGCGAACGCAAGGCGTGGCTCGCGAGGGCCGTCTGGCACGACGTCCCCGCCGTCTTCTTCGAGGCGCCCCATCGCATCGCCCGCACGGTCGAGGAACTCGCCGGGCTGGCCGGCGGCACCAGGGAAGTGGTCATCTGCCGCGAGCTGACCAAGCTGCACGAGGAGTTGATTCGCGGCTCGCTCGAAGACGTCGCGCGGCATCCCTCGATCACGGACGCCCAGGGCGAGTTCACCGTCATCCTGCTGCCCGATGCCAGCCCCGCGCCGGCCGCTGATGATGCGGCGGTCTGGCGCGAGTTCGACCGTTTGACCAAGAACGAAGGCCTGAGACGACGTGAGGCCATCAGCCTGGCCGCTCGTCGGCTGGGCCTGTCCACGCGCGACGCCTACGCGGCCGTGGAGCGACGCAAGGCCGAGGCGGTTGAGGTGGGCCCGGCATGAGCGACGCGTCGAAGCGCGGGTTCGTGGCCGTGCTCGCCGGCGGCCGGGGCGTGCGTATGCACACCGACCAGCCAAAGGTCCTCCTGCCCGTCGGCGGCATCTCCATGCTGGAGCGCGTCGTCCGATCGGCACGGAAGGCAGCGGTCGGCGACATCGTCTGCATTCTTGGGTATTCGGCAGAGAAGGTCGCCAGCGTGGTGCGCGGGTACAACGTGCAGCTCGAGACGCGCGAGCCTCTGCTCGGTCCGGTCCACGCGCTGACGGCACTGGACGCCTACCTGGACCAGCGGGAGATCGACCACGTCATCGTGTTTCCGGCAGACGTGCCGCTGCTGTCCGCCGAGACGCTCGTGCGCCTCCGCGACCGGCACGTCGCCAGCGACGCCGTGATGACACTCGTCACGGCCGTCGCCACCCGCGCGTACGGGCTGATGCGGATCCTGCGCGACGACGAGGGCGACGTGGTCGGCGTGGTGGGGCAGCGCGACGCGTCGCGGCAGCAGCGGGCCATCAAGGAATGCACCAGTGGGGTGTTCGCCATAAACGCGACCGCGCTCCAGCAGGCGCTGCGCGCCTTCACGTGGGAGGAGACCCAGCGCGAGCGTCCGGTGGACGACCTCGTGGCGGTGCTGCGGCGGCAGGGCCACCGCATCGACACGATTGAAGCCGGCCGCCCGGACGAGATCCGGGGGATCAACAGCCAGACCGAGCTGGCCGAGGCAAGTGCGATCATGCGACAGTCGAAGTGCGAGGAGCTGATGTCGGCCGGAGTCACCATCATCGACCCGGCGACGACGTACGTGGGCCCGGATGTGGAGGTCGGACACGATACCGTCCTTCACCCGAACGTCTACCTGGAGGGCCGCACACGCGTCGGCAACGCGTGCGAGATCCACGCAGGCGTACGACTGGTCGATGCCGTCGTCGAGGACCACGTCGTGGTGCTCAACTACTGCGTGATTACCAACTCGCGGGTTGCTGCCAGGGCCCAGATTGGGCCATTTGCCCATATTCGGCCGGACAGCGATGTCGGCGAAGACGCCCGCATCGGCAACTTCGTGGAGCTCAAGAAGACCCGTCTCGGTGCAGGCGCAAAGGCCAGTCATCTGACCTATCTCGGTGACGCCGTCGTCGGCGAGCGTGTGAACATCGGCGCCGGCACCATCACCTGCAACTACGACGGGCGTCAGAAGCACCAGACGGTCATCGGAGACGACGCCTTCATCGGCAGCGACTCGCAGCTCATCGCGCCGGTGCGAATCGGCAACGGCGCCTTCGTCGCGGCCGGCTCGTCCATCACGGCGGACGTGCCGGACGGGGCGCTCGGCGTCGCCCGCAGCCGCCAGGTGAACAAGGAAGGCTGGGCGGCCCGCCGGCGGTCAGAGGACGGTCAGCACTGACGTCCGTCGGGTGCCCGCCGACCCGACCGGCTATAATCGCGAGGCAGCCACACTCCGTCCCCTGCTGCCCTTGCCGCGCTGCCGCGGCACCTGCCAGAGCATGTCGACGACTTCACGGATAGACGAGGGCGCGCGCCCTGGCGCGGCCGACGCCGGCGAGCCCACCGGCTACCTGCGCGCGCTCAACCCCGACCAGCGCGCCGCCGTGCTCCACACCGACGGGCCGCTGCTGATCCTGGCAGGCGCGGGCTCGGGGAAGACGCGCGTCATCGCCTATCGCATCGCCCACCTCATCAACCAGCGGCTCGCGCGGCCCTGGGAGATCCTCGCCGTCACGTTCACCAACAAGGCGGCCGAGGAGATGCGCGAGCGCGTGGCGGGCCTCGTGGACGTCCCGGCACGCGACCTGTGGATCTCGACGTTCCACTCGCTGTGCGCGCGGCTGCTGCGCCGCGAGGCGCCCGCCATCGGGCTGTCGCGCGACTTTGTCATCTACGACAGCAGCGACCAGCTGGCGGCGATCAAGACGGTGATGAAGCAGCAGGGGATCGACGACAAGCTGGTGCAGCCGCGCGCCGCGCTGTCGCGGATCTCGCATGCGAAGAACCGGATGGAAACGCCCGACGACCTCGCGGGCGGCTGGAACCCGCAGGAGGAGCGGGTCGCGCGGATCTACCGCGGCTACGTCGACGCGCTGCGCGACGCCAACGCCCTCGACTTCGACGACCTCCTGCTGAAGACCGTCGAGCTCTTCGAGCATCCCGCGGTGCGGGCGCGTTACCAGCAGCAGTTCCGCTACGTGATGATCGACGAGTACCAGGACACCAACCGCCCGCAGTACCTCCTCATCAAGCGGCTGGTCGAGGCGCACCACAATCTCGCGGTCGTCGGCGACCCCGACCAGTCGATCTACAAGTGGCGCGGCGCGGACCTGCGCAACATCCTCGACTTCGAGCGCGACTTCCCCGAGGCGACGGTCGTGCGCCTCGAGCAGAACTACAGGTCGACGCAGACCATCCTCGACGCGGCCTCCGCGGTGATCAACCGCAACAGGAACCGGCCCGAGAAGCGGCTCTGGACCGAGCGCAAGGGCGGCGATCTCCTCACCTACTTCCGTGGCGAGGACGAACTCGAGGAGGCGTCGTTCCTCGCGCGGACGCTGCGCCAGGAACTGCACGCGCGGCCCGACGCCACCGTCGCCATCCTCTACCGGATGAACTCGCAGTCGCGCGTCATCGAGGATCAGCTGATGCGCGACGGCACGCCCTACCGCATCATCGGCGGCGTCCGCTTCTACGAGCGCAAGGAAGTGAAGGACGCGCTTGCGTACCTGAAGCTGCTCATCAACCCGCACGACGACGTGAGCCTGCGCCGCGTCATCAACGTGCCGGCACGCGGCATCGGCAAGTCGGTGATGGATGCGCTCGAGCAGCCGGTCACCGGCCATCCCGACGACGCGCCGCCGCTCGTGGCCGCGGGCCTCTACGAAGTGGCGTCGGCACGCTCGCTGTGGGCACGCGCGCAGCACCTGCTCGCCGGGCGGACGCTCTCGAGCCGGGCGCACGCGTCGCTCTCGGCCTTCGTGGATCTCATCACGCAGCTGACGGCGTTGGCCCGCGAGGAGCCTGTCTCCATCGTCCTCGGCAAGGTGCTCGACCGCGTCGGTTACCTGAAGGCGCTCCGGGACGAGCAGAGCGAGGAAGCCGACGCCCGCATCGAGAACCTCGCCGAGCTCGTCTCGGCAGCGCGCGAGTACGAGGCGCGCGACCCCGACGCCTCGGTGGGCGGGTTCGTCGACAGGCTGTCGCTGCTGTCGGAGGCCGACGAGGAGCAGGGGAGTGCCGGTGCGCGCGTCTGGCTGATGACGCTGCACGCCGCGAAGGGCCTCGAGTTCCCTGTCGTCGCGATCGCCGGCATGGAGGAAGGACTCTTCCCGCACGCGCGCTCGACCAACGACCCGGACGAGATGGAGGAGGAGCGGCGGCTGTGCTACGTCGGGATGACGCGCGCCGAGCAGAAGCTGATCCTGACGAGCGCGGCGCGCCGGCGGGTGTTCGGCGAGTACCAGGGCACGCAGCCGTCACGCTTCCTCGAGGAGATCCCGCAGGAGCTGGTCCTCGAGGTGCCGTCATACGGCTCGTCGCGCGCGGCGTCCGGCTTCGCCGGCAGGCGCCCGTCGTGGACGACCGGCGCCAACCCCTACGCGCGACGCCATGCGCCCCGCGCCGAGCCGGCCGCCGAGACCTACCGGTACGAGGACGACGACCAGTCTGGAAGTGACGGCTTACGCGTTGGACGGAGGGTGCGGCACGCGCAGTTCGGCGTCGGCACGGTGCTGGCCATCGAAGGCGACGGCCCGGACATGAAGCTCACCGTGTCGTTCGCGTCGGTCGGCCGCAAGAAGCTCGTCGCACGCTACGCCAACCTCCAGCCCGCGTGACGCGACGCGGCTGACCGGCGGCACGCCTGCCTGCGACCGTCGAGCGCCGGTCCGGCGCTACTCGCCTGACGGCTCGTCCGGCGTATCCGCCGCGTCGGCGTCGAGCGCGGCGGCGGCGGCGGCCTCGCCGGCAACGTCGGCCGTCTCCGTCGCGGCGTCTGCCATCACCGCGTCCGCAATCGCCGCGGCATCCGCGGCAGACTCCTCGTCGCCCGCGATGTCGAGCCGCGCGATGGCCTCCACGCGGTCGCCCTCGTCGAGGCGGATCAGGCGGACGCCCTGCGTGTTGCGGCCGATGCGGCGCAGGGGGGCCACCGGCATGCGGATCACCTTGCCCTGCTGCGTGATCACCATCACCTGGTTGTCGTCGCGCACCTGCGTCACGCCGACGACGTCGCCGTTCCGCTCCGAGGCCTGGATGTTGATGATCCCGTAGCCGCCCCGGTACTGCACGCGGTACTCGTCGAGCGCCGTGCGCTTGCCATAGCCGCCCGCGGTGACGGTGAGGATGTCGCCGTCGCCGTCGATGACCTCCATCGCGACGACCTCGTCGCCCTCCCGCAGCGAGATGCCGCGCACGCCGTACGCGGTGCGGCCCATCGTGCGCACGTCGTTCTCGTCGAAGCGGATGGCGAGGCCGTTTCGCGTGCCGATGAAGATCTGCTGCGTGCCCGACGACAGCTGGACGGCCATTACCTCGTCGTCCGGCTCGACGCCCATGGCGATGATGCCGCCCGCACGCCTGTTGCTGTAGGCCTTGAGGTCGGACTTCTTGACCGTCCCCTTGCGCGTGCCCATGACGACGAAGCGCTCGCCCTCGCCGTCGGGGAACTCGCGGACCGCGACGACGTCGGCGACCTTCTCGCCGTCGAGCATCTGCACCAGGTTGGCCAGCGACCGGCCGCGCGCGTCGCGGCCGCTGTCGGGGATCTCGTGCACGCGGAGCCAGTACGCGCGCCCGCGGTCGGAGAACACGATCAGGTACGCGTGCGTTGACGCGATGAACAGGTGCTGGACGTAGTCGTCGTCGGGCAGCCGCATGCCGATGAGGCCGGCGCCGCCACGCTGCTGGAAGCGGTACTCGTCGAGCGACGTCCGCTTGATGTAGCCCTTGTGGCTCACCGTGATCGCCATCTCCTCGTCGGCGATCAGGTCGAGGATGTTGAGGTCGCTCGTGTCGTCGACGATCTCGGTGCGGCGTGCGTCGGCGAACCGGCTGCGCGCGTCCTTCAGCTCGTCGATGACGATCTCCATCACGAGGCGATCGCTGCCGAGGATCGCCCGCAGGCGTTCGATCGTGGCCAGCAGCTCGGCGAGCTCGTCGAGGATCTTCTGCCGCTCGAGGCCCGTCAGCCGCTGCAGCTGCATGTCGAGGATGGCCTGCGCCTGGATCTGCGTCAGGCCGAAGTCCCGCATGAGGCCCTCGCGCGCCTCGGGCGGGTTCTTCGCGCCGCGGATGAGCGCGATCACCGCGTCGAGGTGGTCGAGCGCGATGCGCAGGCCCTCGAGGATGTGGGCGCGCGCCTCGGCCTTGCGCAGCTCGAACTCGGTGCGGCGCCTGACGACCTCGCGCCGGAACTCGACGAACCGTTCGACGGTGTCGAGCAGCGGCAGGACGCGCGGGCGGCCGTCGACAATCGCCAGCATGATGATGCCGAACGAGGTCTGGAGCGGCGTGTGCTTGTACAGGTTGTTCAGCACGACGTCCGCGATCTCGCCGCGCTTCAGCTCGATCACGATCCGCATGCC
>CAYSHC010000139.1:0-8189 GCA_964430855.1 uncultured Vicinamibacteraceae bacterium
GCCCGCTGATGAGCTCGACGACGGCCTCGAGCACACGCTGGCCGCGCGAGGGTGTCTCGGCTGCACCGACGCCGCGCGTCAGGAACCACGACCCGACGACGAGCACCGCCATGACCACCCAGGTCCAGACGAGCGTCGCGTTCACGGTGAGGACGCCCCACCGCCAGTAGACGACCTGGTCCGGCGTGATCTCCATGAGTGCTAGCCCTCCTCCAGCGACGGCCGGGACGCGGCAGGCGACGGCATCGAGGCGCGCGCGAGCCGCACGCTCACCGCACGCACGACGAGGAAACCGCCCAGCGCCGCGACCAACCGCCACGGGTGCGCGCCGGCGAGCGCCACGAGCAGCGCCGCCGCGACGATGCCCCGTACCAGGAAGCTGCCGACGATGAACGCTGTCGGCCGCGTCGTCCGCGCCGCCCGCCGCACCGTCCACCACAGGGTGGCGAAGTACGCGACGCCGACGGCGGCGCCCGCGCCCGCGCCCTCGGCCAGCGTCACGAGCCATGCCGCGTGGTCGCCGGTCACGAGCCATCCCCCGGCCTGTCAGGCCCCCTGCGCTCTTCCATCGTGTCGAGCGCCTCGTCGTCAATCGCGCGCTGCTCGATCGACACCCATCGCCAGGCGTTCCAGCAGCCGGCCATGAGGCCGAGCACCATCAGCATCAGCGTCCACGAGTAGCGTCCCGGCCGCGTGCCGTCGATCCACGCGCCAAGCGCGATGCCCGCGAGGGTCGGCAGCACGATAGACCAGCCGACCACACCGTACAGGCCGAGCCACTGGACACGGTGCCGGCGCGCGCGGGCGCGCAGGCGGCGGGCCTCCTTGCGTCCGATCCGGGTGCTGAGGTCCGCCCCGGGTTCCTGGCCGTCACCCATGGCCGCGCTGCTCCAGCTCGAGGAACCGCTTGATGAAGTCCACCTCCAGCCTCGCGATGGCGTGGCCGGCGGCGCGGGCGTGCTCGTCGCGCACCCTGAACTTCTCGGCGATCGTGCGGCTCAACTCCCCGAGCTGCGGGCCCACGACGGCGCGATGCGTGCCCACGGTGACCTCGGGTCCCCGCTTGACGAGGAGGCCCCCGTCGACGGCAGCAAACGTCTCCTCGCCGCTCGCCTCCCACGACAGGATGCCCGTCGTCAGGGCCACGACCACGTCGACGTGACGCGGCAGCAGCGTGAAGCTGCCATGCTGGCCCTCCGCGGAGATCCTGGCTGCCGCGGTGTCGGCCAGCACCCCCGTGGGCAGCAGGACGCGCAGGCGCATCGTCATGCCGCCGCCTCGCCGATCGCGCCGATCATGTAGAGCACGCGCTCTGGCCTGTCGGCAAACTCGTCGTTCAGGATGCGCTCGCACCCGTCGAGCGTGTCGTCAAGGCTCACCGTGCGGCCTTCGGCTCCGGTGAAGTGCCCGGTGGTGTGGAACGGCTGCGTGAGGAACCGCTCGAGCCGCCGCGCCTGCTGCACGGTGCGACGATCGGCGCGGGAGAGTTCCTCGAGCCCGAGCATCGCGATGATGTCCTTCAGCTCCTCGTAGGTAGCCAGCGTGCGCCGCACGGCCTGCGCCACGCGGTAGTGCCGCATCCCGACCACCGCTGGCGTGAGCATTCTCGACGAGGACTGGAGCGGGTCGACGGCCGGATAGAGGCCTTCGCTGGCCCGGCGCCGCGACAGGACGATGGAGGCCGACAGGTGCGTGAAGGTGTGGACGGCGGCCGGATCGGTGAAGTCGTCGGCCGGGACGTACACCGCCTGCACCGACGTGATCGCGCCGCTCGTCGTGTTGCTGATCCGCTCCTGCAGCTCGGCGAGCTCGGTGGCGAGCGTCGGCTGGTACCCGACCCGCGACGGGATGCGGCCGAGCAGCCCGGAGACCTCCGAGCCCGCCTGGATGAACCGGAAGATGTTGTCGATGAGCAGCAGCACGTCCTGCTGCGCCACATCGCGGAAGTACTCGGCGATCGTCAGCGCCGTGTGGCCGACCCGGAAGCGCGAGCCCGACGGCTCGTTCATCTGGCTGAACACCATCACCGTGCTCGGCAGCACACCGGCGTCCTGCATCTCGCGATAGAGCTCCTCGGCCTCGCGGCAGCGCTCGCCGATGCCGCAGAAGAGTCCGACCCCGCGGTGCTGTCCGGCCATGTTGTGGATCAGCTCCGCGATGAGGACGGTCTTGCCGACACCCGCCCCGCCGAAGAGGCCCGCCTTGCCGCCGCGCTCGAGCGGCGCGAGGAGGTCGATCACCTTGATGCCCGTCACGAGCGTCTCGTTCGTGGTCGCCTGCGCGATGAGCGGCGCGGGTCGCTGGTAGATGGAGCGGCGCTGGCCGTCGGGCACAGGCGGGCCGCCGTCTATGGCCTCGCCGAAGACGTTGAGCATCCGGCCGAGGAGCGCCGGCCCCACCGGCACGTCGAGGGGACGGCCCGTGTCGACGACGTCGGCGCCGCGCGCGAGACCGCGCGTGGGCGTGAGCGAGATGGTCCGCACCGTCTGCGCGTCGAGATGGCTGACCACCTCCAGCACGGTGACGCGATCGCCGCGGGTCTCGAGCCGCGTGCCGACGGCAGGGATCGCGCCGGGGAACCACACGTCGACGATGTCTCCACGGACCGCGACCGTCGTGCCGGTCGGCCGTGAGGCGACGTCCTGGTGCATGGCCGGAGTATACCGACGCCGCGCGGGGCGGCGCGCCAGCTCGGCAGGCGATAGGATAGGCGGGCGGCTCGCCGCCCACGGTGGCAGGCTGCACGCGCGACGCTGCGGGAGGGAGCCGCGGCAGGGACGGACCAGGACGACGAGGATTGCAGGTGACGTGATGAGTGACAGCGTGAAGTTCCAGCTCGATGAAGCGCGGATGCCCACCGCCTGGTACAACCTGGCGGCAGACCTGCCGACGCCCCCGCCTCCGCCCCTGCACCCCGGCACGCTGGAGCCGCTCGGCCCCGACGCTCTGGCGCCGCTGTTCCCGATGTCGCTCATCGAACAGGAGGTCTCGACCGAGCGCGAGATCGAGATCCCCGGCCCCGTGCGCGACGTCTACCGCCAGTGGCGGCCGTCGCCGCTCTTCCGGGCGCGCCGCCTCGAGGCGGCCCTCCAGACGCCCGCGCGCATCTACTACAAGTACGAAGGGGTCAGCCCGGCGGGCAGCCACAAGCCGAACACCGCGGTCGCCCAGGCCTTCTACAACCGCGAGGCAGGCATCAGGAAGATCGCCACGGAGACCGGCGCGGGCCAGTGGGGCTCCTCGATGGCCTTCGCAGGCGCGCTCTTCGGCATCGAGGTGCTGGTGTTCATGGTGCGCGTGTCATACGACCAGAAGCCGTACCGCCGTGCCCTCATGGAGACCTACGGCGCGCGGTGCATCGCGAGCCCGTCGGCCGAGACGCAGTACGGCCGGGACGTGCTCGCCCGCGATCCCGACAGCCACGGCAGCCTGGGGATGGCGATCTCCGAGGCCGTCGAGGTGGCGGCGACCAGCAGCGACACCAACTACGCGCTCGGCTCGGTGCTGAACCACGTGCTGCTGCACCAGACGGTCATCGGCCTCGAGGCCATCGCGCAGCTCGAGATGGCCGACGACTACCCCGACGTCGTCATCGGGGCGGCGGGGGGCGGATCGAACTTCGCCGGCATCGCGTTCCCGTTCATCGGTGCCGCGCTGCGCGACGGACGGCAGGTGCGCGTGATTGCCGCCGAACCGGCGGCGTGCCCCAGCCTGACGCGTGGTGCATACGCCTACGACTTCGGCGACACGGCCCACCTGACGCCGCTCATGAAGATGCACACGCTCGGCTCCACGTTCATGCCGCCCGGCTTCCACGCCGGCGGCCTGCGCTACCACGGCATGGCGCCGCTGGTGTCGCACCTCAAGGAGCTGGGGCTCATCGAGGCCCGGGCGCTGCTCCAGAAGGACTGCTTCGACGCGGGCGTCAGGTTCGCGCGCACCGAGGGCATCGTGCCGGCGCCCGAGTCGACGCATGCCGTGCGCGCCGCCATCGACGAGGCCCTGCGGTGCCGGGAAGAAGGCACCTCACGCGCGATCCTGTTCAACCTCTCGGGTCACGGCCACTTCGACATGCAGGCCTACACCGACTACTTTGCCGGCCGGCTGACCAACCAGGCCTACGACGAGGAGGCCCTCGCGTCGGCGCTGGCCGGCCTGCCGGCCGCGGGCCGTTAGCGGAGCTGCCCCGGCTGGTAGGAGCCGGCAGGCAGGCGGAACGACACGGCCAGGCGGTTCCAGCTGTTGATGGCGACGACCGCCCAGGTCAACGCGACCAGTTCGCGCTCGTCGAACTCCGCGCGCACGCGTTCGTGCACTTCGTCGGGCACGTGGGTGTCGGCGATGCGCGTCACCGCGTCCGTCCACTCGAGGGCGGCACGCTCGCGTGCCGTGAAGAAGGGCGCCTCGTGCCACGCGCTCAACGCGTAGATGCGCTGCTCGGTCTCGCCGGCAGCGCGGGCGTCCTTCGTGTGCATGTCGATGCAGTAGGCACAGCCGTTGATCTGCGACGCGCGGATCTTCACCAGCTCGAGCAGCGAATGCTCGAGGCCGCTCGTTTCGACGGCGCGCTGCAGCTGCAGCATGGCGCGTGCCGCGTCGGTCTGCATGTGGCCGGCAGGGTCGATTCGTGGGGTGACCGGAATGTATGCCTGTACGTTCATGCACCAGAGACGGGCGACGAAGGCATTTGTGACAGGGGCGGGCCGCTGACCGCTCCCCGCTCCCCGCTATCGGGCCGGCAGCTTGAGCGGATTGAGCACCACGTAGACGGCGGCAATCCTTCCGCCCTCGGCTTCGAAGGCGAACGTCGCCCTGACGCGGCCGTCGTGACGGAGGACCAGGCCCGGTCGTCCGCTCACCCACTCCGGCTCGAGCTTCACGCCGTTGCGCGTGTAGATGCGCTGGAGTCCGAGGGCCAGGCGCGCCAGACGGCGTGCGCCGAAGAGCGGACGTGGCGAGGCCGGCACGACGCCGCCACCGTCGGCCGTCCACGTGGCGTCGGGCGCGAAAAGCTCGAGCAGCGCGTCCTGGTCCTGCGCCTCGAGCGCCGCGGTGAACGCGTCGCGGAGCCGCCTGAGCGCCTCGGCATCGGCGTCGAATCGTCGCCGCGCGGCGCGGACGCGTGTTCGCGCGCGGTGCACGATCTGGCGGCAGGCTGCCTCGGACCTGTCGAGTACCCGTGCGATGTCGGCGTAGCTCGCGTCGAAGACGTCGTGCAGCAGGAACGCCGCACGCTCTTCGGGCGCGAGGCGCTCCAGCAGGAGCAGGAAGGCCTGCGACAGGTCGGCCGCCCGCTCGAGGTGCTCGTCCGGCGCCGGCAGCGCGCCTGGCAGCAGCGGATCGGGCAGCCACGGCCCGCTGTAGGCCTCGCGCGCCGTCCTGGCTGCCCGCAGCCTGTCGATCGCCAGCCGTGTGGCAGAAGTGACGAGCCACGCCTCGGCGTTGTGGATGGAGTCCTCGCGTTCCCTGGTGGCGTGGTGCCAGCGCACGTACGCCTCCTGGACGACGTCCTCGGCGTCGGCCCTGGAGCCGAGCATGCGGTAGGCCAGGCCGAAGAGGCGACCGCGCAGGGCCTCGAAGGCGTCGGCCTGCACGTCAATCCGGTCGGGCTGGCTCGTCGTGCCCATCCCCGACAGGATGCCGTGCCTGGCGCGACGGCGCAAACGCCGGCACGTCCGCATGGCCGGCGTCGTGCGCTCCGCGGTGCGCGCTGGCACTCAGCCGTCCCGCGCAAGCTCATCACGTATGATGACCGGCGCCCGGCAGGACACTGGCGCCCCATGGGGCCGAGACGGCCCATGCCCGCCTTGAAGGCTGTCGGACCGACGGAGGGGTGGACGTGTCGCGTGTGTTCTGCGGGCGGGAGCAGGAGCTCGAAGGCCTTCGACGGGCATACCGGGCCATCGCGCACGACGAGTCCGACAGGCCCCAGGTCGTGACGCTCGTCGCCGAGTCAGGCCTCGGCAAGACCCGCCTTGTCCAGGAGTTCTACCGCTGGCTGTCGACGTCCGAGGATCGGGCCGCGCCTGACGGCTACTGGCCCGACGAGCTCGGCGCCGACGACGACAACCTCCTGCTGAACCCGCCTGCCGGCGCGTGCAACAACACCAGGCCGGTGCCGTTCCTGTGGTGGGGCATCCGGCTGCCCGACCCGGGCGCCCGCAATCAGGCTGTCGCCGGCCAGCTCGCCGCGTCGCTCGAAGCGCTGCGGCCGCACCTGGAGCCTGCATATCGCACGCGCCGCCGGCGCAGGACGCGCCTGGACGCCGGCCTCGCCATCGGCAAGGTGGTCCTGGATCTGGCACTCGACGCCGCGGTTGACGTCATCCCCCTCGGCGGCCTGTTCAAGACTCTTGGCGAGGGTGCCGCGGAGCTCGGCCAGCACGTCAGGCAACTGTGGCACGACGCACCGCCTGGGAGCGTGCAGCAGATCGAGGCGCAGCAGCGCGAGGATCTCGCTTCACGGGTCGTCTCGGACCTCGGCGTGCTGCTCTCGCGCGAGAGCGGCGACGGCACCGCCGTGCCCGCCGTCATCGTCGTCGACGACGCGCAGTTCTCGGAAGGCGACCCGTCGATTGTCACCTTCGTGGACCGGTTGCTGGCCGCGGCGACAGCGGGTCGCTGGCGCGTGCTGCTGGTGGTGACCTACTGGGCGGCCGAATGGAACCGCCACATGGCTTCGCGCCAGGCCGGCACGATCGCGGGCGCGATCGGGACGCGCGCGGCGAGCCTTGGCGCTGGCTGGTCGCACGTGGAGCTCGCACCCGTGGACGACCTGTCGCCGATGCTCGCCATGTCGCTGCCCGGCCTCACGTCCAGCCAGCACGCGGCGCTCCTCGAGCGCGCGGGAGGCAACCCGCGATACCTCGACGAGATCCTCCGCTTTTGCGAGCGCAACACGCGGCTCTTCGAGGGACGCTCGCTCGCCAGCCCGATGACGGCCCGCGGCTTCGAGACGGCGATGGAGCGCACCGTCCATCTCCATGACCTCGTGGAGGAACGCCTGCGGTCGCTCGAACCGGAGGTCCTGCACACGCTGCTGCTCGCCAGCCTCCAGGGACAGGAGTTTGTCGCGCCGCTCGTCGCCGAGGTGGCCGCCGTGCTGGGTACGGCGTCCGACGAATCCGCACTCGCCCGGGCGGAGCATCCGCATGCGTTCGTCCGCCGGCAGTCACCGGACCTTGGCGCCTTCGCGCAGCGGATCTTTCACGAGGTCGCGGCGGCCAGCGTCGCCAACGAGTTCGACGAGGAGGAGGTCGTCCACGCGCTGCGGACGGTCGTGCGACGGCGGCTGGCCGACACGCCCGCACTCGAATCGGCCTCGCCGACGGTGAGGATCCGCACGTGCCTGCTCGCGACGCACGTCCTCGCCGACTCGCCGGACCCCGAGGACCGTTATCGTATCGTGTACGCGCTGGCGCGGCTCGGCTCGGAGTTCGGCAACCTGCACGACTACGAATCGGCGCGGCAGTTCCTCGGGCGCCTCGTCGAGGCACTGGCCCCGATGAACCCCGCCGACACGAGCTTCTACTTCTACTTCCTGGCCGCAGAGCACCTCACCGAACAGGGCGCGTACGGCGAGGCACGGGAGATGCTCGAGACGGCCATCGAGGCCCAGCAGGTGCGCGTGGATGCGGACCCGACGGGTGCGGCGGCAAGAGACCTGTCGCTCCTGCTGAAAGCGCTTGGCGACGCCGCTCGGCTGGCGGGCGCGCCCGACATCGCGGAGGACGCGTATCGACGTGCGCTCCACATCGATCGCCAGACTGCCGCCGCCGGCACGTCGGCCCACGCCGCGCGCGACCTCATGATCTCGCTCCTCAACGTGTCGCGCATTGCCGAGACCCGGGGCGATCTTGCCGCGGCACGGCGCGACTGCCTCGAAGGTCTGGCGATGGCCCGTGCCCGGCACGAAGACGAGCCGACGGAGACGACGCGCGAGGATCTGACGTACGCGCTGGTGGCACTGGCCGACATCGAGGCCGCAGCGGGCCACGCCGCGGCGGCTGAGGCGCTCTACCGTCAGCGCCTGCAGCTCGAGCCCGACGCCGTCGATCCGGAGGCAGATCCCGCCGGGGCCCGACGACGGGCGCTCGTGCTGGAGCGTCTGGCCGGCCTGGCGCTCGATGCCGGTCACCTGGACGCGGTCGACGCGCTGCTCGCCGAGGCGCGGGCGCTGCGCGAGCCTG
>CAYSHC010000140.1:0-227 GCA_964430855.1 uncultured Vicinamibacteraceae bacterium
GGCGCAGCGACGTCGAGTAGCCATGGCCCTCTCGTCTCCGCGGTCTCACGACCGCGGCTGCATTGAAGCGGGGAGTCGGCGCTACGGGGCGTCACGCGGCACAAGTGGGCGTCTCCGCGGTCTCACGACCGCGGCTGCATTGAAGCCACAATCTCGTTCCAATGCGTGCCCTCAACGAGGCCGGTCTCCGCGGGCTCACGACACCCGGTGGAGTGTAGACAGTCGAG
>CAYSHC010000140.1:237-8159 GCA_964430855.1 uncultured Vicinamibacteraceae bacterium
CATTGAAGCCGGCGGCGTCCACCGAGGGCGACGTCGCGAAGGTGAGTCTCCGCGGTCTCACGACCGCGGCTGCATTGAAGCCGGTCGGCGTAGGCGCGGAGGCGGCGGAGTAGGTCGTCTCCGCGGTCTCACGACCGCGGCTGCATTGAAGCCACATCACGCGCTACAGCTCCATGTACGACGGCGAGGGCGTCTCCGCGGTCTCACGACCGCGGCTGCATTGAAGCACGAGCCCCGACCCGCTTCCGAGCTGCAGCTCCACGCTCTCTGCGTAGCCCATTTCACGCCCTCATCAATGCAGGTGCGGCACCCGGTGCACCGCGGGCGTGGCGACCGCGTGCGCGGCGTGGTCGTGCGTCGACGGCATGCGTACGCCCCTGACGATCAGCAGCACGCCGACGATGGCCAGCACCGCGGGCGCGGCGCGGCGCACGCGCACCGGCACGTGCGCGGTGATGGCGCCCGACGCCAGGCCGAGGAAGACGAGCACCGGCGCCGTGCCCAGGCCGAACGCGAGCATGAAGCCGATCGCCTGCGGCAGGCTCCCGAGGCCCGCCGCCGCCGTGAGCGCCGCGTAGACGAGCCCGCACGGCAACAGCCCGTTGAGCGCGCCGAGCGCGAACGGGCCCTGCACGCCGCGGCGCCGCAGCGCGCCCGCAATCGCCGAGACGCCGCGCGTGATGCCCGCGGCCAGCGCCTGCGCGGCGCGCCCGCGCGACACCCACGGCAGCGCGGCCGCGGCCTGCAGCAGCAGCGCGATGCCGGCAAGGACCGCCAGCGTGCGGCCGAAGCCGGCGCGTGCCGCCGCCGCGCCGCCGACGCCCGCCAGCGACCCGAGGACGCCGTACACGAGCACGCGTCCGCCGTGGTACCGGAGCGTGCGGCCCGCCCAGGCCACCCGGCCCTCCGGCTGCCCCGGCCCCGGACGACGCGCGCCGGCGAGCAACACGAGCGGCCCGCACATCGCCGCGCAATGCGCGCTGCCAGCCACGCCGAGCGCCAGCCCTCCGAGCAGCGTCATCATGGCGTGACGAGGTCGCGCTCGACGTAGTAGGCGACGCCGTGCGAGGTCCACTCGAGGTGGAGCCGCCACGCCCCCGGCGCGAGCCCGTCGAGCGCGAGCACCTGCCGGCCCTCGGCGTCCGGCGACAGCGGCACGGTGCGGTCGAGCGCCGCGCTCGACGGCCGATACAGCGTCGCCGTGCCGCGCACGTCGCCGGCAATGGCGGCCGGCCACTCGATGGCCACCGCCCGCGCCTCGGGACGCACGTCCACGACGAGCGAGGAGCCGAGCGCGTCGGCGTTGGCCTTCGCCGCCATGCGGGCGTCGTGCCCGAGCGCCTGCGCGTAGTACTCCGGGCTGACGAGATCCACCTGCCGGCTCATGGCAAAGACGACGAAGCCGACGGTGGCAAGCGCGAACGCGGTATAGACAAGGGCAATGCCCGTGCCCCAGTGCAGGCGTGCAGTCATGGCGTGGTCCGTGGAATGGCCAGAAACGACGTGTCGACGGTCCCGACGAGCTGATCCCCCGACCGGACCTCGATCCTCACGGGCGTGCTCGTGCCAGACACCCGGTCCGCCGGCACCCCGACGAGAAACCGCCCGTCGAGGCTGCCGTACGGCGGCACGTCGTGGATCCGGCCGAGCGGCGTGAGCGTCGCGCCCTCGGGCTGGACGACGGTATAGGTGAGCGAGTGCTCACGCGACGAGCGGTTGATGACCTGCACGTCGTAGAAGTTGCCGACGTCGCCGTGTGCGAGGGTGGCCTGGAGCGTGCCCGGCTGCCGCAGCACCAGCACCCCGACGTCCGGGCGCCGCGCGATGAGCGTCGTCGCGGTGGCGAGCAGCACGACCCAGACGACGCCGTAGGCCTTGACGCGTGGCGTGAGCCAGCTCGTCGCCGTGCGTTGCCGCAGGCCGATCTCGCTTGCGTACCTGATGAGCCCCGTCGGCTTGCCGATGCGTGTCATCACGCTGTCGCAGGCGTCGATGCAGGCCGTGCACGCGACGCACTCGAGCTGGATGCCGTTGCGGATGTCGATGCCCATCGGGCACACGGTGACGCACTGGTGGCAGTCGATGCAGTCGCCGCGGTCGGCACGGTCGGCGCCGCGCACCAGCCGGCCGCGCGGCTCGCCGCGGTGCCGGTCGTACGCGACGGTGATCGTCGCCTCGTCCACGAGCGCGCCCAGCACGCGGCCGTACGGACACGCGAGCGTGCAGGCCTGCTCGCGGAAGCGTGCGAATACCGCGTAGAACACGAAGCTGAACGTCGTGATCGCGGCCAGGCCGACCAGGTGCTCCGACGGCGGGTCGGTGACGATCGCCCACAGCGCGTCGGCGCCGATGATGTAGGCCAGGAACACGTTGGCGATGCCGAACGACAGCGCGAAGAAGATCGCGTGCTTGAGCCCCTTGCGCCACGCCGTGTCGGGCGTGAGCGGCGCGCGGTTGCGGCGCAGCTGCTGCTCGGCCGAGCCCTCGATCGCGAACTCGATCTTGCGGAACAGCATCTCGAGGAAGATGGTCTGCGGGCACAGCCACCCGCACCACACCCGCCCGATCGCCGCGGTGACGAGCGCGACGGTGACAAAGCCCGTGAGCACGCAGAGCACGAGCAGGTAGAAGTCCTGCGGCCAGAAGACGAGGCCGAAGATGACAAACTTCCGCTCGATCACGTTGAGCAGGATCAGCGGCTGCCCGTGCACCTTCACGAACGGCGCAAGCACGAGGAACGCCAGCAGGAACCAGCTGACGATGGTCCGGGCGCGGTAGTAGCGCCCGGACGGCTTGCGCGCGTAGACCCACCGCCGCCGGCCGTCCCTGTGGATGCTGGCCAGCTCGTCGCGGAAGGTCTGGTGGGCCTCGTCGAAGCCGACGCCGGCCCCGGCACTGCTCATGACGGCTCGCAGGGCTTCTCGCGCTCGGGGTCGACGGCGCGCGGATCGGGCGGGTTGCTGCCCGCCTTCGACAGGATGTAGCTCACCACCTGCAGCAGTTCCTCGTCGCTGAGCGGCGTCCCGCTGCCGTACGGCAGCATGCCCTGCGTCGGGAAGCCGGTGGCGATGTTGTTGACCAGCTCGGCCGGCGTGCAGCCGTGGATCCACAGGTCGTCGGTGAGGTTCGGGCCGACGAGGCCGCCCAGGTCCTCGCGGTGGCACGCCGAGCACAGGTTGGGGCCCTCGTAGATGGCCCTGCCCTTCGCGAGGCTGTCCTCGTCGGTCAGGGCGGCCGTGACCACGGCGGCCGCTGCCTTCGGCCGGCTGGCGGCCAAACGCTCCGCCTCGGCCATCTCCGCCTCGTACTCGGCCACCATCCCCGGCCGGCCCCAGAGCGGCGTCGGCAGCACGTGGTAGTTCACGACGTAGACCACGCTGAAGGCGATGGTGAAGTAGAAGCCGTAGAGCCACCACCGCGGCAGCGCGTTGTCGAACTCGCGGATGCCGTCGTACTCGTGGTCGAGCAGTTCGTCCTTCTTCGTCTCGCGGCTCACGATTCCGCTCCTCCCTCCTGGACACGCGCCGTCGCGGCCGGCATGCGCCGGGCCTCGTCGTCGAGCGGCAGGTGCGCGTACTGCGACAGCCGCGCCCGGTCGAGGCGGGTGACCCACACGAGCATCACCACGAACACCGTGAGGAAGACGAACAACGACAGCAGCGGGAAGACCTCGATACCCGCGATGGTGCGCAGCACTTCCTTGTACATCAGCGTGCTCCCTGGCTGTGGGCGGGCAGGAGGGCGGCCTGCGGTGCCGGTGTGTCCTTGATGTCGGTGCCGAGGCGCTGGAGGTACGCGATGAGCGCGACGATCTCGCGGTCGGGCGCGGTCTCCATGCCCGCGGCCTTCAGCCGCCCCACGATCTCCTCGGCCTGCGCCCGCATGTCGTCACGGGCCTGCTGCTCGTAGCCCTCGGGATACGGCACGCCCAGCCGGCGCATCGTGATGATCTTTCCCTCGATGTGCCTGTCGTCGAGCGTCCGCTCGTACAGCCACGGGTAGCCGGGCATGATCGAGCCGGGCGAGGTGGCGCTCGGCGTCCGCATGTGCAGGAAGTGCCACGAGTCGGGATACTTGCCGCCCACGCGGTGCAGGTCGGGCCCGGTGCGCTTCGACCCCCACAGGAACGGGTGGTCGTAGACGTACTCGCCGGGCTTCGAGTACTCGCCGTACCGTTCGGTCTCGGCACGCAGCGGGCGGACCATCTGCGAGTGGCAGCCGACGCAGCCCTCGCGGATGTAGAGGTCGCGGCCCTCGAGCTCGAGCGGCGTGTAGGGCCGCACCGAGGCGATGGTCGGGACGTTGGCGCGGATGAGCGCCGTCGGCACGTACTCGACGACGCCGCCGATGAGCACCGCGACGAACGTCCAGACGGCAAACTGCGTCGGCTTGCGCTCGAGCGCCCGGTGCCACGACGAGTCGCCGTCGGCGGGCAGCGGCCGCAGCGGCGGCGCCGCCGCCTGTTCCTCGTGCGCGAAGCTCCCCTGGGCCGCCGTCCGGTACAGGTTGTAGAGCGCGATCACCGCGCCGGTGAGAAACAGCGTGCCGCCCGCGGCGCGCAGCATGTACATCGGCAGGATGCGGACGACGGTCTCGAGGAAGTTGGCGTAGCGGAGCGCGCCCTCGGGCGTGAACTCCTGCCACATCAGGCTCTGCATGATCCCGCCGATGTAGAGCGGGATCGAGTAGAACAGCACGCCGAGCGTCGCCAGCCAGAAGTGCGTGTTGGCCAGGCGCACCGAGTACAGCGACGTTGCGTAGATGCGCGGGACGATGTAGTAGAGCATCGCGAACGTCAGGCCGCCGTTCCAGCCGAGCGCGCCGATGTGCACGTGGCCGATGACGTAGTCGGTGTAGTGCGTGATGGCGTTGACGTTCTTGAGCGACAGCATCGGCCCCTCGAACGTCGCCATGCCGTAGGCGGTCACGCCGACGACGAGGAACTTCAGGACCGGGTCGCGGCGCACCTTGTCCCAGGCGCCGCGCAGCGTGAGCAAACCGTTGACCATGCCGCCCCACGACGGCGCGATCAGCATCACCGAGAAGACCGTGCCGAGCGTCTGCGCCCAGTCGGGCAGCGCCGTGTAGAGCAGGTGGTGCGGGCCGGCCCAGATGTAGATGAAGATGAGCGCCCAGAAGTGGATGATCGACAGCCGGTACGAGAAGATCGGCCGGCCAGACGCCTTCGGGATGAAGTAGTACATGATCCCGAGGAACGGCGTCGTCAGGAAGAAGGCCACCGCGTTGTGGCCGTACCACCACTGCACCAGAGCGTCCTGCACGCCGGCGTACAGCGAGTAGCTCTTGAGCAGGCTCACCGGCAGCTCGAACGAGTTGACCACGTGCAGCAGCGCCACGGTGATGAACGTGGCCAGGTAGAACCAGATCGCCACGTACATGTGCCGCTCGCGCCGCCTGTAGATGGTGCCGAGCATGTTGATGCCGAACACCACCCAGACGAGCGTGATGGCGATGTCGATGGGCCACTCGAGCTCCGCGTACTCCTTGCTCGTCGTGATGCCGAGCGGCAGCGTGAGCGCCGCCGATACGATGATCAGCTGCCAGCCCCAGAAGTGCAGCGCGCTCAGGCGGTCGCTGAACATGCGCGCCTTGCACAGCCGCTGCAGCGAGTAGTACACGCCGACGAAGATGGCGTTGCCCGCGAACGCGAAGATGGCGGCGTTGGTGTGCAGGGGCCGCAGGCGCCCGTACGACAGCTCCGGGATGAAGTTCAGGAACTCCGGGGCAATCAGCTTGATCGCCACGATCAGGCCGACGAGGAACGCGACGACGCCCCACACCGCCGTCGCGACGATGAACTTGCGGACGATGGCGTTGTCGTAGGCGAACGTCTCGACGTCGCCCTGCGGTGCGGCGGCGACGGCCGGCTCCGGCTCCGCGCCCGGCGTCTCGGTCAGGTCATGCATGGGGGTGGTCCTTCACTGGAGGCACTCCTTCATCGAGCAGCACGCGCACCGCCGGCGTGGCGGTGTCGTCGAACTGGCCGGACCGTACGGCCCATACGAACGCGGCCAGGAAGCCACCGGCCACGACGGCGCCGGCGGCAATCAGCAGGAAGATGACGCTCACGGCCGCACCTCGCGCGGCGCGCGGAGGCGCATCAGCCCGACGCTCAGGCCCACGACGGTGAGCGAGCTGACGGGCATGAGGATGGCGGCGGCGAGCGGGGTGAGGCGGCCCGCCAGCGCGAGGCCGATGCCGATGACGTTGTAGACCATCGACACCGCGAAGCAGAGGACGATCACCTGCCTTGCGCGCCGCGCGTACCGCAGGAACTCGGGCAGGCGCGGCAGCTGGTCGCCGCGCACGACGGCGTCGCACGCCGGCACGAGGCAGGCCGTGTCGTCGGAGACGGCCATGCCCACGTCGGCAGCCGCGAGCGCGCCGGCGTCGTTCAGCCCGTCGCCGATCATCAGGACGTGCCCGCCCGCCTCCCGGCGCTCGCGCACCAGCGCCAGCTTCTCGTCTGGCGCCAGCCGGAAGTGCATCCGGTCGCCGAACACAGGGCGCCAGATCGGCGCCTCGGTGCCGGCATCACCCGAAAGCAGCCACGTGTCGAACGTCCGCGCCAGCTCGGTGACGGCCGCCTGCATCCCGGGCCGCACGGTCGTCGCCAGCTGGAGCGCGCCCGGACGGCCGTCCACGGCGGCATAGGTGCGGCCGGCGACGCCGTCGATCGCGGCACCCGCCTCGGCCGAGACGTACGCCGCCGAGCCGATGACGACGTCGTGGCCGTCCACGCGCCCGCGGATGCCCTGCCCCGGCGCGACGTGCACGTCCTCGACACGTCCGCGCAGCGGCTCGCGCGGCACCAGGGTGCGGCTGATCGGGTGGATCGACTCGGCGGCGAGGCGGTGCACGAGCGCCCACTCGTCGTCGGTCAGGCCGCGGCGGTCGACGCCGGCTTCGGTGCCGGCCGTGGTCAGCGTGCCCGTCTTGTCGAACGCGATCGTGTCGACGCGGCTGAGGTCGAGCGCGACCGCGCCGTCCTTCAGGTAGCAGCCCGCAAGCCCGAGCCGCGCCAGGCCGGTGCCGAGCGTGATGGGCGCGGCGAGCGTCATCGCGCACGGGCACGCGATGATGAGCACGGCCGTCGCCACGTGCGCCGCCATCCTGGCGTCGGGCCACCACGCGATCGCGCCGATCGCGGCGAGGGCCAGGGCGCTGATCGTGAACCAGTGGCCGAAACGGGCCGCCACCGTCGTCAGCCAGTGCTCGCGACGGCGCGCGAAGACCGGGTGCTGCCAGAGGTCGGCAAGGCGGCTCTGCGACGCGGGCCGCAGCACCTTCAGGTGCATTGCGTGATCGGCCACGCGGCCGCCCGCGCTGATGACGTCCCCGGCCGACACGTCCACGGGCGCGGCCTCGCCCGTGACGAACGCATAGTCGAGCCGCCCCGCCTCGTCGATCAGCATCGCGTCGGCGGGGACGATCTCGCCGGGCCGCACGAACAGGACGTCGCCGGGGACGAGCTCCTCGATGCGACGGGTGGTGAGGCCGCTCGCGTCGCGCACGCGCACCGACAGCGGGAGGAACGAGCGCACCGTCCTGTCGAAGGCAATGCGGTCGAACGTCATCTGCTGGGCCAGGCGGCCGATCAGCAGGAAGAAGACGAGGCCGGCAAACGAGTCGAGGTAGCCCTCGCCGGCGCCCGTCAGAATGTCCGCCAGGCTGCGCACGAACAGGACCGTGAGGCCGAGCGCGACGGGCACGTCGAGCGTGATCGCGCGCAGCCGCAGCGCGCGCCACGCCGACGTGAAGAAGTCGGACGCGCTGAAGACCAGGACCGGCAGCGCGAACAGGATGTTGAGCGTGTCGAAGAGCCGCTGGAACGCGGGCTCGAGCGGCGCGCCGTTGGCGTAGCGCGGGATGCTGAACAGCATCATGTTGCCGAAGGCGAA
>CAYSHC010000141.1:0-8111 GCA_964430855.1 uncultured Vicinamibacteraceae bacterium
CCGCGATCGTCGTCCCTGTCGCGTCGTCGATGGCCTGGACGTAGATGTGCGACAGGCTGCGGAACACCGCCAGCCGCGGCCGTTCGGCGCTGCCCGCGAGCCGCTTGCGCTGGCGCAGGTGAATCCGGACGCGCCGGTCCTTCTTGGTCTCGATCTTCACGGCCTCTTCTCCCGCTGCCCCGTCTACTTCGCGCCGGTCTTGCCGGCCTTCTTCTTCAGCACTTCGCCGGTGTAGCGCACGCCCTTCTGCTTGTAGGGGTCGGGCTTGCGCAGCGCCCGCATGTTGGCGGCCACCTGGCCGACCAGCTGCTTGTCGATGCCGCTCACGACGAGGTGCGTCTGCCTGTCGATGGTCACGTCGATGCCGTCGGGCAGCGGAAAGACCACCGGGTGCGAGTACCCGAGCGCGAAGTGGACGTCGCGCCCCTTCACCTCGGCGCGGTAGCCGACGCCGACGATGTCGAGCTCGCGCTTGAAGCCCTCGCTGACGCCCGTCACCGCGTTGGCCACCAACGTGCGCGCCAGGCCGTGGAACTTGGCCAGCTCGCGTTCCTCGCCGGCCCGCGCGTGCAGCGCGCCGTCGACCAGCTCGAACCGGATGCCGGCAGGGAACCGCTGCGCCAGCGTGCCCTTCGGGCCCTTCACCTCGACCAGGCCGTCCTTGACCGTGACGTCCACGCCCTTCGGCACCGGGATCGGCTTCTTACCAATACGAGACATGAGTCAGATCCTTCTGTGGAGCCGGCGGCTCCCTACCACACGTTGCAGAGGATTTCGCCGCCGACGCCGGTCTTCACGGCCTCGCGGCCCGTCATCACGCCGCGCGAGGTGGTCAGGATGGCGGTGCCGAGCCCGCCGAGCACGACCGGCACGCTGGCGCGCCCGAAGTACACGCGGCGTCCCGGGCGGCTCACCCGCTCGAGGCCCGAGATCACGCGCTCGCCGCGCGGCCCGTACTTCAGGGCGATGCGCAGCACCTTCTGCGGCGAGTCGGGCGCGGCCGGGTCGTCGATCACCTTGACGCCATTGATGTAGCCCTCGCGCTCGAGGATGCGGGCGATCTCCAGCTTCAGCTTCGACGCGGGGACGTCCACGCGCGCGTGACGCGCCTGGACCGCGTTGCGAATCCGCGTGAGCATGTCGGCAATCGGGTCAGTCATACCAGTCACTCTCTACCAGCTGCTCTTGGTCACGCCCGCGATCTCGCCTCGCAGCGAGAGCTCGCGGAAACAGAGGCGGCACAGCGCGAACTTGCGCAGGTACGCCCGCGGACGACCGCACCGTTTGCAGCGGTTGCGCTGACGCACCTTGAACTTCGGGGTCTTGAGTTCCTTCGCCTTCTTCGCGGTCGTTGCCATGTCAGTTCTGCCTGAACGGGAAGCCGAGCAGCTGCAGCAGCCGGCGCGATTCCTCGTCGGTCGTGGCCGTCGTCACCACGGTGATGTTCATCCCGCGCGTCTTGTCGACGCGCATGTAGTCGATCTCCGGGAACAGCAGCTGGTCCTTCAGGCCCAGCGTGTAGTTGCCCCGGCCGTCGAACCCCTTCGTCGGCACGCCACGGAAGTCGCGCACGCGCGGCAGGGCGATCGCGATCAGCCGGTCGAGGAAGTCGTACATCCGGCGGCCGCGCAGGGTCACCATCGCGCCGATCGGCATGCCCTCGCGCAGGCGGAACGACGCAATGGACTTGCGCGCCCGCGTCACGACGGCCTTCTGCCCCGTGATGCGCCCGAGCTCCTCGGCCGCGGTCTCGACGATCTTCGCGTTCTGCGTCGCCTCGCCGAGCCCCATGTTGACGACCACCTTCGTGATCTTCGGGATGGCCATCACGTTGGCGTACCCGAACTCCTTCATCAGGGCCGGCGCCGCCTCGTCGGTATAGCGCTGCTTCAGCCGACTCATTTGTCAATCACTCCGCCGCTCCTGCGGCTGATACGGACCTTCCGCCCGTCCTCCAGCGTCTGGAAGCCCACGCGCGTGCCCTTGCCGGCCTCGGGGTCCCACAGCATCACGTTCGACGCGTGGATGGACGCCTCCTGCTCGACGATGCCGCCCTGGATGTTCCGCTGGGGGTTGGGCTTGGTGTGGCGCTTCACGAGGTTCACGCCCTCGACCACCACGCGGTTGCGTGCCGTGTCGACGAACGTCACGCGGCCACGCTTGCCGCGGTCCTTGCCCGCGATCACGATCACTTCGTCGTTCTTGCGAATGCGCTTCAGGCCAGCCATCGTCACAGCACCTCGGGCGCGAGCGAGATGATCTTCATGAAGCGCCGCTCGCGCAGCTCACGCGCCACCGGGCCGAAGACGCGCGTGCCGATCGGCTCGCCGTCGTCTTTCACCAGCACGGCGGCGTTCCGGTCGAACCGGATGTAGCTGCCGTCGCGCCGGCGCTGCTCCTTGCGTGTCCGCACGATGACGGCCTTCACCACCTGCCCCTTCTTGACGTTGCCGTCGGGGGCCGCTTCCTTCACCGACGCCGTGACGATGTCGCCGAGGCGCGCGTAGCGGCCCGTCGACCCGCCGACCGGGTTGATCACGCTGATCTTCCGGGCGCCGGAGTTGTCGGCCACGTCGAGGATTGATCGCATCTGAACCATGGGTGCGCTCCTGTCTCCCTACCTGGCCCGCTCGATGACACGCGTGACGACCCAGCGCTTGCGCCGGCTCAGCGGCCGGCTCTCGACGATCGCCACGCGATCGCCGACCCTGGCCTCGTTGGCCTCGTCGTGCGCCATGAACCGCGACGTCTTGCGCTGCGTCTTGCCGTAGATCGCGTGACGCACCTGCCGCGTCACCGCCACGACGACGCCCTTGTCCATGCTGTCGCTGACGACCGTCCCGAAGATCTCTGCCTTGGCTGCCATAACTCGATTCCGCTGTCTCTTGCCGCTCGGGCCCGTCGCGGGCCTCAGCGGCCCGCCTTCTGCCGCAGCACGGTCTTGAGGCGCGCCACGTCGCGGCGCACCTCCCGCAGCCTGAGCGGCTTGTCCAGCTGCCCCATCGCCTTCCGGATGCGCAGCTGGAACAGCTCGTTGTCGAGCTCCTGCTCGCGGCGCCGGAGGTCCTCGACCGACATGTCCCTGAACTCGGCTGCCTTCGCCATCACGCCTGCTCCTGCGCGAACCGCGTCGCGAACTTGGTGTGGATCGGCAGCTTGGCCGCGGCCAGCTCCATCGCCCGGCGCGCCGTCGGCTCGTCCACGCCCTCCATCTCGAACAGGATCCGGCCCGGCTTCACGACGGCGACCCAGGAATCAGGGGCGCCCTTGCCCTTGCCCATCCGGGTCTCCTGCGGCTTCTTGGTGATCGGCTTGTCGGGGAACACCCGGATCCAGATCTTGCCGCCGCGCTTGATGAAGCGCGTCATCGCGATACGGGCGGCCTCGATCTGGCGCGCCGTCAACCAGCACGGCTCCAGCGCCTTCAGCCCGTAGTCTCCGAAGGAGACATCGGACCCGCGCCAGGCCTTGCCCCGCATGCGCCCGCGCTGCACCTTGCGGTACTTGACCTTCTTCGGCATCAACATGGCAGTTGCTTCCCTCGTCGGACGGCCCGTGCCGCCCGGCCGTCGTTACGCGCGGGCCCCGGCTCCACGCCGCGGGGCCCGGTAGTCCTCTTCACGCCCGACCCGCGGCACCAGGCGCTCGCCCTGGTACAGCCAGGTCTTGACGCCGATCACCCCGTAGGTGGTGCGCGCCTCGGCGAACCCGTAGTCGATGTCCGCGCGCAGCGTCTGCAGCGGCAGCTGCCCGTGCAGGTACCACTCCGACCGCGCAATCTCGGCGCCGTTGAGCCGCCCCGACACCCGCACCTTGATCCCGCGGGCCCCGAAGCGCAGCGCCGACTCCACCGCCTTGCGCATCGCGCGGCGGAAGGCGACGCGCTTCTCGAGCTGCATGGCCACCGACTCGGCGATGAGCTGCGCATCCAGTTCCGGCTTCTGGATCTCCTGGATGTTGATGAACACCTCGCGGTTGGTGCGCTTCTGGATCTCGGCCTTCAGCTTGTCCACCTCCGCGCCCTTCCGCCCGATGATGATCCCGGGACGGCTGGTGTGGATGTCGACCTTCAGCTTGTTGGCCGCACGCTCGATCTCCACCTTCGAGACGCCCGCATGCGCGAAGCGCTTCTTGAGGTGGTCGCGCAGCTGCAGATCCTCGTGCAGCAGCTTCGCGTAGTCCTTGTCGGCGTACCAGCGCGAGCGCCACGTCTTGTTGAAGCCGAGGCGGAATCCGTAGGGGTGAACCTTCTGGCCCATTGCGTCAGTCGTCCTTCGTCTCAGTTGCTCTCGGCCGAGGCCGTCTTGCGACGCCCGCGTCCCTTGGTGGCCGGCGCCGCCGGCGCCCGGCGCCGCACCGGGCGCTCGGTCACCGCCACGGTCAGATGGGTCGTCCGCTTCAGCACGCGGAAGGCCCGCCCCATCGGGGCCGGGCGGATCCGCTTGGCCGAGGGCCCCTGGTCGGCGTAGGCCGCCGACACGTACAGCCGCTCGACGTCGCCGCCGAAGCCGGCCGTCTGCTGCGCGTTGGCCACGGCCGACTGCAGCAGCTTCTCGATCGCCTTCGCGACGCCCTTGGTCGAGTACTTCAGCGTGGCGAGCGCCACGTTGACGTCGCGCCCGCGAATCAGGTCCAGCACCAGCCCCGCCTTCTGGGCGGACGTGCGGACGTACCGCGCTGTGGCTCGAGCTTCCACCATGTCCGTTCCCCTTACCTGCCGGCCTTCTCGGACTTCACCGGATGCCCCTTGAACGTGCGCGTCGCGGCGAACTCGCCGAGCTTGTGCCCGACCATGTTCTCCGTCACGTACACCGGCACGAACTTGCGGCCGTTGTGCACCGCGAGCGTGTGCCCGATCATCTCGGGGATCACGGTCGACCGGCGCGACCACGTCTTGATGACCTTCTTCTCGTTGGCGGAGTTCATCGCCTCGATCTTCTCGAGGAGCGACGTGTCGATGAACGGGCCCTTCTTGAGTGATCTGCTCATGACGCCTTACTTCTGCCGCCGCGAGACGATGAACCGATCCGTCGACTTGCGGCTGCGGGTCTTGTAGCCCTTCGTTGGGACGCCCCACGGCGTGACCGGGTGCCGGCCGCCCGAGGTCTTGCCTTCACCGCCGCCCAGCGGGTGGTCCACCGGGTTCATGGCGACGCCGCGCACGTGCGGCCGCTTGCCCAGCCAGCGGCTGCGCCCCGCCTTGCCCACCTTGACGTTCTCGTGGTCGACGTTGCCGACCTGGCCGATCGTCGCGTAGCAGTCGAGGTTCACGAGGCGCACCTCGCTCGACGGGAGCCGCAGGGTGGCGTAGTCGTTCTCCTTGGCCACCACCTGCACCGACGCCCCGGCGCTGCGCGCCATCTGGCCGCCCTTCCCCGGCCGCAGCTCGACGTTGTGCACGATCGTGCCGAGCGGGATGTTGCGCAAGGGCAGCGCGTTGCCCGGCAGGATGTCCACCGTCGGCCCCGACGCGACCTGGTCGCCGACCTTCACGCCGGCCGGGTGCAGGATGTACCGCTTCTCGCCGTCGGCGTAGGACAGCAGCGCGATCCGCGCCGAGCGGTTCGGGTCGTACTCGACCGTCGTCACGCGCGCGGGGATGCCGTGCTTGTCGCGCTTGAAGTCGATCACGCGGTACGTGCGCTTGTGGCCGCCGCCGCGCCACCAGACCGTCTGCGCACCGGTGTTGTTCCGGCCGCCCGACTTCTTCAGCGGCTCGGTGAGCGGCTTGTACGGCTCGGTCGACGTGATCTCGTCGAACGTCTGCACCGTCTGGAACCGACGGCCGGCCGATGTGGGCTTGTACTTGCGAACGGACATGGGTCGCTTCCTCGCTTACGCGATCTCCAGGATGTCGGGCACCTTCTCGCCCGGCTTCAGCCGGACGTAGGCCTTCTTCCAGTCGCTGCGGCGGCCGCTGAAACGCCCCTGGCGCTTCACCTTGCCGTGGTTGAGCGCCGTGCGCACGTCCTCGACCTTCGCGCCGAGCAGCGACTCCACCGCCCTGGCGATCTCGACCTTGGTGGCACCGCGCGCGACCTCGAAGGCCAGCACGTTGCCCAGCTCGCGCTGCAGCGTGCTCTTCTCGGTCACCAGCGGACGGCGAATGACGTCGGTGAGCTTCATGACTCGGTTCCTCTGCCGGGCCGGCCCGCGGCCTAGCCCAGCGCCTCCTGCAGGCGCTCGAGCGCGGCCTGGCTGGCGATGATCCTCGGGCTGTCCATCACGTCGCGCGCCGTCACCCGGTTGGCCGGCACGAGGCGGACGCCCGGGATGTTGCGCGTCGAGAGCACGAAGTCGTCGCTCGGCTGCACGTCGATCAGCAGCGACTTGCGCGTGTGTCCGAGCTGCCGGAGCATCCGCGCCGCGACGGCCGTCTTCACCTCCGGCACCTCGAAGGCCTGCACCACCACGACGGCCCCGTCACGCAGCTTCTGCGTCAGCGCGTCGCGCAGCGCGCCCTTCGCCATCTTCTTCGGGAAGGCGTAGCCGTAGTCGCGCGGCTGCGGACCGAACACCGTGCCGCCGCCCCGCCAGATCGAGTTGCGGATGTCGCTCACCCGCGCGCGCCCGGTGCCCTTCTGCTTCCACAGCTTCTTGCCGCTGCCGGCCACCAGGCCGCGGCTCTTGGTGGCGTGCGTGCCGCGGCGGGCCTCGGCCTGCTCGTGGCGCACCGCTTCCCAGATCAGGCCTGTCCGCACGCGTCCGCCGAAGACGTCCTCGCGCAGGTCGATCGCGCCCACCTTCTCGTTGTTCGCATTGACGACGTCGAGAGTCATCTCAGTGATCCCTTACTTCCTGCCCTTGGGCTTCTCGGGCTGCGGGGTGCGGACCGGCTTGGCCTTCTTCGCCTTGCGCACCAGCACGTAGCCGTTGCGGGGCCCGGGCACGGCGCCCTTCACGAGCAGCAGGTGGTTGTCGCCATCGACGCGCACGACCTTCAGGTTGTGCACCGTCACGCGGTCGGCGCCCATGTGGCCGGCCGCCCGCATGCCCTTGATGACCCGCGACGGGTACGACGAGGCCCCGATCGAGCCGGGCGCGCGGTGGAACATCGACCCGTGGCTCGCGGCGCCGCCCCCGAAGCCGTGGCGCTTGACCACGCCCTGGAACCCGTGGCCGCGCGACGTGCCGATGACGTCGACGACGTCGCCGTCGGCGAAGACGCCGTCGACGAGCACCTCCGAGCCGGCGACCACGCCGTCACCGGCGATGCCGACCTCGCGGCGCACGCGCGTCGGCGGGACGTTGGCCTTGGCGTAGTGGCCCGCGATGGCCTTGTTCACGCGCGCCGGCCGCCCCTCGACGAGGCCGATCTGCGCGGCCGCGTAGCCGTCGTTCTCGACCGTCTTGGTCTGCACGACGACGCAGGGCCCGGCCTTGATCACGGTGACCGGCGTCACGACACCATCGGCGCCGAACACCTGCGTCATCCCGATCTTCTTCCCGATGATTCCCGTAACCATTGCCTATCGCTTCCCGGGTCCGCATCCGCCTTCGCCCCCTGCCGGAAGCCTGGCGGCTTCCTCGGCTGGGCGACGGCGAGACCGTCGACCCCTGATGTGAGGCTCGCCAGGGACCGCCCTCGGGGCCGTCCCTGCCTGCGTGCCCGCTACTTGCCGTGCTCCTTGCCGAACGCCTTGATCTCGACGTCCACGCCCGCCGGCAGATCGAGCTTCATCAGCGCGTCCACGGTCTGCGGCGTCGGCTCGAAGATGTCCACCAGGCGCTTGTGCGTGCGGATCTCGAACTGCTCGCGCGACTTCTTGTCGACGTGCGGCGACCGCAGCACCGTCCACTTGTTCTTCTCGGTCGGCAGCGGCACCGGACCGGCCAGGCGCGCGCCGGTACGCCGTGCGGTGTCCACGATCTCGGTCGTGGACTGATCCAGCACGCGGGCGTCGTACGCCTTCAACCGAATCCGAATCTTCTCGCCAAATGAGGACATGGTCGTTTCCTAGGCCAGGATCTCGGTGATCGTGCCGGCGCCCACCGTGCGGCCGCCTTCGCGAATCGCAAAGCGCAGCCCCTTCTCCAGCGCCACCGGCGCGATGAGCTCGATCTCCATCGTCACGTTGTCGCCCGGCATCACCATCTCGACGCCTTCCGGC
>CAYSHC010000142.1:0-7923 GCA_964430855.1 uncultured Vicinamibacteraceae bacterium
TCGGCAACTTCCCGCCGCTGTGGTGCGAGTGGAACGGCAAGTACCGCGACTGCGTGCGTGACTACTGGCGGAGCCAGGACCAGACGATGAGCGAGTTCGCGTACCGGTTCACCGGCAGCAGCGACCTCTACGAGGGCACCGGGCGGCGGCCCTACGCCAGCATCAACTTCGTCACGGCACACGACGGCTTCACGCTGCGCGACCTCGTCTCGTACAACGACAAGCACAACGAGGCCAACGGCGAGGACAACCGCGACGGCGAGAGCCACAACCGCTCGTGGAACTGCGGCGTGGAAGGGCCGACCGACGACCCCGAGGTCAACGCGCTCCGCGCGCGCCAGCAGCGCAACTTCCTGGCGACACTCCTGCTGTCGCAGGGCGTGCCCATGCTGCTCGCGGGCGACGAAATGGGGCGCACGCAGCAGGGCAACAACAACGCGTACTGCCAGGACAACGAGATTTCGTGGCTCGACTGGGACGCGATCGACGAGTCACTCCTGGAGTTCACGCGCCAGCTCATCGCGTTCCGCCATGCCCACCCGGCATTCCGCCGCCGCCGCTGGTTCCAGGGGGCCGAGATTCACGGCCTGCTCGACATCGAGTGGTTCACGCCCGACGGCAAGCCGATGAGCGACGACGACTGGCTGACCGGCCACAACAAGTCGTTCATGGTGTTTCTCAACGGTCAGGCCATCCCCAGCCTGGGCCCCCGCGGCGAGCGCGTCGTCGACGACAGCTTCCTGGTGCTCTTCAACGCGCATTACGAGCCGCTGCAGTACGTCCTGCCGGACGGGCCCTTCGGGCAGTCGTGGACGCGGGTGATCGACACGACGACGGGCGAGGTCGAACCCGAGGACGAGATACGCGAGGCCGGCAGCGACCTGACCCTCGAGAGCCGCAGCCTCGTCGTCCTGCGGAAGGTGCAGTGACGGGACACCGCGCCCGCCAAGCTGGTACGCTACTTCAGCGGGGGAGAACATGCGCAGTCGACTCATCCACTGGCTGAGCGGTCGTGCGCCGGGGCGGCTCCGGCAGGCCGCGCTGGAGCGCCCCCGGGCGCTCGTCTCCATGCTCGTGCTCGCCTCCGTCCTGGCCTGGGCCGCCTTCGGCTACACGCTGTGGTTCGCCTGGGACGTCCGGCGCTCCCTGCCGGACGGCGAGACGCTCCGCGGCGTGGGGGACATGGCCCAGACCACCACGATCTACGACGCGGACGACGAGCCCGTCTTCACGATCTTCAAGGAGCAGCGCATCGAGGTCCCGCTGGAGCGGATCTCGCCTCACATGATCGCGGCGGTCCTGTCGGTCGAGGACCAGCGGTTCTACCAGCACAACGGCATCGACATCGTCCGCATCGGCGCCGCCGTCCTCGCCAACGCGCGGACCGGCACGCGCTCGCAGGGCGGCAGCACGATCACGCAGCAGCTCGCGCGTCAGAGTTTCCTGACGCGTCACAAGACCTACTCGCGCAAGATCAAGGAGGCCTTCGCGGCGCTCCTCATCGAGGGCACCTACGAGAAGCGCGAGATCCTCGAGCTCTACCTCAACAAGGTCTACTTCGGCGACGGGTACTACGGCGTCGAGGCGGCGTCGCTCGGCTTCTTCGGCAAGCCTGCCGCCGAGCTCGACGTCGCCGAGGCCGCGCTGCTCGCCGGGCTGATCCAGTCGCCCTCGACGTACGCGCCGACGATCAACATGGACAAGGCCGTCGCGCGCCGGGCCGTCGTCCTGCGGACGATGCTCGACAGCGGCGCCATCGACGAGGCGACGTACGAGCAGGCGCGCAACGCGCCCGTCGAGCTGAGCAACCGCCTGCGGCGCGAGGAGCCCTTCGGGCTCTACTTCAAGGAGCAGGTGCGCCGCGAACTCGTCGAGCGCTTCGGCTGGGAGCTGGTGTCGGAGGGCGGGCTGCGCGTTTACACCACCATCGTCCCCGAGATGCAGCAGGCCGCCGAGAAGGCGCTCAACGACAGGCTCGAGCAGATCGAGAAGCGCCGCGGCTATCCCCACAAGGCACGCGCCGAGATCACCGTCGAGGAGGGGGTGGCGCCCGACTACCTCCAGGGAGCCGCCGTCGTGCTCGACACGAAGACCGGCGCGGTGCGCGCCCTCGTGGGCGGCCGCGACTTCCGCGAGAGCCGCTTCAACAGGGCGTTCCAGGCGCGCCGGCAGGCCGGGTCGGCCTTCAAGCCCATCGTCTACGCCGCGGCCATCGAGGCCGGCCATTCGCCCGCCTCGCTCGTGACGAACCTGAACGATCCGATCAACACGCCGCAGGGCGCGTACGTGCCGGAGGACGAGCATTCCGAGGCCGACAGCATGACGCTGCGCACCGCGCTCCGCACGTCCAGCAACCGCGCCGCCGTCCAGCTGCTGCGAACGGTGGGCATCCGCAGTGCGGTCGACACCGCGCGGGCGCTGGCGCTCGGCGACATGCCGGCCGTGCCCTCACTCGCGCTCGGCGCCGGCGAGGTGACCCTGGCCTCGCTGACCGCGGCCTACGGCGCGTTTGCCAACGGCGGCGTCCTCCGTCGGCCCTACCTCATCCGTCGGGTCGAGTCGCGTGACGGCGAGATTCTCTACAGCGTCACCGCCGAGGGCGAGACCGTGCTCACGCCCCAGACGGCGTTTCTCGTCACGTCGATGCTGGCCGACGTGATCAACGGCGGCACGGGGTGGCGGGCGCGCGCCGATGGCTTCCGCCTGCCCGCGGCGGGCAAGACGGGGACGACCAACGACTACCACGACGTCTGGTTCGTCGGGTACACGCCGGACATCGCGGCAGGTGTCTGGATGGGTTTCGACAAGCCACGACCCATCACCGCCAACGGGTACGCCGGCGAGCTCGCGGTGCCGCTCTGGGCGTCGGTGATGAAGGCCGCGACGAAGGGCCACGAGGCGAAGCCGTTCGAGCGTCCCGACGGCCTCGTGAGCGTGCAGGTGTGCCGCATCACCGGCAAGCGTGCCGCCGAGGGCTGCGCGAACGTGCCGGTCGAGACCGCCGACGGCGTCGAGGTGCGGTCGATGGTTTACGGCGAGTACTTCCGCCGTGGCGAGGAGCCGCACGAGACGTGCACCGAGCACGAGGGCCCGGGCTTCTGGGCGCGCCTGGCCGGGGCTTTCGGCCGCGACGGCAACGTCGCTCCGGTGACCGCCGAGCAGGCCGGCCTGCCGTCGGCCGAGATTCCGCGCAACATCCCGACGCCGCCGGTCGCCGAGGAAGGCGCGACGGCATCGGCCAGGTCCGCTCCCGACGACGAGGAGGCCGACGCCGGGGAGACGGTCGAGGAGAAGCCGAAGAAGCGCGGCTTCTGGAGTCGGCTGTTCGGCCGCGGCGGCAACGACGACGACAAGGACAACGACAGGGAACGCGGCCGGAAGGAGACAGCGAAGGACCAGGACGCGCAGTCGCCGCGCTCGCGTGGAGACGACGACCCGCCTTCGCCGTGACCGTGAACGATTCCACCCAGGCGACAACGACGCTCGTCGGACACCGGCCGATCCGCGCGCTCCTCGCGCGGGCCATCGCGTCGGGGACTGTCCCCCACAGCCTGCTGTTCGACGGCCCGCAAGGCGTCGGCAAGCGCACGTGCGCGCTCGACCTGGCGGCTGCGCTCAACTGCCTCGCACGCGCCGACGGGTGGGCATGCGGCGGCTGCTCGGCGTGCGCGCGCATGGCGCGCGGCGCGCATCCGGACGTCATCGTGCTCGCGCCCAACGAGAAGGGCGTCATCACGGTGGACATGGTGCGCGACGTGATCGCGTCGGCCAGCTACCGGCCCTTCGAGGCGCGCCGCCGCGTCGTCGTCATCGACGAGGCCGATCGCATGCCGGCCGGCGCGCAGAACGCGCTGCTGAAGACGCTCGAGGAGCCGCCCCCGTCGTCGATGATCGTGCTTGTGACGGCGCGGGCCGACGCGCTGCTCGACACCGTCCGCTCGCGCTGCCCGCGGTTCCGCTTCGGCCCCCTGTCCACGCCGGACGTCGCCGAGGTCCTGATGCGGCTGCGTGGGCTGGACGAGCGCGCGGCCACGGCGATGGCCGCGGCATCCGGCGGTTCGGTCAGCGGCGCGCTGAGCGCCGAGTCAGGCGAGGCCGATGAGGCACGCCGGGTCGCGCTTGCCGCGTTGCAGGGCCTCGCGGCGCGGCCGTCGCCGGCGCAGCGGCTTGCCGTCGCGCAGCGCCTGGCGGAGGCGCCGAAGAAGAAGGGGGGCGCCTCGGAGCGCGACCTCCTGCTGCAGCGGCTCGACGCGATGGCCGGACTGCTGCGCGACATGGGCGGCGTCCAGGCGGGCGCGGCGTCCGGCGTCCTGGCGAGTCCCGACCTCGTGCAGCCGCTCTCCTCCATGGCGGCACACTTCGACGGCGTCCGCCTCACCCGCGCCTTCCAGTGCGTGGAGGAGGCGCGCCGGGCCCTCGAGCGCAACCAGGCTGCCAAGGTCGTGGCCGACTGGCTCGCCTGCGAACTGTAAGGAGATGGATACGTCGTCGCCAGCCACGTCTTCGCCTGCGCCGGCAGCCGCGGCTCCGTCCGCGGAGGGCACCGCCCCTGCGCCTCCGCCGACGGTCAGCGTGCGGTACGTGCCCGGTGGCCGGCGGCAGACGTTCCTGCTGCCGGAGCTTGCAATCGACCCGCCCGTCAGGCCGGGTGACGAGGTGGTCGTCGACGCCCACGGCACGCTCGCGTGCGGGACCGTCGTCCCGGAGCCGTCGTGCGTCGCCGCGCGGCGGCGTCCGGTCGGCGACCCTGCACCCGTCGTGGTCCGGCGGATGTCGCGCGACGACGTGCTGACGCGCCTGCGGCAGCGCGAGAAGGAGCGTGAGGCCTTCCGGTTCTGTCGGCTGAAGGTACGCGAGCGGGGCCTGCCGATGAAGCTGACCCGCGTCGAGCATGCCTTCGACGGATCCATGCTGCTTTTCTACTACACCGCAGACCACCGCGTGGATTTCCGCGAGCTGGTGCGCGACCTGGCCGCGGCCTTCCGGATGCGCATCGAGATGCGGCAGATCGGCGTCCGCGACGAGGCGCGGATGCTCGGCGGGTACGGCACGTGCGGGCGTCCGTTGTGCTGCACCACGTGGCTGACCAGCTTCGAGCCCGTCTCGATCAGGATGGCCAAGCGGCAGCAGCTCAACCTGAGCCCGTCGCGGCTGTCCGGCGCGTGCGGGAGGCTGAAGTGCTGCCTCCGCTATGAGCTGCCGAACGCGAAGGGCGAGACGCACGCAGGCTGCGGGCAGGCCGGCACGTGCGAGGGGGCGTGCGCGCAGGACGGGAGTTGCGGGAGCGAGGGTGGCGTGTGCAACTGCGGTGGCGCCGACTGATGGCCGTTTCTGCCACGTCGTCGAGGCGAGACCTGACCCCGGAAGGCGCGATCGCGAGACCTGACCCCGTTCGGGGGCGAAACAGAGACCTGACCCCATGAAGCCGCGCATCGCGCTCACGGTCGGCGACCCGGCGGGGATCGGCCCGGAGATCGTCGCGGCCGCGGCGGCCGCCGCCGACGTCCGCGCGACCTGCGAGCCAGTGGTGTACGGGCCCTCGCCCGACGAGGCGCGCGCCAGGTTCACGCCGGGGCGCGTCTCGGCCGAGAGCGGCAGGGCGGCCTTCGACACGCTGGTCGACGCCGTGCGCGCGGCGCAGCGGGGGGAGGTGGACGCCATCGCGACGGGCCCCGTCAGCAAGGAGGCGTTTGCCGCGGCCGGCCTCCCGTGGAAGGGGCACACCGACCTGCTGGGGCACCTCACCGGCGCATCGCAGGTCGCGATGATGTTCTACTCGGAGCCGCTTCGCGTGGTGCTGGCGACCGTCCACGTGCCGCTCCGCGAGGTGCCGGCGCTGGTGACGACAGACACGGTGCTCTCGCTGCTGCGGCTTACCCGCGCGAGCCTGCCCGCCTTCGGCTATCCCGACCCGCGCATCGCCGTCGCCGGCCTGAACCCGCACGCGGGCGAGCACGGCCTCATGGGGCACGAGGATGACGAGGTGATCGCGCCGGCGGTGGCGACGGCGCGGGGCGAGGGCATCCGGGTGGACGGCCCGATTCCGGGCGACACCGTCTTTCTGCGTGCCGTGCGGGGCGAGTTCGACGTCGTGCTGGCGACGTATCATGATCAGGGCCTGATCCCGGTGAAGCTGCTGGCCTTCGGCACGTCGGTCAACGTCACGCTGGGGCTGCCCATCATCCGGACGTCCGTGGATCACGGCACGGCGTTCGACATCGCGGGCCGGGGCCTCGCCGACGCGGGGAGCATGAAGAGCGCGACGCTGCTGGCGGCGCGCCTCGTGCGCGCCCGTGCCGGCCATGCCGCGGACCCGACCCGCTGACCACATTTCCTCGCGAGACGCACGATGGCGACCGACAAGGCGGCCGCGGCCGGCGGCATCAGGCTGCTGGCCGACAACCGCAAGGCCTCATACGACTACGAGTTCCTCGACACGTGGGAAGCCGGCGTGGTGCTGCTCGGCACCGAGGTGAAGGCGATTCGCGAGGGCAAGGTCAACCTGCGCGACAGCTACGCGCGCGTGGAGGGCAGCGAGGTCTGGATGTACAACGTCCACGTCAGCCCCTACAGCCACAGGGGGTACGCCTCGCACGAACCGCTGCGCAGGCGGAAGCTGCTGCTGCACCGTGCCGAGATCCGCAAGCTGATTGGCCGCACCGTGGAGCGCGGCCTCACGCTCGTTCCGACGCGCATGTACCTCAAGAACGGTCGCGTCAAGGTCACCCTGGCGCTGGCCCGCGGCAAGAAGTCGCACGACAAGCGCGAATCGATCCGCAAGCGCGAGACCGACCGCGAGGCACGCGTCGCCATCAAGTCACGCGCCCGCTGACTACCGTTCCTGAAGCGCCTCGATGAGGACCGCCTCGTAGGCGGGCAGGACACGGTCCCACGTGAACGCCTCGGCGTGCCGTGCCAGGGCCGCCGCACGCATGGCGCGCAGCGCCTGGTCGTTGTCGAGCAGCGCGTCGAACTGCGCCGCGCAGATGCTCTCGTCGGCGAAGTAGGCCTGTGCCGGGCCGGCGACCCACCGGTTGAAGCGGTTGTCGTGCGCGAGCACGGGCGACCCCGCGCCGAGCGCCTCGACGAGCGACGGGTTGGTCCCGCCGACGGTGTGGCCGTGGACGTAGAGGCGCGCATGGGCGCGCAGCGCCTGCACCGTCGGCGTGTCGTAGATGGCGCCGACGAACCTGACGCTGTCGGACGCGGCATCCTGCACGTCCCGGTGATAGCGGCGCGCCCGGTCCAGGTGTCCGACGACGACGAGGTCGATCGGTCGGCGGCGCTGGCTCCACGCCCGCACGATCTCGAGCACGGAGTTCTCCGGTTCCGGGCGCGCGATGACGAGCGCATAGCCGCCGGGCGCCAGGCCGAGGCGTGCCAGCGGCGCCGGGTCGGCATCGACGGCGGCGTCGGCGCCGTACGGCACCATCACCGTGCGCTCGCCGAGTCCCCGCCGCGCCAGCATCGCCGCGATCTCCGGGTGGTCGGCGATCAGCCGGTCGGCGCACACGCCGGCGATCCAGCTGTTGACATAGAACCAGGCCTTCACCGGCGCCGGCCACTTGCCACGGCGCCACTCGAGGCCGTCCATGTTCACCACATGGCGTCGCCGCCGCAGCAGGTACCACGGAAAGATCGCCGCCGTGTTGTAGCCGAGCGTCAACAGCAGGTCGCCGCTCCGCGCGGCGTCCCATGCGGTCTGGACGTCGAACAGGACACTGCCGGCCGAGCCGCCGAACCGCGCGGGCACATGCTCGAGGGTCACGCCGCGCCAAACACGTCGGTGTGCCGGTTCCCCCCACGGTTCCTGGCAGTACACGGTCACCGCCCACCCGCGCTCCACGAGCCACGGGGCGAGCCGCTCGGCGCACGACTCGAACCCGCCGTGCCGGTTGGGGATGCCGCGCGTGCCGAGGATGC
>CAYSHC010000143.1:0-7678 GCA_964430855.1 uncultured Vicinamibacteraceae bacterium
TGTAGTCGAGGAACACGCCATGGCGCTCCTCCTTCCACCACTGGCTGGTCGCCAGCGCGGGCGCCCGCCGCTCGACCTCCCTCGCGAAGGCCAGCGCGGCCCGGCGTACCTCCGGGAAGGTCCAGCGGCGTTCGATGCGGACGTTGACGTGGATGCCCCGCGAGCCGGACGTCTTTGGCCACCCGACGAGCCCGAAGTCGGCAAGCGCCTCTCGGACGATGCGGGCGACCTCCTGGAGGTGCGTCCACTCGACGCCGGGGACCGGATCGAGGTCGATGCGCAGCTCGTCGGGATGCTCGAGGTCGTCGGCCCTCACAGGGTGCGGGTGGAGTTCGAGGCACGCGAGGTTGGCCATCCACGCCAGCGCGGCACGCTCGCGCGGCACGACCTCCTCGGCGGTGCGGCCGGACGGGAAGCTGAGGGTCACCGCGTCCACGTACGGTGGCCGCTGCGCGGGCGCGCGCTTCTGGTAGAAGAACTCGCCTTCTATCCCGTTCGGGTAGCGCACGAGCACGTTCGGGCGGCCCCCGGCCGCGCGCAGCGCGCCGTCGGCCACGGCCAGGTAGTAACGCGCGAGATCCAGCTTGGTGAGCCGCGCGTCGGGGAACAGCACCTTCTGCGGATTCGAGATCGTCACCTCGTGCCCGTCGATCTCGAGCACCTCGGCCGGTGCCTTCGCGCGTGCCGCCGGACGTCGGGCCATGGGACTGCGTCCACTCTACATTGATTGCCTTTCGGCCTCGCAACGACTAGATTGGCGGCCGTGCCGACCACCACGCACGGCGAGGCGGCGCCCGCGCGGCCGCCGGGGCTCGAGGAACGGGTCTTCCAGCGGCTGCTGCTGGCCGCCGACAAGCTGCTCCAGGGCGAGGTCGAGATCCTGCGGCTGGCCGAGCTGACGTTCCCGCAGTACTGCGTCCTCAGGATCCTGCGCGAGGCGATGCCCGACAGGCTCTCGTGCGGCGCGATCGCCGAACGCATGATCACGCGCGATTCCGACATCACGCGCCTGCTCAACCGGCTCGTCGCCCGTCAGCTCGTGTGGCGTACCCGCGAGACGTCGGACCGCCGGCTCGTCACCGCGTCGATCACCGACGCCGGCCTGGCCCTGCTGCGGCGGCTCGACGGTCCGATCGAGCGCGTGCATCGCCAGCAACTCGCCCACCTGACCGTCGACGAGCTGCTGACCCTCGACACGCTGGCGAGGCGCGTGCGCGCGGGGGGGTGAAGCCGAGCACCGCGCACCGCTTACCGCGTACCGCGAACCGTCTACCGCTGAGGTCGGCTGCTGAGGATCCTGAGCGCGTTGTCGCGGTAGACCTTCCGCAGGATTTCGTCCGGCAGGCCGAAGCCGTGGTACGGCCAGTGATAGTGCCGCAGGGTGCCGAGATAGAAGTGCTCGTCGGTGGTTTCGAGGATGCGGAACGTGGCCCGGTACATGTCGATGTTCGTGCCCATGTCGGTGCCGTACAGCAGCCGGTCCTGGTACCGCTCGTAGAACGCCGCCATCGTCCGCGGGATAGGGGCCGTCTCGCCGAAGCGCGCCGAGATGTCGGCGTAGAGGTTCGGGTAGGTGTCGAGCATCCGGGCGAGGCGCGAGAGGTCCGCCGTCGTGTTGGCGAAATGGCAGGCAATGAAGGTGACGCGCGGGTGCTTCTTCACCGCGCGCTCGAGCGTGTCGATGACCTCGTCGTGGCCGAGCACCGTCGGCCCGGGCGTGACGCGCCACTTGTAGGCGTTCATCAGCCCGTCGTTGGTGTGGTCCATCGGCTCGTACATCCACTGATCCTCGGCCACGTGGATGTTGACGGGCAGGCCGAGCTCGGCGATGCGCTCGAAGACGGGGTCCATGCGCGGGTCGTCGGCGTGCATGCCGTCCGAGCCGCGCAGGCCGCCGCCCTTGTCGCTGAGCTCGCCGATGCCGCGGGCGCCCGCGGCATGCGCACGCTCGAGCTCGGCGATGGCCCGCTGGCTCCAGCCCGGCTCGCTGCTGCCGGCGAAGTCGAGGCCCGTCCACACCTCGAACCTGTCGGGATGCGGGCCGAAGAGCTCCAGCGCCCGGTCGAACCGCGCGCGGGCGCCGCTCGCCATGACGACGACCTTTTCGACGTTGACCTCGTCGAGCGTGGCGATCCACGCCTCGACGGCCGCGGCATCGCGCACGTACACGTGCGAGTGCATGTCGATGACGGGGAACTTCGCGCGCGGGACGTCAGTCTGCGGGATCTTGTAGATCGAGCGGGGACGGTAGTCCTTCAGCAGCAGCTTGTCGGGCGGCGTGTCGGTGGCCGGCTGCTGGCCGACAGTCGCGGCGACCGCAGCGACAAGCGCAAGCGCGGTGAGCGTCGCGCGGCGGGGGAGGGCATGGCTCAGCATGCCCATATCCTACGGTAGCGCCGAGGCAGGGACGACCCTCCGGGCCGTCCTGGCAGGCGCGAGCGAAAAGGCGAGGAGCGGAGGACGGCTCGGAGAGCCGTCCCTACCAATCCGTGGACGGCTCGGAGAGCCGTCCCTACCGGCGTTTCGGGACGCCGAGCTCGTCGAGCCGACGCACCATCACCTCGCCGGCGGTCGTCGTCGTCGGGTTCTTGTCGATGGCCGTGATCTTCCCGTCGGGGCCGATGTAGAACGTCCACCGCGCGGCGACCTGCTGCTCCGGTGGACGGTCGGTGCGAATCACGCCGTAGGCCCGCGCGACCTCCTTGGTCGGATCCGACAGGATCGGGTAGTCGGCGCCCTGTTCCTTCGCGAAGCGCGTGTTGGTCTCCACGTCGTCCACGCTCGCCATGAAGTAGGCGACGTCGTAGCCGCGCAGGATCCGGCTCGCCTCCGCGATGGACTTGCACTCGGCGGTGCAGCCGCCGGTGAACGCCTTCGGGAACCACGCCAGGACGACCGTGGTGCCGCGGTAATCCGACAGCGTGTGCGTCTTGCCGTCGGATCCCTTCAGCGAGAAGGCGGGTGCCTGGTCGCCCACCTTCAGGTCTGCCGAGTACTGCGCCGGTGCCGCCGACGACGGGGCCTGCGCTGCCGCCGGCGTGACGCCGAGGCACGCAATCGCACAGAACGACAGGAGTGTACGCATGGCGCGATGGTAGCACGCGGCTACGGCGCCAGGGGGCGGATTCGGATGCGCCGGTACTCCATCTGCCCGCGGTCGCCCTCGACGCCAATCGGGCCGCGCGCCGGCAGCTCGAACGCCTCCTCGATCAGCTCGCCATTGCACGTCACGCGTGCCGTCCGCCCGCGCACCACGACGACGATCTCGTTCCAGTCCTGCGGCCTGTAGCTGGCGAGCGAGCGGTACGGGCCGGCCAGCCGGTAGTCGCGCACCTGCAGCTGCGGGCCGCGGAGGTACAGGCCGCTGTCGGCGTTCGGTGACGCGCGGAACTCGAGCCGCAGCTCGAAGTCGTCGCCGAACTCGCGCGTGGTCCAGAGCTGCTGGATCTTGCGGCCCTCCGGGGCGGGAGTCACCACGAGCCGCCCGCCCACGGCGCGGAAGCGCCCGTCCGGGGTCTCGGGCAGGCCGTCGAAGTCGACCGGCTCCTCGACAAACGGCCATAGCGCCGCGTCGGGACTCGACGCCTGCCAGCGTCGCGCGCTCTCGCGATCGGCGTCGGACGTCCGGCGGAAGCCCCAGCCCGTGAGGTCGCGCCCGTTGAAGAGGAGCGTGTAGCCGGGCTCGGGAACGAAGGCGTCCTCTGGCTCGGACGCGCCCTGTCTGGCGGCCACGCCGGTCTTCGGCGGCAGCAGCGCCTTCGGGAACTTCGCCACCACCGTGTAGTTGGGATCGACGACGTTGGCGACGCGCGCCGTGCCTGCCTGCGACACCACCTGGTAGGCGTCCATGCGGTCGAACCCGTAGTCGGCGACCAGCCAGTCGATGAGCTCGACGTGGGCGATGCGGAACGCGTCCACGAGCGGGCGCACGCTGCCGGCGACCATCAGGTGCGTGTCGTCCTCGATGCGCGGCCATCCGATGCGCTGCCCCTTGATGACGTCGAACTGGAACGTCACGTCCGCCGTCGTCTCGAGCCCGGAGCCGACGATCTCGCCGTCGCCCTGCGCGGCGTGCACGTCGCCGAAGTAGAACAGCGCGCCCTCGTGGAAGACCGGCAGGTAGACGGTGACGCCCTCGCGGATGTCCGGGGCGTCCATGTTTCCGCCGAAGTTGCCGGGCCACAGGCCGCCCCACGACTCCTCGCCCGCGGGCGCGACCGCCACGCGTCCCAGCATGGGCCGCAGCGGGATCTCGATGCGCCGGCCGGCCGAACCGGGCAGCTCGAGGATGCCGACGTTCCGCTCGCGGTCGAGGCGCCACTCGTACCGCCGCGGGGGCAGCGGGTCGTTGAGCATCCGCGTGCGCGAGTCGCCGGCGACGGCGCTGATGCCGCCCGGGTTGACGGCCGAGACCGCGTGGTCGCGGTTCAGCCGCAGCTTCAGGATCTTCACGACGAGCGTGTCGCCGGGGCTCGCGCCCTCGATATGGAACGGGCCCACCTCGCCGGGCCAGCGTCCGCCGGGCTGCGCGTAGTAGTCGCCGGGACGCGAGAAGGTCTCGGTCTCGACGATGTCGCCGGGGACGACGCGCAGGACGGGCGGGCGGGCCGCGAACGTCGGGACGCCCTCGGTGGGCGTGAAGCGGTGTGTCGTCTGCGCCGGCGCGGTGGCAGGCGCGACGGCGAGCAGGAGGGCGAAGCAGAGGAGCTGTCGCGGCATGGGCGAGAGTATCGCCCGGATCGGTCAGAGCTTCAGCACCCGCTTCGCGTTGTCGTGCAGCAGCTTCCGCTCGATCGCCTTGCTCGCGGCCAGACGGCGGATGGCCGCAAGGGTCTGCGCGCCCTGGCACTTCTCGCCCTCGCCGACCGGGTCGTTGCAGTCGCTGCCGTAGATCAGCTTGTCCTGGTGGCGCGTCAGGAAGTCGCGCGTGAAATCCTCGTCGCGCGTCAGGGCATTGAGGCCCGACCCCGCGGACAGGTCGCCGAACATGTTGGGGTAGTCGGCCAGGTACCTGTCGGTCCAGCCGCCTGGCGTCACGGGGCCCTTCGGGTACAGCACGCTCTGGTCGGCGTGGCCCTTGTCGATATTGGCCCACCACGTCTGCGCGTGCCCGATGAAGGTCACGCGGGGGTACTTCTCGAGCATGCGGTGGAACCGGTCGAGCCCGTGGTTGTACATGCCGTGCTGCCAGTGCATCAGCACCGGGACGCCGTTGGCCTGCGCGCACTCGTAGATGCGCTGCATCTCCGGCGAGTCGCACGCGACGCCGAACTTCTGCTCGCCGATGATCACGGCCCCGCGCTTCAGGTACCGCTCGATCTGGGCAATCGCGTCGTCGACGTCGGGCACCTCGTTGGCGCCGAACCGGTAGCCCCGATGCTCGCGGGCGAAGCGCTCGCACCGCGCGTTGCCGTCGGCCTGGGCCTGGAGGCCGTTGGCAACGCCGTCGTGGGTCGACGGCCGCTTCTCCGGGCGCCCCGCCGGCAGCAGCACCGTCGTTGTCACGCCCATCCTGCGCTGGTGCGCCAGAAACGCCTCGTCGGTCCGTCCGCTGTAGTTCAGGTGCTGGTGGATGTCGATGACCGGCTCGGGCGCCTGCGCGAAGGCGGCACGGGCGTGGCCCTGCGCGGCGATCGTCACGAACGTGCCGCCTGTCGTTGCCAGGAACTGCCGTCGATCCATGGCGCGTATTCTGGCGCAGTCCGGGCGCGGATGAAACAACGGCACCTCTGGGCTCGGAGAGCGGACGGCTCGGAGAGCGGACGGCTCGGAGAGCCGTCCCTACCTGGCGGGGGCCTGACTGACGAGTTCGTCGGCTACGTCGTGCCCGCGGCGGCGGAGGTACCGTACGCGCAGCGTCTCGAGGTAGAGGTACACCACCGGCGTCGTGTACAGCGTCAGCACCTGGCTCATGACGAGGCCGCCCACGATCGCGATCCCCAGCGGCTGGCGCAGTTCGGCGCCTTCGCCCGTCCCGATCATCAGCGGCAGCGCGCCGAGCAGCGCCGCCATCGTCGTCATCAGGATGGGGCGCAGGCGGAGCAGGCACGCCTCGCGGATGGCCTCGCGCGGGCTGACGCCCCGTTCGCGCTCGATCTGGAGCGCGACGTCGATCATCAGGATGGCGTTCTTCATCACGACGCCGATCAGCAGGAAGAGCCCGAGCAGTGCGACCAGGCTGAACTCCGTTCCCAGCAGCCACAACGCGAGGAGCGCGCCCACGCCGGCGGAAGGCAGCGTGGAGAGGATGGTGAGCGGGTGCAGGTAGCTCTCGTAGAGCACGCCGAGCACGATGTAGACGACGAGGAGCGTGCCGAGGATGGCGATGGGCTGGTTGCCCTGCATGCGCTGGAAGAGGCTGGCGTTGCCCTCCAGGCGACCCTGGATGGACGTCGGCAGCGTCAGCAGCGACACCGCGCGGGTGATGGCGGCCTCGGCCTGGCTGAGGCTCACGCCGGGCGCCAGCTCGAACGACACGTTCGTGGACGCGAACTGGTCGTTGCGCGTGACCCGGTCGTTGGCCGACGTGCGCGTGTAGCGGCTGAAGGCCGACAGCGGCACGCGCTGCCCGTCGGCCATCACGTACACCTCGTCGAGCGCCTCGGGGCCCTGCGCAAACTGCGGCGCCACCTCCATCACCACGCGGTACTGGTTCATCGCGTTGTAGATGGTCGACACCTGCCGCTGGCCGAAGGCGTTGTTGAGCGCCTGGGTGACCGTCGCCATCTCGATGCCGAGCTGGCGCGCGGCCTCGCGATCGACCTCGAGGGTGATCTGCTGGCTCGAGACGAGCTCGTCCTCGATGCCCGTCAGCTCCGGCAGCGTGGCGAGCGCGTTGCGGACGCGCTGGCCCCACACGCGCAGCTCGGCGATGTCGTCGGCGCGCAGCGTGTAGCGGTACGACCCGCCGCCGAAGCCGCCGCCGAAGCGGATGTCCTGGTCCACGTTCAGCCAGAGCCTCGCGCCGGGCACCTTCGGCAGCGACTGGCGGATCCGCTCCGCGACGATCTGCGCCGGCACGCCGCGCTCGTCGAGCGGCTTCAGCCGGACGAACATCTGCGCGTTGTTGATGCCGCGGCCGCCGCCCACGAAGCCGGCCACGCTCTCGACGGCGGGGTCCTGCAGCACGGCCTTCCTGAAGGCCTCGATCTTCGGCTGCATGATCTGGAACGACATCCCGTCGTCGCCGCGGATGAACCCGCCGAGCTGCCCGGTGTCCTGCTGCGGCAGGAAGCTCTTGGGCGCGTTGATGTACAGGTGGACGTTGAGCGCGATGACGCCGATGAGCAGCGCCATCACGAGCGGCGCGTGCCCCAGCGCCCAGCCCAGCGACCGCGCGTAGCCGCGCCGCAGCCAGCCGAACGACGTGTCGCTCAGCGACTGGAGCCGTCCCGTTCGTGCCTCGCGCCGCGCCACCAGCCACCGCGCGCACAGCATCGGCGTGAGCGTCAGCGACACGACCAGCGAGATGAGGATGGCCGCGACCAGCGTGATCGAGAACTCGCGGAACAGCCGCTCGACGATGCCCCCCATGAAGAGGATCGACACGAACACCGCGACGATCGACAGGTTCATCGAGAGCAGCGTGAAGCCGACCTCCTTCGCGCCCCTGATGGCGGCCTCGACGGGCGGGATCCCGGTTTCGACGTGCCGCGCGATGTTCTCGAGCACGACGATC
>CAYSHC010000144.1:0-7554 GCA_964430855.1 uncultured Vicinamibacteraceae bacterium
GCTGCAAGTCTCTCAGCGACAAGGCGTTAGGCTGGCTGGGAGGCAGGGATTCGAACCCCGATACCCGCGTCCAGAGCGCGGTGTCCTACCGTTGAACGACCTCCCAGCACGGGGCGCAGGGCCCGAGAGGAACCCCAATCTTAGCCCAGGAGCGTCAACGTGGCAACCCTCGGGAGCGTCGGTGCGGGCACGTGCGGGCATGTCCCGCGCTCGCGACACACGCGCGCCGGGGCGCACCAGCAAGGCATCTCGCGACGCGCGCCGTTCACTCCCGCTCCCAGTGCGTCACCTGATGACACGGCATCCCGACGTCAATCTGCAGCGTGACGTGCTCGACGGGAAACCCCTGGCGCAGCACCGCCGTCGCCGGCGGCAGCACGTCGCCTGCCGCCGCCGGCTCCACGACGAGGTGAGCCGAGAGCGCCACGAGCCCGCTCGTGATGCTCCACACGTGCAGGTCGTGCACGTCGGTGACGCCGTCCACCCGGAGCAGCGCCTCGCGCACGGCGTCCACGTCGATGTGCCCCGGCGCCCCCTCCATGAGCACCGCGACGGCCCCCTTGAGCAGCTCCCAGGACGACACGACGACGATGCCAGCAATCAGGAGCGAGGCGAGCGGGTCGACCCACGTCCAGCCGAACGCCCAGATGAGGAGCGCGGCCGCAATCACCTGCACGCTGCCGAGCGTGTCGGCCAGCACGTGCAGCCACGCGCCGCGCGCGTTGAGGCTGCCGTGCCGCTCCGCATGCAGCAGCCAGAGCGCGATGACGTTGACGAGAAGGCCGCCCGCGGCGACGGCCAGCATGAGCGGCGCGGCCACGGGCTGCGGATCGCACAGCCGCTCCACGGCTTCGATTGCGACGTAGAGCGCGATGCCGACGAGCACCGCGCCGTTGACGAGCGCCGCGAGGATCTCGGCGCGATGGAACCCGTACGTCTGCGACGACGTGGGCGCGCGGCGCGCGAAGCGGAACGCGAGGAGCGACAGCGTGATGGCGCCGGCGTCCGACACCATGTGGCCCGCGTCGGCCAGCAGCGCGAGCGACCCCGACACCAGCCCGCCGACGACCTCCGCCAGCGCGTAGACGACGATGAGCGCCAGCGTCCAGGCCAGGCGCGCCTCGCTCGCGCCGCGGTGACCGGCGTGCGACGTCAACGCCGGTTCCGGTACTCCGGGCTCTTCCGCAGTTCGCGCTCGACGTCCTGCTGCGTCCAGCCGTCGCGCAGGACGCGCTGCACGTACGTGCGGCTGCCGGGATCGGGCTCGCGCCGCAGCACGTTGCGATAGGCGCGGGCGACGATGTCCTGCGCCTTCGCCGGCGTCATCGTGTGCTTCTCGCGGTACTCCGGGCTGCTGCGGATCGACTCCCGCACCTGCGCCTCGGTCCACCCGTCATCGATCATGCGACTGCGGTACTGGCGCATGCCCGCGGCGTCGGGCTCGCGCCCGAGCAGGTCCTGGTACGCACGGCGGATGATGCGTTCGGGGCTGTTGCCGCCTCCGCCGAAGGGGGGCCGCCCGCCCGTGAACGACCGGCCGAGCACGCGTACCGACGAGATCTTGTCGTTGAGCCGCTCGCGTTCGAGGTTGGCGACGTCGCGCGTGAAGGTGCGCGAGTTGCCGCGGAAGCGGCGGCTTTCGTACACCACGACCTCGGCGCCGCCGAAGATGCGGATCGACGAGATCTCGTCGTTCGCCCCCGACGGCATCGACTCGAGCTCCTCGCCGGCGTCGGCGCAGAAGTAGGCCCCGCGGTAGTTGGCGTCCTTGTAGAAGCAGGCGCCCTGCCGCGGGGTGCCGCGTCCGAACTGCGCCTCGGCGACGCCTGCCGACGCCGCCAGCAGCCCCGCCACCCCGATCGTGAGAACGTGGATCCTGGCCATGTCTGTGCTCCCGACAGGTGGCGGCCCCGGTCCCGCCGACCGTCGCCCGGGCCTGAACGTCATCCTATCCGGAACGTCATCCTAACCCGATGAGGTTCACGCGGGATGTGGACACGGCTGTGTAAGAGTTTCCATTCCGCCAGCCCAACAGTTCCATGGCGCTTCCAGCCGAGCCGGTGCCGGATCGCCGTTCCGGCTGGGGATCCCTCTCATTCGGGCCCGCCCCGGCGGCCAGCGCCGCCGACCTCCCGCTGGCCCGATCCTTGCTCAGCTAAGCGCTGCAACGGCCTTCCCGGCCACCGCATTTCCAAGAATGGCTGACGAGACGACTCGGTTCTGGCACGGCTGGCGTGAGCGCGCCCAGGCCCTCCGCAACATCCCGGCGCTGATGCGCATCGTGTGGGAGTCGGGGCCCTGGGTCGTGGCTGGCGGCTGGGCGTTCCGGCTCCTCGCGGCCCTGATCCCGCTGGCCATGCTGACGGTGGCCAAGCAGATCCTCGATGGCGTCCAGGTGAAGACCGGCGGCGGCGACCTGCCGCCCTGGTTCTGGTGGCTGGTGGCGCTCGAGTGCGGGCTGGCCGTGCTCGGCAGCCTGCTCGGCCGGACGATCGGCTTCTTCGACTCGCTCCTCGCCGACCGCTTCACGCGGCACGTGAGCGTCAAGGTGATGGAGCACGCGTCGCGCCTCGACCTGCGCGCCTACGAAGATCCCGCGTTCCACGACCAGCTGGAGCGCGCCCGCGTCCAGGCGACCGACCGTGTCGCGATGATCCAGGCGATAGGCGCCGTCGCGCAGCAGCTGATCGTCGCGGTGTCGCTGTCGCTCAGCATCCTCTACTTCTCGCCCTGGCTCCTGCTCGCGCTGGTGCTCGCCGTCGTCCCGGCGTTCCTCGGCGAGAGCCACTACGCGTTCCTCGGCTACGCCCTGAACGTGCGCCAGACGCCGATGCGCCGGCAGCTCGACTACCTGCGCGTGCTGGGCGCCAGCAAGGAGTCGGCCAAGGAGCTCAAGCTGTTCGGGCTGTCGCCGTACATCACGCGCGAGTACGCGCGGCTGTCCGACATCCTCTACGACCAGAACGTCGCACTGGCCAAGCGGCGCCTGTTCGCGGGTGCGCTGCTCTCGCTCATCAGCACCGGCAGCTACTACGCCGCGTACGCCTATGTCATCTATCGCACGGTGACGGGCGACCTGACGTGGGGCACGCTCCAGTTCCTCGCCGGCAGCATCGCCGGAGCGAGCGCGAGCATCCAGACGATCTTCGCGACGTTCTCCAGCATCGCCGACCAGTCGCTGTTCTTGACCGACCTCGTCGAGTTCTTCCGCGTGCGGCCCACCATCAGGTCTGGCGAGCGCGGCCTGCCGGCGCCGCGGCCCATCCGCGACGGCTTCGTCTTCGAGAAGGTGTCGTTTGCCTACCCCGGCAACGACCGGCTCGTGCTCGATCGCCTCGACTTCCGCATCTCGAAGGGCGAGCGCGTGGCGCTCGTCGGCGAGAACGGCCAGGGCAAGACGACGATCGTGAAGCTGATCACGCGCCTCTACGACCCGACGTCCGGGCGCATCCTGCTCGACGGCGTCGACCTGCGCGACTACGACCTCGACGACCTGCACCGGATCATCGGCGTCATCTTCCAGGACTTCGTCCGCTACGAGATGACGGCCCGGCAGAACATCGCCGTCGGCCGGCTCGACCTGGAGCACGACGACGCGCGCATCCGCGAGGCGGCGCGCAAGAGCCTCGCCAACGAGGTGATCGACAGGCTGCCCGGGCGCTACGACCAGCTGCTCGGGCGCCGGTTCGACGGCGGCCTCGACCTGTCGGGCGGCGAGTGGCAGAAGGTGGCGCTCGCGCGGGCTTACCTGCGCGACGCCCAGCTGCTGATCCTCGACGAGCCGACGGCCGCGCTCGACGCGCGCGCGGAGGCCGACGTCTTCCAGCGCTTCGCTGAACTCACCGCAGGCCGCATGGCCCTGCTCATTTCGCACCGGTTCTCGACCGTGCGCATGGCCGACCGCATCGTGGTGCTGTCGGACGGGCGCATCGTCGAGGACGGCGGCCACCCCGAACTCATGGCGCAAGGCGGACGCTACGCCGAGATGTTCGAGCTGCAGGCCGCCAGTTATCGCTGATTCGGAGCTGCCTGTGCACCCAGAGCCAGTACTCCCCACCACCGACTTTCCGATCCGCCAGCGCCTGACCGAGCCCGAGCCCGGCCTGCCCGTGCCCGCGCGCGTGGAGCTGCTGCGCGCGGCCGGCACGCGCCTGGCCAACCGGCTGCCCGACCCGACGCAGCACGTGCCGGGCGGGCGGAAGCTGCGCGCCCGCACCAACCGGCTGCGGGACGACCTGCGCCGCATCATCGCGACCGCCGCGAAGAGCGACGAGGCGTCGATGCCGGGCCGCACCTGGATCACCGACAACGCCCGGCTCATCTCCGCGGCGGAGCGCGAGGCGCGCGAGTTCGTCTGGACGACGCCCGACATGCCCGCCGTCGTGCTCGAGCACGGCCTCGTGCCCCGCGTGACGGTGATTGCCGAGACCTACTGCGAGGAGGTCGACAGCGTCTTCGACGAGGACACCCTCATCGCGTTCGTGCAGGGACTGCAGGAGGTGCACGACCTCGAGCTCGGCGAGCTCTGGGCGATGCGCCCCGCGCTCATGCTGGCGCTGCTCGACAGGCTGATTGCCTGCGTGAACGACGAGGGCACCTGCCCGGCCCGCATCGAGGTCCCGCGCCTGATCGACAGCATCCGCCACGTGTCGGAGGCCGACTGGAGCGAGCTGTTCACGACGGTGAGCCTCGTGGACGCCGTGCTGGCGCGCGACCCGGCGCGTGCCTACCTCGCGATGGACAAGGAGAGCCGCGACGCGTACAGGCACGTCGTGTCGTACCTCGCGAAGCACTCCACCCGCAACGAACGCCAGGTGGCCGAGGCCGCCGTGGAGCTTGCTGCCGCGACGGCGCCCTACGCGCTGCACTCCGGCGACGTCGCCGCGACGCGTCGCGCGCACGTCGGCTACTACCTGGTGGACCGCGGCATCGCCGCCCTGCGCGCGAAGGTCGGCGTGCAGCTGCCGCGGCGGCACCGGCTCGCGCTGCTGGTGCGCGAGCACCCCGCCGTGACCTACCTTGGCGGCATCGCGCTCGTGACCGTCGCCATCGTCGCCCTGATGCTGATCAACATCGAGGTGCCGACGTCGGCCATCGTCGCGGCGCTGCTGCTGTTGCTGCCGGCGACGCAGGTGGCGGTGGAGCTGATCAACGGGCTCGTGCCCGTCGCCGTGCGCCCGCGTGCGCTGCCGAAGCTCGATTTCTCGGAAGGCATTCCCGCGGAGTACCGGACGCTCGTCGCGGTGCCGACGCTGCTGCTCAACGAGCGCCAGGTCCACGAGCTCGTGATGGACCTCGAGATCCGGTACCTCGCCAACCGCGATCCGCACCTGCACTTCGCGCTGCTCACCGACTCGGTGGACGCCGAGCAGCCCGACGACCCGCAGGGCGACCCGCTGGTGCCGCTCGTCGAGTCGCTGGTGCGCGGCCTGAACGAGCGCTACGGCACGCCCGACCAGACGCCGTTCTACCTGCTGCACCGCCACCGCATCTACAACCCGTCGGAGGGCAGGTGGATGGGCTGGGAGCGCAAGCGCGGCAAGCTGCTCGACCTGAACCGCCTGCTGCGCGGCAAGTTCGATGCGTTCCCGGTGAAGGTGGGGCGCATCGAGACGCTGCGCCAGGTGCGCTACGTGATCACGCTCGACGCCGACACGCAGCTGCCGCGCGACGCGGCGCACAGGCTGGTGGGCACGCTGGCGCACCCGCTCAACCGGGCCGTCATCGACCCCGGGACGAAGATGGTGGTCGAGGGCTACGGCATCCTCCAGCCGCGCATCGGCATCAGCACGCATTCGGCGTCACAGAGCTGGCTCGCCAGCCTGCTGTCGGGCCAGACGGGCTTCGACATCTACACGCGCGCCGTGTCGGACGCCTACCAGGACCTCTTCGGCGAGGGCAGCTTCACCGGCAAGGGCATCTACGACGTGGATGCCTTCATGGAGACCCTCGAGACGCGCTTCCCCGACAACGCGCTGCTCAGCCACGACCTCATCGAGGGCGCGTTCGCGCGTGCGGGCCTCGTCTCCGACATCGAGCTGATCGACGACTACCCGACGCACTTCAGCGCGTACACGCGCCGCAAGCACCGCTGGATGCGCGGCGACTGGCAGATCCTGCGCTGGCTGATGACGCGCGTGCCCGACGCGAGCTCGCGCCTCGTGCTCAACCCGCTGAGCGTCATCTCGCGCTGGAAGATCCTCGACAACCTGCGCCGCAGCCTCTTCGAGCCGGCGACGCTGCTGCTCCTGCTGGCCGGCTGGTTCGTCTTCCCGTCGTCAGCGCTGCTCTGGACCGCGCTCACCGTGGCCATCCTGCTGATGCCCGCCTACGCCGCGCTGCTCGTCGCGATGACGCGCGCGCCGTGGGGCCGCCGCGGCTTCGGCCTCTGGTTCACCGAGACGATGAAGACGTTCGGCAGGCAGCACCTGATGGCGCTGCTGACGCTGACGTTCCTGCTGCACGACGCGCTGCTCGCGATCGACGCAATCGTGCGCTCGCTGGCGCGCGTGTTCGTGACGCGGCAGCGTCTGCTGGAGTGGGAGACCGCGGCCGAGGCGAACGAGGCCGCCGGCGGGCGGCGCCGCGCTGCCGACTTCTACCTCGACGCACTCCCCGTCGTCGCGGCGGGACTGCTCCTGGTGCTCGGCGTGGCGCGCGGCCCGGCGTTCCTCGTCGCCGCGCCGATCATCGGCCTCTGGATTCTCGCCGCGCCGCTGGCCGCGTGGCTGAGCCGTCCGCCGCGCACCGGCGCGCTCGTGCTGCGCGACACCGACGAGCGCTGGCTCCGCTCGCAGGCCGTGCGCATGTGGCGCTACTTCCGCGAGTTCAGCACGCCCGAGCGGCACGCGCTGATTCCCGACCACGTCCGCGAGGACGGCCTGGTCGCCGAGCGCCTGTCACCGACCAACCTCGGGTTCCTGCTGAACGCGCGCATTGCGGCGGTGCACCTCGGCTTCCTCACCGTGCCCGAGTTCCTCGAGCAGACGCGGCAGACGCTCCAGGGCGCCTCGGGGCTCCCATGGGAACGCGGACACCTGCTGAACTGGTCGGCAACCGACACGCGCCAGCCGCTCGAGCCGCGCTTCGTGTCGACGGTTGACAGCGGCAACTTCGCGGCCTGCCTGTGGACGCTGAAGCAGGCGGCGCTGGCCTTTGCCCAGCAGCCACCGGACGCCGACCGGCTGTGGGCGGGCATCTGCACGGTCGCGCGCGAGCTCGAGTCGCTCGAGCATCCGGCGGGCCGCGTGCTGGCGGAGCGCATCCTGCGGACCGGCCCCGAGTGGCGCGACGCGCTGCCGACGCTCGAGGAGCTGGCAGGCCACCTGCTGAGTGCTGCCACCGACGAGGACGTGCGGTGGTGGGCAGGCGAGCTCGTGGACCGTGTCGTGCGCACGCGGCGCTGGCTCGCGACGGGCATGACGCCGGAGCTCCAGGCCGGGCTCGAGGCGCTGGCGGCCGATGCCGATCGCCTCGTCTCGAACATGCAGTTCGCCTTCCTCTACAACCCGCGCAAGAAGACGCTGTCGGTGGGCTACGACGCCGGCGCCGATC
>CAYSHC010000145.1:0-7512 GCA_964430855.1 uncultured Vicinamibacteraceae bacterium
GCATGCGCACCGTGGAGGTGCGCGTCAAGGGGCCCGGCGCCGGCCGCGAGTCGGCCGTGCGCGCGCTGGCCAACGTCGGGCTCGACGTCAAGACGATTCGCGACGTCACCCCGATTCCCCACAACGGCTGCCGGCCGCCGAAGCGTCGTCGCGTCTGAGGGTGGGAGTAGCAGGCCGCGGAGGCACGGGCCCCCGCGGCGCAACGCGTTAGAGAAGGACATACACGTCACATGGCTCGATACATCGGACCCGTCTGCCGCCTGTGCCGGCGCGAGGGCATGAAGCTGTTCCTGAAGGGCGAGCGGTGCTACACCGAGAAGTGCGCGATCGAGAAGCGCAACATGCCCCCGGGAATGCACACCAAGGCCCGCCGCGCCAAGCTGGTGGGTTACGGCCTGCAGCTGCGCGAGAAGCAGAAGGTCAAGCGCATCTACGGCGTGCTCGAGAACCAGTTCCGGCGGTACTTCGAGGCCGCGGATCGCCAGCGTGGCATCACCGGCGAGACGCTGCTCCAGCTGCTCGAGCGTCGTCTCGACAACGCGGTGTACCGGCTCGGCTTCGCGACCTCGCGCGCGCAGGCGCGGCAGCTGGTGCGGCACGGCCACTTCCTGGTGAACGGGAAGAAGGTCGACATCCCGTCGTACCAGGTGCGGTCCGGCGACGCCATCGCGGTGCGCCCGGGCAGCCAGAAGAACCCCGCCATCCTCCACGCCATGGAGGAGGTGAAGGGGCGCGGCGTGCCGGCATGGCTGGCGCTCGACGCGTCCGGGACCTCGGGCAGGGTGCTGTCGCTGCCGACACGGGATCAGATCAACCTGCCGGTGCAGGAGCAGCTGATCGTCGAGCTCTACTCGAAGTAGGCGGCGCGCAGCGTCCACGCCGCGACACCGGCGTGGCACGGCGGGTGGATTCAGGGCGCGCGGCGCGACGCCGCGCGTGGTCAGGCTCAGTCAGGAAAGGACAACATCGATGCTGTGGAAGGGGTTCCAGCGCCCGAAGCGCCTCGAGGTCGACACCGCGACGTTGACCGATCGGTTCGGGCGATTTTCCGCGCAGCCGTTCGAGCGCGGGTGGGGTACCACCATCGGCAACGCGATGCGTCGCGTGCTCCTGTCGTCGATCGAGGGCGCGGCCATCACCGCGGTCAAGATCGACGGCGTGCAGCACGAGTTCTCGCCCGTCGAAGGCGTGGTGGAAGACGCAACGGACATCATCCTCAATCTCAAGCAGGTGCCGTTCAAGCTGCACGGCGACGAGACCAAGATGCTGTACGTGCGTGTCGACAAGCCCGGCCCGGTGCTCGCGCGTGACATCGAGGTCGACCAGGACGTCGAGATCCTCGACCCGGAGGCGCACATCGCCACCGTCTCGGCCGGCGGCAAGCTCCACATGGAGATGCGGCTGAAGAACGGGCGCGGGTACGTACCGGCCGACCGCAACTTCGACGAGGACCTCGGCATCGGCTGGATCCCCGTCGACTCGGTGCACTCGCCGATCAAGAAGGTCAACTACCTCGTGGAGTCGGCCCGCGTCGGCCAGAACACCGACTACGACAAGCTGACGCTCGAGGTCACGACGACCGGCTCGGTGACGCCGACGCAGGCCATCGAGCTCGCTGCCCAGCTGCTCCGCGACCACCTCTTCATCTTCGGCGGCGACGACGACGATGACGAGGCCGTGGTGACGGGGAACGAGACCCCCGCGACGCTGACCGAAGAGAGCAACGAGCACCTCGACAAGAGCATCGAGGAGCTGGAGCTGTCGGTCCGCTCGTACAACTGCCTCAAGAACGCCAGCATCCGCACCATCCGCGAGCTGGTGGCCAAGACCGAGAACGACCTGCTGAAGACCAAGAACTTCGGCCGGAAGTCGCTCAACGAGATCAAGGAGATCCTGGCGAGCATGGGGCTCAGCCTCGGCATGAACGTCGACCAGCCCGCCCGGCAGGACTAGGACCATGAGACATCGAGTCGCCCATCGCAAGCTCGGACGCCTGACCGAGCACCGGATCGCCCTCCTGCGCAACCAGGCACAGGCGCTGCTGCGTCACGAGCGGATCGAGACCACGGTGCCCAAGGCCAAGGAACTGCGGCCCTACGTCGAGCGCCTCATCACGATCGCCAAGCGGAGCCTCACCGCCGCCGGCGAGCCCGAGGAGCGCCGGATCCGGCGCATGAACGCCGAGCGCCTGGTCGCGCGTGACATCGCCGACCAGAAGGTCGTCGCGAAGCTGTTCGACGCCATCGCCCCGCGCTACACCGAGCGCCCTGGCGGCTACACGCGCCTGCTGCGCCTCGGCCATCGCCGTGGCGACGCGGCGGAGGTAGCCCAGATCGAACTCGTCGGCAGCGAGTACGATCCGAACGCCGCCGAGGCCGGCACCGAGGCGGCCGCCGAGGAGCAGCCGAAGTCGCTGCGCGGCCGGGCCCGCGCGGCCGTCAGGAAGCTGCAGGAAGAGGGCGCGTCCGAGGGCGGCGAGAAGCCGAAGCGCGCCAGGTCCGCGAAGAAGGCCGACGCCGAGTAGGTCCGTCCTTCCCTGGCCTGACGTCTCAGCGACGACCCCGCGTACGCCCTCATGAGGGCCGTGCGCGGGGTCGTTCCATGTCCGGGCCTCCATGGACAGACGGGCCGCCGCCCTCCGCCGGCGGTCGCAGCCCCGCGCTCCGCCCGGCTCCGGCGTGGCCGCCGCACCTCATCCCGGCCGGACGTCTGCCGGGGCGTGCGCGGCCAGCACGGGGCACGTCGCCGCCCTGACGACCTGCTGCGTCGTCGACCCGAAGAGCGCCGCCCCGAGGCCGCCGCGTCCCTGGACGCCCATCACGATGAGGTCTGCCTTCGTCTCGTCCGCCGTCCGCAGGATCTCGCGGTGCGCGCGGCCGAGCGGCACGAGCGCCGTCGCTGGCACCTCGCCGCCCACCTCGCTGTCGATGAGCGCCTGGAGTCGTGTGCGCGCCTCCTCGATGCGGTAGCCCCTGTACTCCGGCACGTTGAAGCGCACGTGCGTCGGCGGGTCGTCCTCGGCGAGCCACTCGATGACGTGGACCGCCGTCAGCGACGCACCCGCCTGGCGCGCGAGCGCGACAGCGAAGCCGAAGGCCTGGAGCGACGCGGCCGAGAAGTCGACGGCGCAGAGCACGCTGTGCAGCCGGACGTCGCCCGCCGAGGCTGCCGGCATGTGCGGCGGCACCGTCAGCACCGGGCATGGCGCCTTGCGCAGGACCTTCTCGGCGATCGACCCGAGGACGAAGCGCTCGAAGCCGCTCCGACCGTGGGTGCCGAGCACCAGGACGTCGGCGCGGCCCGCCACCGCCTGGTCGACGATGGCGGCCGCCGGTTCCCCGTCGACGATCTCGAGCGTGACGTGCTGCATGTCGGCGCCGGCGCGTGACGCGGCGGCCTCGAGCGCCTCGCGAAGCACGTCGCGCGGCGGCGGCGGCACGATCTCGGGCGGCACCGAGAACCCCACGATGCCGGCCGGCAGGGGCGCCGGCGGCGGCACCACGTGCAGGATGGTGAGCCGCGCGTCGTACCACCGGGCCAGGGCTGCGGCGTAGGTCAGCGGCGCGACGGCGGCCTCGCTCAGGTCGGTCGGACACAGGATGTGGGAGAAGGTAACCACGCTCAGACCTCGGTGTGCTCGCCGTTCTCGACCTTCGCCTGCGCGATGATCCGCGCCTGCAGGTGCGCCGGCACTTCCTCGTAGTGGGAGTGGACCATGTGGTACGACCCCCGCCCGCCTGTCGCCGACGTCAGGTGCTGCTCGTAGGTCAGCATCTCGGCCATCGGCACCAGCGCATGGATGATCGTCGTCTGGCCACGGGCCTCCATGCCGCTGATGCGGCCGCGGCGGCCGTTGAGGTCGCCCATCAGGTCGCCCGCAAAGTCGCTCGGCGTGCGCACCTCGACGCGCATGACCGGCTCGAGCAGCACCGGGCGCGCGCGCGACATCGCGTCCCTGAACGCGAGCGCCCCGGCCGTCTTGAACGACAGCTCGTTGCTGTCCACGGGGTGGAACGAGCCGTCGTAGACGACCGCCTTGAAGTCGACGACGGGGTAGCCGGCCAGGTAGCCGCGCATCCGCGCCTCCTGGATGCCCTTCTCGATCGCCGGCACGAACTGCCGCGGGATGGCGCCGCCGAAGATCTCGTCGCCGAAGGCGAAGTCCTCGCCGCGCGGCAGCGGCTCCACGCGGATCTTGCAGTCGGCGAACTGGCCGTGTCCTCCCGTCTGCTTCTTGTGGCGCCCGTGCGCCTCGGTGCTCGCGGTGATGGTCTCGAGGTAGGGGATGCGCGGGAGCTTCAGCGTGACGTCCACGCCGAAGCGCCGCTTCAGCTTCGCGACGGTGACCTCGAGGTGCAGCTGCCCCTGGCCCGAGATGAGGTGCTCATGGGTGCGCGGGTCCCGGTCGGTCCTGATCGTGGGGTCTTCTTCCTGCAGGCGGTGCAGCGCCGTGCTGATCTTCTCCTCGTCGGCGCGGCTGCGCGGCTCCAGGGCGTACGACATCAGCGGCTCGGCGAAGGCGATCGGCGGCAGCCGGAGGTCGGTGCCCTTCTCGGCGAGCGTGTCACCCGTCTGCGCCTCCTTGAGCTTGGCGATGGCCCCGAGGTCGCCGGCGTGCAGCACAGGCGCGGGTTGCTGCGCCTTGCCTTGCACCATCAGCAGGTGCCCCAGCCGTTCGGTCGCGTCCTTGCCGACGATGGCCAGCGACGTGTCGTCCCTGGCCGTGCCCGACACCACACGGAAGAGCGAGATGCGGCCTGCGAACGGGTCGGCCACCGTCTTCCAGATGAACAGCCGCGTGGGGGCGTCGTCGGTGGCGGCCACCTCGACAGGGTGCGCGTCCGCGCCTTCCAGCGCCCGCAGGGGCCGATCCGCCGGCGACGGCACGAGGTCGACGATCGCCGACAGGACCACGTCGCTGCCGACGTTCTCGAGGGCGGACGTGCAGTACACGGGGACGACCAGCCCGGCGCGCACGGCCTGGCGCAACCCGTCGCGCAGCTCGTCGTCGGTGAGCGTGCCTTCCTCGAAGAACCGCTCCATCAGCTTGTCGTCGGCCTCGGCGACCATCTCGACGAGCCGCTCGCGGGCCTCGCGCGCCTCCGCCTCGAGCTCCGGGGGGACCGGCGCCTCCGTGCTTCGCCCGCTGTCGTCGGCGTACACGTGTGCCTTCTGGGTCAGGAGGTCGACCACGCCGCGGAAGTGCCGCTCGGTGCCCGTTGGCAGCGTGACGGGCACGATGGCGCGGCCGAACACCTCGCGGAGGTGCTCGACGACGCGGCCGAGGTCGGCGCGTTCCCGGTCCATGCGGTTCACGACGACGAGCCGCGGCAGGCCCTCGTCGGCGGCCATGGCCCAGACGCGCTCGGTCTGCGCTTCGACGCCCGAGACGGCGTCGACGACGACCAGCGCGGCGTCGGCGACGCGCATGGCAGCGCCCGTCTCGCTCAGGAAGCTCCCGAAGCCGGGCGTGTCGATGAGGTTGATCTTGTGCTCGCGCCATGCCGCCCACGCGGGCGTCGCCGCCAGCGTGTGCTTGCGCGCGATGGCTTCCTCGTCGTAGTCGGTCGGCGCCGTCCCGTCGTCCACCTTGCCGAGGCGGGTCGTGGCGCCCGCGGTGTAGAGCAGGGCCGAGACGAGCTGGGTCTTGCCGGCCCCGTTGTGGCCGACGACGGCGACGTTCCGGATGGCATCAGCTGACGGTGTGGTCATGAGCACCTGCGCAAGCTCTCGACATCGCACAGGAAGACCTGTCGCGACGTGACGTCGCGCCGGGGCAGCCGAGGCGTCCCGGCGTGCGTCGGTGGATCGTGGTGAGCGTCGATGCTATCCCGGTCGAAGGTCCGCAGTCCACAGTGGGTGTGGAGCGGAAGGGGAGGAGAAGGAACGAGGGGAGGAGGGAGGCGCCGGGCGTCTACTCGTACCTGAGGGCCTCGATCGGATCCAGCTTGGCCGCCTTCACGGCGGGGAGCATCCCGAACAGGATGCCGACCGTGGCGGAGAAGCCGACGCCGAGCGCGAACGACCACCACGGCAGGGCCGACGGGAAGCCGGCAAAGTGCGTGACCGTGAGGCCGATGCCGACGCCGAGCAGGATGCCGAGCAGCCCGCCGAGCGAGGTAAGGAACACCGCCTCGAGCAGGAACTGGAAGAGGATCTCGCGCCGGCGTGCGCCGAGGGCCTTGCGGACGCCGATCTCGCGCGTGCGCTCGGTGACCGAGATGGTCATGATCGCCATGACCCCGATGCCGCCGACCATCAGCGCGATCGACGAGATGACGACGAGGGCCAGCACGACGGCCTGCGTGAACTGCCTGACGAAGCCGAGGATGCTGTCGGCCGTCATCATGTCGAAGTCGTTCTCCTCGCCCAGCTTCAGCCGGTGGCGGCTCCGCATGATGCGCTCGATCTCTTCCTGCAGCTCCTCCTGGCTGACGCCCGGCGCGGCGCTGATGGCCATCTGCATCGGGCGGTTCAGGATGCCGCGGAAGCGTGGCGTCGGGTACTTCTTCTCGTAGGTCGTGTAGGGAATGACCGCAAACCCGTCGGCGTCGCCGAGCGCCGACGGCCGCTTGGCGAACGTGCCGATCACCGTGTACTGGTCGCGTCCGATGCGCACCTGCTTGCCGATGGGGTCGATGCCCCGCTGGAGGAACAGCGTCTCGGCTGGTCCGTAGCCGAGCATCACCACCTGGCGGCGCGTCTGCACCTCGAAGTCGACAAACGGCCGGCCCGTCTCGATCTCGATGAAGTTGGTCTCGGCGAAGTTCGCCGTTGCACCCACGAGCGCCGACGGCTTGGTCGCGACGCCGGCAAACGTGATGCGCTCCATCTGCGTGAACGGGCCGCCGCCGCCCAGCTGGAGGCCGACGGTCTCGACCAGCGGCGACTCGGCGATGGCGCGCGCATCGTCCTCGGTGAGGTTGGGCCTCCGGATCAGCTCGAGGAACTGCTTCCCGCTCGCGAAGCTCTGGAAGCCGAACTTCTGCAGGTAGACCGTGTTGCTCCCGAGCTGGCGGATCTGCGCCTCGAGCGACTCGCCGAAGCCGTTGATGAGCGAGGTCATCGCGACGATCGACGTGACGCCGATGACCACGCCGAGGATGGTCAGCGAGGACCGCAGCTTGTTGGTCAGCAGCGTCTGGACCGCAATCTGCAGGATCTCGCGAATCAGGGCAAAGCGCACGGCCTTACTCCTTCCGCAGGGCCTCGATGGGATCGAGGCGCGCGGCGCGCAGCGCCGGATAGAGGCCGAAGAAGAGGCCGACGCCCGCCGTCATCCCGATGCCCAGGACGACCGACCACGGCTCGATCGACGCGGGCAGCGGCGAGAACGCCGAGACGACGAGCGCGAGGATGAAGCCGAGCGCGGTGCCGACCATGCCGCCGGCCACCGACAGCGTCGTCGACTCGGTGAGCACCTGCCACACGATGTCGCGCCGCCTCGCGCCGAGCGCCTTGCGCAGGCCGATCTCGCGCGTGCGCTCGCTGACCACCATCAGCATGATGTTC
>CAYSHC010000146.1:0-7446 GCA_964430855.1 uncultured Vicinamibacteraceae bacterium
CCCTGGTACGGCTCGATGAACGACGGGTGGTTGTGCGACTCGATCTTGAACACCGCGGCGAGGCCGTTGCCGATGTCCACGGCACCGGCGTTCTCGCCGGGCCCCTGGAGGACGCGCGGGCCGCGCGTCGGCAGCGTCTTCAGGTGCAGGCGCGAGCTCTTGTAGCTGCAGTGCTCCGACCACATCACCGAGAACATGCCGAGCTCGGTCATGTTCGGCTCGCGGCCGAGCGTCTCGACGATGCGCTCGTACTCGTCAGGCGCGAGGCCGTGGCGCTCGAGGACGTCGGGGGTAATCGTCATGGTCACAGTCAACAGCTCCGGAGCTCGCAGGCAGAGGTCTCACGGGCGGCGGGAGCACGCGCCTGCCCGTCGGCCCTACACCGCACCGGCGGTGCGCAGGCTCTCGACGACCGACTCGAGCAGCACCCGCCCGTCGGTGCTGCCGAGGGGCGCCTCGCAGGCGCGCTCGGGGTGCGGCATCAGCCCCACCACGTTGCGCTCCGCGTTGCAGATGCCGGCGATGTTGTTGATCGAGCCGTTCGGGTTGGCGGCATCGGTCGCCTCGCCGGCGGCCGTCGCGTAGCGGAAGATCACCTGCCGGTTGGCCTCGAGGCGCTCGATGACCTCCGGCGGCGCGTAGTAGTTGCCCTCGCCGTGCGCGATTGGCAGGTTCAGCACCCGGCCCTGCCCGCAGGCGGCGGTAAACGGCGTGTCGGTCTGCTCCACGCGCACGTGCACGTGCTCGCAGCGGAACTTCAGGCCCGCGTTGCGCAGCAGCGCGCCCTCGAGCAGCCCGGCCTCGGTCAGCACCTGGAAGCCGTTGCAGATGCCGAGCACCGGCCCGCCCTTCGACGCAAACTCGGTTACCGCGCGCATCACCGGCGAGAAGCGCGCCACCGCGCCGGTGCGCAGGTAGTCGCCGTACGAGAACCCGCCGGGCAGGATGACGACGTCGGCGCCGTGCAGGTCGGTGTCCTTGTGCCAGAGGAAGTGCGCGGCGTGCCCCAGCACGTGCTTCACGGCGTGGTACGCGTCGTGGTCGCAGTTGGAACCGGGGAAGACGACGATCCCGAAGGTCATGGCCCTGCTCCTCAGGCTTCGAGCCTGTAACTCTCGATGACCGGGTTGGCCAGCAGCGTGTCGGCCACCTCGCGCACGAGCGCCGTGGCCTCGTCGACGGACCCGGCCTCGACCTGCACCTCGAAGTACTTGCCCTGGCGCACGTCCTTCACGCGCGCATGGCCCATCGAGTGCAGGGCCTCGACGATGGTGTGGCCCTGCGGGTCGAAGACCGAGGGCTTGAGTGTGACGAAGACGCGAACGGTATGCGTGGACAAGACGGGCTCCTGCGGCTTCAGGCGTGGGCCTGGGTGTCTCCCCCGAACACTCGGTCGAAGATGGCGTCCACGTGCTGCAGCTGGACGTCGAGGTCGAAGGCGCGCTCGACGTCGTCGGGCGTCAGCACGGCCATGACGTCGGCATCGGCGAGCAGCAGCGGCTTGAAGTCGACCTGCTCGTGGAACGCGCGCATCGCGTTGCGCTGCACCAGCTCGTAGGCCCGCTCGCGGCTCAGGCCGCGCCTGGCGAGCTCGAGCAGCACCTGGCCCGAGAACACGACGCCGCGCGACCGCGCGAGGTTCTCGCGCATGCGCTCCGGGTAGACGACCATGCCCTTCACGATCCGCGTGAAGCGGCGCAGCATGTGGTCGAGCGCCAGGAAGCTGTCGGGCAGGATGACCCGCTCGACCGACGAGTGCGAGATGTCGCGCTCGTGCCAGAGCGCGACATTCTCGAGGCCCGCCAGCGCGTTGGCGCGCACGACGCGCGCGAGGCCGCACAGCTGCTCGCACCCCACGGGGTTGCGCTTGTGCGGCATCGCGGACGACCCCTTCTGGCCCTTGCCGAACGGCTCCTCCACCTCGCCGATCTCGGTCTTCTGGAGGCCGCGGATCTCGAGCGCGAACTTCTCGATCGACGCCGCCGTGATGGCCAGCGTGGAGAGCAGCTCGGCGTGCCGATCCCGCTGGATCACCTGCGTCGAGATGGGGGCCGGCACCAGGCCGAGCATCTCGCAGACGCGCGCCTCGATGGACGGCGGCAGGTGCGCGAACGTCCCGACGGCGCCGGAGATCTTGCCGACGGCCACCGCCTCGCGGGCGCGCCGCACGCGCACGATGTCGCGCTGCACCTCGGCGTACCAGAGCGCGAGCTTGAGGCCGAAGGTCATCGGCTCGGCGTGGACGCCGTGCGTGCGCCCCATCATCGGGGTCCGCCGGTGCTCGAAGGCGCGCTCGCGGATGGCCTCGGCCAGCGCCTCCAGGTCGCGCAGGATCAGGTCGCACGCCTCGCGCATCTGGAGCGCCAGCGCCGTGTCCACGACATCCGACGAGGTCAGGCCGAAGTGCAGCCACCGGGCCGCCGGACCCACGCGCTCGGCCACGGCCGTCGTGAACGCGATCAGGTCGTGCTGCGTCGTCTGCTCGATCTCGTCGATGCGGGCGATGTCGAACGCGGCCTTCTCGCACAGCTCGCGCGCGGCGTCGGCCGGGACGATGCCGGCCTCGGCCATCGCGTCGGCCGCGGCCAGCTCCACCGCCAGCCAGCATTCGAAGCGGCGCTGCTCGGCCCAGATGGCCGACATCTCGGGTTGTGAGTAGCGGCGAATCATCAGGCGACCTCGAGTCGCGCGCGGTCGAGCGCCGCCGACGGGACCTGCGGGCCCAGGGTCGTCACGCCGACGGGCTGGCCGGCAAACAGCGTGTGCGCCACGCGCATGACGTCCTCGGCGGACACGCCCTCGATGCGGTCGAGCATCTCGTCGAGCGAGATGTGCCGGCCGAAGTACATCTCCTGCCGCGCCAGGTGCGTCATCCGGCTCGACGTGCTCTCGAGGCTCAGCATCAGGCTGCCCTTCAGGTGATCCTTGGCCCGCCGCAGCTCCTCGGCGCTGACCGGCGTCGTGTGCAGCGTCCTGAACTCCTCGACGACCAGGTCGACCACCTCGGGCACCTTGTCGGAGGCGCAGCCGACGTAGACGGTGAGCAGCCCGGTGTCGCGGTACGACGACAGCCCGCTGTAGACCGCGTAGGCCAGGCCGCGCTGCTCGCGGATGTTCTGGAACAGGCGCGAGCTCATCGAGCCGCCGAGGATGATGTTGAGCAGATACGACGGGTAGCGGTCGTCGTGGGCCTGGGGCAGCCCCGGGGTGCCCACCACGACGTGGCTCTGCTCGAGGTCCTTCTCGCGCTCGAGGAACGGCGGCGAGCTCGGCGGCGGGGTGTCCACCCAGTCGGCACCGGCGTCGGGCACACGTCCGAAGGCGCGCTCGACGAGGTCCCTGAGCGCCGCGTGCTCGAGATGCCCGGCGGCCGCGACGACGAAGTTGCGGCCCACGTAGGCGTCGCGGAAGTAGTCGAAGAGGGCGTCCCTGTCGAACGACTCGACCGTGGCCGGCGTGCCCAGGATGGGCCGCCCGAGCGGATGCCCGCGCCAGTAGTGCTCCGTGAAGAGCTCGTGGACGAGGTCGTCGGGCGTGTCCTCGACCATCTTGATCTCCTCGAGAACCACCTTCTTCTCGCGCAGCAGCTCGTCCTCGGGGAAGGCCGGGTGCAGTACGAGGTCGCTCAGGATGTCGAAGGCACGCGGCAGGTGCTCGTCGAGCACCTTGATGTAGTAACCGGCGTACTCCTTGGAGGTGAAGGCGTCGAGGTGGCCGCCCATGGAGTCGATCTCCTGGGCGATCGCCTGGGCCGTGCGCGACTCGGTGCCCTTGAAGAGCATGTGCTCGACAAAGTGCGCCATCCCGCTCTGCGCGTCCGTCTCGTGGCGGGATCCGCGCGCCAGCCAGACGCCGAGGCTCACGGACCGCACGTGCGGCATCGACTCGGTGACGAGCCGGACGCCGTTGGACAGGGTGTCGTGGACGATCATGGATTGGATGGTGGGTCGGACCCTGTGGGCATCGTGCCCGCGGCCCCGAAACAAACATGATACCAGCCCCCGGGGGCCGGGGCCGAGACGCGCCGGCCGCTCTCCCCTACACTGTCGTCATGGGCAGTCCCGCACCGGCCGCCGTCCGGACCGACATCGCCGAGCTCGAGCTCGACGAGCTGACCGACGTCGTCGTCGGCCTGGGGGGCAGGCCGTTCCAGGGGGCACAGGTCTACCAGTGGATCCACAGGAAGGGCGTCACCGACCCGGCGGCGATGACCAACCTGTCGCGGGCGCTTCGCGCGCGGATGGCCGAGGCGGTCCAGGTGGGCACGCCCGCCCTCGTGCGCAGGGACGTCTCGGCGGACGGCACCACGAAGTTCCTGCTCCGCCTGGCCGACGGGCGCGAGATCGAGTCGGTCTACATCCCCGACACGCCCGCCCAGACCTTCTGCGTCTCGACGCAGGTGGGGTGCGCGATGCGGTGCGCGTTCTGCCTGACCGGCACGATGGGCCTCGTCCGCCACCTGACCGCGGGCGAGATCGTCGGGCAGGTGCGCGTGCTGGCCGCCGAGCTCGGGTTCCTGGACCGGCCCTTCAACATCGTCCTGATGGGGATGGGCGAGCCGCTGCACAACTACGACGCCACGATGAAGGCGCTCCGGATGCTGGCACAGGAGCACGGCCTGGCCGTGTCGCCGCGCCGGGTGACGCTGTCGACCGTCGGGCTGGTGCCTGCCATCGAGCGCCTGGGGCGCGAGCCGCTGATGCCGAACCTGGCCATCTCGCTGCACGCGACCACCGAGGAGCAGCGCGACGCGATCGTCCCGATCAACAGGAAGTACTCGCTCGAGCAGCTCATGGACGCGTGCCGGGCGTTCCCGCTGAAGCGGCGCAACCGGATCACCTTCGAGTACGTGCTGCTCGAGGGCGTCAACGACACGCCGCAGGACGCCCGCCGCCTCGTCAGGCTGCTGCACGGCATCAAGGCGAAGGTGAACCTCCTGCCCCTGAACGCGGCGGAGGGCATCCCCTTCACCAGGCCCTCCGACGAGCGGGTGGACCGCTTCGCGCAGATCCTCGCCGACGCGCACGTGACCGTGTCGGTGCGCAAGAGCCGCGGCCGCGACATCCGCGCGGCGTGCGGACAGCTTGCGGTGGAGCGGGTACCGCCAGCCGCGGCTCGCTCACCGCTGACCGCGAACCTCGCACCGCGCACCGCGGGCGCGCCGAGCCGCTAGACCGCTCACAGCCTGACGTTTGCGCCACGCCGGTCCGCTTGTGCGCGCGAAGCTCTGCCGTTGTCAGATGCCGGCGGCCGGCCGCGTCTTCCGGGCATGCACACCGATATCACCGTCATCCTCGACCGCTCGGGCTCCATGGCCTCCATCGCCGAAGACGTCGTCGGCGGGCTCAACACGTTCATCCGTGACCAGCAGACGGGCGACGGTGACGCCACGTTCACGCTGGTGCAGTTCGACAACGAGTACGAGGTGGTGCATGCCGGCCTGCCGATGGCCGACGTGCCGCTGCTGAAGCGCTCGGACTTCCGTCCGCGCGGCACCACCGCGCTGCTCGACGCCATCGGGCGCACCATCCTCGACGTCGACCGGCGCGTCGCCGACGCGCCCGCCGACCGCCGTCCCGCGCGCGTCATCGTCGTCGTCCAGACCGACGGTCTCGAGAATGCGAGCCGCGAGTTCACCCGCGACAAGGTGTTCGAGCTGCTCCGGGCGCGCGAGGGAGCCACACCGCGCGCCGACGGGCCCGCGTGGGAGTTCGTGTTCCTCGCCGCCAACCAGGACGCCATCGCGGAAGGCGCGCAGATGGGGTTCAGGGCAGACAAGGCCGTCGACTTCGACGCCGACGGCGGCAGCGTGCTTTCGATGCACCAGATGCTCTCGGCGAAGGTGCTCGCGGCGCGGCACGGGCTCGAACTCACGTTCGACGCTGACGATCGCGCGCAGGTGCGGCGTCCCCGCCCTCCGGTGGGAACGTAAGGCGGTACGGACGCGCCCGCCGGTAGCGACTGCGCCCAGGCGCGTACCTCGTCCTCGCCGATTCGCGAGCGTGCGGCCACGAACCGCGCCGCAATCTCCTCATAGCCGCTGGACGTATCGCGCATCGCGGCTCAGGCTCCCGCAAGCGCTCCTATGTCGGACCGATGCTGTTTGCCTTCGAACGAGATCAGGGCAGCGGCGCTGTACGCGCGGGCGCGGGCTTCCCTGTAGGTGCCCCCGGTCGCGGTGACGGTCAGGACGCGCCCGCCGCTTGTGACCAGGACGCCGTCGCGCAGCGCCGTGCCGGCGTGGAAGATGCGCACGTGCTCGCTCGAGGCCGCCGCCTCGAGGCCGGTGATGGGCCGGCCCGTGACCACGGGCCCGGGATAGCCGCCCGAGGCGAGCACGACGCCCACGCAGGTGCCTTGCGAAATGCCGACGGTCGCGCCGTCGAGCGCGCCGCGAGCCGAGGCGTCGAGCAGGGGCGCCAGCGGGCTGGTGATGAGCGGCATGACGACCTGCGCCTCGGGGTCGCCGAAGCGCACGTTGAACTCGATGACCCTGGGGCCGTCGGCGGTCAGCATGAGGCCGCAGTACAGGAAGCCCGTGAACGGCGTGCCTTCCTCGCGCATCCCGGCGAGCACCGGGTCGACGATCGTCGCGCGGATTCCCGCCGTCAGCTCGTCGTCGACGAGCGGGCTCGGCGCGAAGGCGCCCATGCCGCCGGTGTTGGGGCCCTTGTCGCCGTCGTAGGCCCGCTTGTGATCCTGCGCCGTCCCGAGGACGATGCCGGTGGTGCCGTCGCAGAGGACGAACATCGACACCTCGGGGCCCTCGAGGCGCTCCTCGATCACGAGGCACTTGCCGGCGTCACCGAACGCCGCGTGCCGCATGGCCGCGTCGATTGCCGCGCGCGCCTGTGCCGCCGTGTCGGCGACGGTGACGCCCTTGCCCGCGGCCAGGCCGTCGGCCTTGACGACGGCGCGGCCGCCCAGCTCGTCAACGGCCCTGTAGGCGTCCTCGGGCGTGTCGCAGATGCAGGCCCGGGCCGTCGGCACGCCGTGGCGGGCCATGAAGGCCTTGGCAAATGCCTTGCTCGTCTCGAGCTGGGCGGCCTCCCGCGTCGGTCCCACCACGCGGTGGCCGTCAGCGCGGAGGGTGTCCACGACGCCGCGCTCGAGCGGCTGCTCGGGACCGACCACCGTGAGGTCGATGCCCGCGTCCCTGACGTACGCGAGCACGGCGGCGGGGTCGAGGGGGTCGAGCGCCACGAGGCGGCCGCAGGCGGCCATCCCCGGGTTGCCGGGGGCGCAGTGGACGGCCGTCACGCCGTCCTCCTCGCTGAGCTTCCAGGCCAGGGCGTGCTCACGGCCGCCCGAGCCGAGGATCAGGATCTGCATGTGCTACACTCGGCGATTGCTGTGTCGGTGACCCTGGCCTCGATGAGGCCGTTTCGCACGCGACGAAGGGAGGTGAGCGAGCGTGGCCGAAGTCAAGGTGCAGGAAGGTGAATC
>CAYSHC010000147.1:0-4901 GCA_964430855.1 uncultured Vicinamibacteraceae bacterium
AGCCACCAGACGATCCCGCAGGTGCGCGGCATGTACGCGGGCGACAGGTCGCGCAAGCAGACGCTCGTCGAGTACGGCTTCCGCCTGCCGTCGGCGCTCGACAACCGGCCGCTCAACTTCGACGAGTGGCGCGCGCGCGTCGGGCAGCTCGTGTTCGTCAGCGCGACGCCGGGGCCCTACGAGCTCCAGCAGTCGGGCGGCGTCGTCGTCGAGCAGATCGTGCGGCCGACGGGGCTGCTCGATCCCGTCATCGAGGTCAGGCCGGTGCGCGGCCAGGTGGACGACCTGCTCGGCGAGATCCGCACGCGCGTCGCGGCGGGCGAGCGCGTGCTGGTGACCACGCTCACCAAGCGGATGGCCGAGGACCTGACGCAGTACTACCAGGAGCTCGGCGTGAAGGTCCGCTACCTCCACAGCGACATCGACACGCTCGAGCGGATCGAGATCCTGCGCGACCTCCGGCGCGGCGCCTTCGACGTGCTCGTCGGCATCAACCTGCTGCGCGAGGGCCTCGACCTGCCGGAAGTGTCGCTCGTGGCCGTGCTCGACGCCGACAAGGAAGGCTTCCTGCGGTCGGCAGGCGCGCTGATCCAGACCGTGGGCCGTGCCGCGCGCAACGTCAACGGCCGCGCGATCTTCTACGCCGACGTCGTCACCGGGTCGATGCAGCAGGCCATCGACGAGACGGCGCGCCGCCGCGAGGTGCAGGAGGCGTACAACAGGCAGCACGGCATCACGCCGACCACCGTTCGCCGCGCCATCGACGACGGCATGGCGGTAGAGGAGCGCGACTACTTCCCCGTGTCCACCACCCCGGATCCCGGTCCCGCGTTCGCGTCCGACGCCGAGCGCCTGGCCTACATCGCGACGCTCGAAGCGGAGATGCGCGCCGCCGCGGCCAACCTGGAGTTCGAGCGCGCCGGCCAGCTGCGCGACGAGCTCAGGCGCCTGCGTGAGCCCGGCGCCGTCGGAGCAGGCGCCCGCTGAGCGCCGTCGGACGTCACGTGCTGATCGAGTGGATCAAGATTGCGCTCCTCGAGGTGCAGGAGTACGTCCGCCTCGTGGGGCAGGTAGGCCGCAGCCTCGTCACGCCCCCGGTCTACGGGCGCGACATCGTGGAGCAGTTCGACGCCATCGGCGTCGGGTCGCTCACCGTCGTCCTGCTGACCGGCCTGTTCACCGGGGCGGTGCTCGCCCTGCAGTCCGGCATGACGCTCGACCAGTTCGGCGCGCGGTCGGTCGTGGGCCGGCTGGTCAGCGCGTCGATGGTCAAGGAGCTCGGGCCGGTCCTCACGGCGCTCATCGTCACGGGCCGCGTGGGATCGGGCATCGCCGCCGAGCTCGGCTCCATGATGGTGACCGACCAGATTGCCGCGCTGCGGGCGCTCGGCACCGACCCGATCCGCAAGCTCGTCGTGCCGCGCGTGGTCGCCGGCGTCGTGATGATGCCGGTGCTCACGGTCATCTCGGACTTCGTCGGCATCCTCGGCGGCTGGGTGATCACGGTCACGCAGCTGCGCGTGGCCTCGAGCGTGTACTGGAACTCCGTGGTGGACGGCCTGTACATCCAGGACATCTGGATGGGGCTCATCAAACCCGTCTTCCTCGGCTTTGCCATCGTGTCGATCGCGTGCCACGTGGGCATGCGCACCTCGGGCGGGACGCAGGGCGTGGGACGCGCGACGACCCACGCCGTGGTCGCCGGCTCGGTGGCGCTGCTGGCGGTCGACTTCTTCCTGACCAAGCTGCTGATCTCGACGCTCTACTGACCATGTCGACGCCGGCTCCCACCTCACGCGTGATGACCAGCTCGGGGACGCTGCGCCCCGTGCCGGGCGGCCCCGTCATCGTCTTCGAGCACGTGGCGCTGGCCTTCGGCGACAAGGTGATCCTCAAGGACGTGAGCTTCGAGCTGCTGCCTGGGCACCTGAAGGTGATCCTCGGCGCCAGCGGCGCGGGCAAGTCGACCATCCTGAAGCTGATTCTGGGCCTCCTGAAGCCTGACCGGGGCCGCATCTGGGTCAACGGCAAGCGCGTGGACAAGCTCTCGGAGGCCGAGCTCATGGCCGTGCGCGACGATGTCGGCATGGTCTTCCAGGAGGGCGCGCTCTTCGACTCGCTGACCGTGCGGGAGAACGTCGGCTACAAGCTGTACGAGGAGACCCGCATGCCGCTCGAGGACGTGCACCGCCGCGTGGAGGAGGTGCTCGGCTGGGTGGAGCTGTCCGAGCACATCGACAAGATCCCGTCGGAGCTGTCGGGCGGCCAGCGGCGGCGCGTCGCCATCGCCCGCGCGATGACCGCCGGCCCGGGCATCATCCTGTACGACGAGCCGACGACGGGGCTCGACCCGATCACGTCGATCACCATCGACGAAGAGATCATCAAGCTGCGCGACCTCGAGGAGGTGAGCTCCATCGTGGTCACGCACCAGCTGCGCGACGCGTTCTTCATCGCCGAGAAGATGGCCGTCCGCGGCCCCGACGGCCGGGTCGTGATCCAGCCGGCGACCCCCGAGAAGCTCGCCGAGACGCAGTTCCTGATGCTCAAGGACGGCGAGGTCTGGTTCGAGGGCACGGCGCCGGAGCTCCGGGCCACCGACGACGCGTACCTGAAGCTGTTCCTGAGCTGACACGAGGACGAACCCATGCCACGCACACGCTCGCTCGCCTGGTCGCAACTGAAGGTCGGCATCATCTCGGTCGCCGCCCTCGTGCTCGCTGCCATGCTGGTCTTCGCCGTCGGCGGCGAGAGCGGCCTCTTCACGTCGCGCTACTACCTCAAGACGCGGTTCGGCAACGTCACCGGCCTGAAGTCGGGCGCCGTCGTCCGGCTGGCCGGCGTGGAGATCGGCCAGGTGGAGACCGTCCAGTTCGCCGACACGGGCGCCGAGGTGGAGCTGGTGCTGCGCCTGCGCGAGGACTACCGTGACAAGATCACCGACCAGTCGCGTGCGCACATCGGATCGGTGAGCCTGCTCGGCGAGGGCGCCGTCGACATCACGGCCGCGCCGCAGGGACGACCGCTGACCGACTGGGAGTACATCCCGTCGGCGCGCACGCCGGGACAGATCGCCGACGTCGCGGAGAACGCCTCGCAGACGCTGGAGCAGGCGCGGGCCCTCATCGACGACGTCCGCGAGGGGCGTGGCACGGTGGGCAAGCTATTCACCGACGACGCGCTGTACCGTGACATCGCGGGCTTCGTGGCGTCGGCCGACGCGGTGGTGGACGCCGTCAACCAGGGGCGCGGGCCGCTCGGGCGCCTCGTGAACGACCGCGAGTCGGCCGACGCGCTGGCGCGCTCGCTCCAGAACCTCGCCACCGTCACCGACCGCCTCGCGCGCGGCGAGGGCTCGCTCGGCCGCCTGCTCCAGGACGACGAGCTCGCGCGCAAGCTGACGGCCACGACGGCGAACCTCGAGGCCCTGACGACGAAGCTCACGTCGGGCGAGGGGACCGCCGCGCGTCTCGTCAACGACCCGGCGCTCTACGAGCGGCTCGACGCCGTCACCGCGCGGCTCGACGAGCTCGTGACCGGCCTCAACGCGGGGCGCGGCACCGCGGGCAGGCTGCTGCACGACGAGGCGCTCTACGACAACCTGACGACGGCCGCCGGCGAGTTGCGCGCGCTGCTGGCCGACGTGCGCCAGGACCCCCGCAAGTTCCTGAACGTCCGCGTCAGCATCTTCTGACGCACGCGCGCAACCGTGCCGGTATAATCGACGCGTCCGCCGCTGTTGACGACCGGCCCGGCGCCTTTCGAGGGCGTGACGCGCCGCGCGTGCGCGGTCCGGCGGACCGTGAGGAGTCTCCGTGAGCGAGTGGACGAACGTGTGGCTGGGGATCATCGCGGGCGCCACCCTGCTGATGGCGCTCATCCAGGTCGGCCTGATCGTGGCCGGCGCGCTGATCTACCGGCGGCTGACCGCCCTGACGACGCGGGTCGAGCGCGAGCTGGAGCCCCTGCTCGGCAAGGTGAACGCCATCGGCGCCGACGCGGCGCGCATCTCGGCGCTCGCCGTGCAGCAGGCCGAGCGGGCCGACGCGCTGCTGGCCGACGTGAGCCAGCGCGTGGACGCGACGCTGGCCGTGGTGCAGAACGCGGTGGTGGCTCCGGCGCGCGAGGGCCTGGCGGTGGTCGCGGCCATCAAGGGCGCGTTCAACTCGCTGCGGCGTCGTCCCGCGCGCCCCGGGCGCGACGAGGACGATCAGCTCTTCATCGGGTGACTGGCTGACGACGGGTGCGTCGCAGAAGCGGCGGGGAGGCGCCTGTCCACAGACGCAGGGAAGGAGCACGTGATGCGAACGGCTGTGTGGACAGCAGCAGCAGCGATGGCCTTGGTGTGCGCGACGGCCACATCGGCGATGGCGCAGCCCTCGGAGCGGACCGCGGCGGCAGCCAAGGCGTTTGTCGACCTCATGACGCCGAAGGGCGAGGGCTACGCGCCCCGCTACATGGCGGCCGCCGATCCTGACAACGACGAGCGGTTCCTGGCCGCGATGCTCATTCCGGGCGTCCAGCTGCTCATCGTCGACGCGAAGTACCAGGTGCCCGTGCTGCTGCGCGAGCGGCTGCTGACCGGCAAGTATCAGGAGGCCTACCTGGACCTGTCGACGGCGACCTCGGTGAAGGACCGGCTCACCATCGAGGACGTGCTCTCCGACGGCCTGGCCTACAAGCCCGCCAAGGGCGTGGCGGCCGGCGACGTCGTGATCCGCGGCGGCGAGACCGTGACCTTCAACGGCGAGTGGCGCAAGCAGAAGCTGACCGAGCAGGCGTACAAGGAGGCGTTTGCCGCCGCCGAAGAGGACTACGTCCGGATCCTGAGCATCCTGGTCGAGCAAGCCCGGTAGGGACGGCGCTCCGCGCCGTCCACCTTTCCGCGCTCCGCGCCGTCC
>CAYSHC010000147.1:5001-7278 GCA_964430855.1 uncultured Vicinamibacteraceae bacterium
GCGCTCCGCGCCGTCCACCTTTCCGCGCTCCGCGCCGTCCTCTTCGCCGCGCCGTCTCCCCTCGGCGCGTCCTCCCGTTCCGCACGGTCGGCCGCCATCCCGTCTGGCCGCGCGTGGTCCCGGGCGCGCTCACTCCAGCAGGCGCTCGATCCCCTCGATGGGCAGGTGCACCCAGTCGGGCCTGTGGCCCAGCTCGTAGCCGAGCTCGTAGACCGCCTTCTCCAGCAGGTAGATGGTGAGGAGCGACCGGAACTCGTCGCCGGCGGGCGGGACGACGGGCGAGCCCGCCATGGCCGCCAGGTACGCCCGGACGTAGGCCGCCGAGACCCAGCGCAGCCAGACCCGCGTCCACTCCTCGACGCGTCCCTCGCTCTCGAGCGGAATCGCGCCGCGCGTCCGTGCCTGCTGCACGGCCGTGTGCGCGGCGTAGTCGAACGACCGCAGCATGCCGGCGACGTCGCGCAGCGGCGAGCGCTTGAGGCGCCGCGTCGAGAGCGGACGCGTCGGCTCGCCCTCGAAGTCGAGCACCACGAAGTCGCGGCCGGTCCAGAGGACCTGGCCGAGGTGGAAGTCGCCGTGGTGGCGCATGCGGAGCGCGCTCACCTTCAGCGTCGTGATGGTGCGGAACCTGGCGAGGATCTCCGGCTTGCGGGCCAGCAGCGCCCTGGCCCGCGGGGCGACCGGCGCGGGCAGGTCCTCGAGGCGCTCGTCCAGCACGTCGAAGACGCTCTCGGTGAGGTTGCGCATCGACTGGAACAGCGACCGCTGGTAGAACGGCGTGAACGGCTCCGGCGCGAAGGCGGGGTCGGTGCTGGCCGCCAGCGCAAGGTGGATGTCGGCCGTGCGCGCGCCGAGGAGCCGCGCCGACTCCATGTACGTGCTGATCACCTCGAAGACCTCCGCCGGCGGCTCGTAGGCGGCCAGGTCCATCGGGTCGGTGGCCGTCGGCGGCGGCACCTCCTGGTCGGACGGCAGCGACGCCACGCGCTCGATGAAGCGATCGAGGTTGTCGAGCGTGTACGTCCACGCGTCGCCCTCGTTGGGGACGTAGGCCTGGAGGATGCCGAGCGAGATGGGCGTGCCCTGCTGCGGCTGGTACTCGAGCGTCCCGGCGAAGGCGGGCACCTGGGCCCCCTGCTCGGTGAGCCAGGACGTGAGCTCGACGTCGGGGTTGACGCCGGGCTCGACCTTCCGGAACAGCTTGAAGATCAGGCGCTGCCCGTAGCGCAGCGACGTGTTGCTCTGTTCGCCCGTCATCGCCACCGGCGTCAGCGCCCCCGGATCGTTGCCCGCCAGCCGCCTGAAGTGGCGTGACGCGGTGGCGACGAGCGTGCCCGCGTGGCCGTGGAACGTGCGGCGACGCGCGAAGGCGTGCAGGTACACCGCGCCGACCTCGGGCGTCGCCGTGGCGCCGTAGAGCAGCCCTTCCACGCCGTCCACCGTCAGGACGCACACGACGCTGCGCGCCAGCGTGGCCTCCACCTCGTCGCGTCGCGTCCCCGAGGCGTGGGCGAGATGCAGGACGTACATCTCGGGGTCGCCCTCGGTGTACTCCACGTTCACGAGCACGAACGCGGCGGTCGGCGGGTCGCCGGTGAGCGGGATCGCGTCGGCCAGCGTGGTGCGGCGGATGCGCCGCGCCTTGCCGCCGAACCAGCGGCGCGTGCGCAGGAAGGCCGGCAGCAGCCGCTCGAGCGAGGCGCGCGCGCGGCCCTCGAATACCGCCGTCCAGTCGTCGCTCACCGTGATCTGCGCCCACGCGTCGGAGCCGCTGTCGACGCGGCGGTCGAGCGACGCCTCGTCCGGCGCGTGCAGCTGGAACCAGTACGAGGCGTACGGGCCGAGCGTGAGCAGGTAGGGCAGCTCGCCGATGCGCGGGAACTCCGTGGCGCCGCTCAGCTCCACGGGCAGGCTGCCCTCGTACTGCGACAGGTCGAGCTCGACGTACTGCACGTGCCGCGAGAGGTTCGAGACGACGAGGATGCGCTCGCCGTCGTACTCGCGGATGAAGGCCAGCACCTTGCGGTTGGAGGGGTAGAGGAACGTCAGCGTCCCGCGGCCGAACGCGGGGTGCTGCTTGCGCAGGCTGATGGCCTGGCGCATCCACCAGAGCAGCGAGTGCGGGTCGTCGCGCTGCGTCTCGACGTTGAGCGATTCGTAGGAGTACGGCGGATCGATGACCACCGGCAGGTAGAGCCGCTGCGGGTTGGCGCGCGAGAAGCCCGCGTTGCGGTCGGCCGTCCACTGCATGGGCGTGCGGACGCCGTTGCGATCGCC
>CAYSHC010000148.1:0-7174 GCA_964430855.1 uncultured Vicinamibacteraceae bacterium
ATCAACGTCGGCAACTCGGTGTCGCGAGTCGGCGGCTCCGCGCAGGTGAAGGCGATGCGCAAGGTGTCGGGGTCGCTGCGTCTCGACCTCGCGCAGTACCGCGCGCTCGTGGCGTTCGCGCAGTTTGGCAGCGACCTCGACAAGGCCACGCAGCAGCAGCTGCACCGCGGCGAGCGGCTCGTCGAGATCCTCAAGCAGCCGCAGTACCAGCCGCTGCCGGTGGCCAAGCAGGTGGCCATCATCTTCGCCGGCACGCGCGGCCTGCTCGACGAGATCCCCGTGGCCGACATCGCCCGCTGGGAGCGCGAGTTCTACACGTTCCTCGAGGAGAAGCGTCCGGGCATCCTCGCGACGCTCACCGACACCGGCGAGCTGACCAAGGACGTCGAGGCCGAGCTCACCGACGCTGCGACCGAGTTCACCAGGAGCTTCCTGGCCCCGTCGGAGGCGCCGGCCGCGCCGGCGGTGTCCTGAGCAGATGCCCTCGCTGATTGACATTCGTCGCCGGGTGCGCGCGGTCAAGTCGACGCAGCAGATCACCAAGGCGATGAAGATGGTGGCCGCCAGCAAGCTGAAGCGGTCGCAGGACCGGATCGTCGGCGCCCGGCCCTACGCCCAGCACATGCTGCGCGTGCTGAACGGCCTGGCGACGCGCGTCGATCCCGAGGCGCACCCGCTGCTGGCCGAGCCCGGCACGGCGTCGACGCTGCCGGCGATGGTCATCGTCATCTCGGCCGACAAGGGCCTGTGCGGCAGCTTCAACAGCAACGTGATCAAGCAGGCCAGCACGTTCATCCGCGAGACGCCCGACCGGCAGGTGGCGATGGCGCTCGTGGGGCGGAAGAGCCGCGACTTCTTCCGGCGTCGCGGGTTCGAGGTGCGCTACGAGAACGTCGGCCTCTTCCAGCAGGTGAAGTACGCGCACGCGCAGGAGATCGCCAGGGTCGCCATTGCGCAGTACCTCGAGCAGCGCGTCAGCGGCGTGTACCTCATCTACAACGAGTTCAAGTCGGTGGTCAGCCAGCGCGTCGTCGTCGAGCGGCTGCTGCCGATCCCCAGGCTGACGCAGGAGAACGGCGGCATCGAGGGGCCGCAGGTCGACTACCTCTTCGAGCCCTCGGCCGACGAGATCCTCGAGAACATCGTGCCCCAGCACGTCGAGGTGCAGGTATACCGGGCGCTGCTCGAGTCGGCGGCGGCCGAACACGCGGCGCGCATGACCGCGATGGACGCGGCGACGCGCAACGCGCAGGAGATGGTCGACAAGCTCACCCTGTACATGAACAAGGTGCGCCAGGCGGCCATCACCCGCGAGATCATCGAAGTGGTATCGGGCGCCGAGGCGCTCTAGCGACCGTTATCAGGAACGACGAGACGAACATGGCAGAAGCAGCGGCGGCGCAGAACGTAGGACGCATCGTGCAGGTGATCGGGCCTGTGCTCGACATCGAGTTCGAGGACGGGCACCTTCCGGCCATCTACAACGCCATCCGGGTCACCTCGCAGCCGGGCGACGGCACCGAGGGCGTCGACATCGTCGCCGAGGTCGAGCAGCACATTGGCGAGGGGCGCGTGCGCGCGGTCGCGATGAAGCCGACCGACGGCCTCCAGCGCGGCATGACGGCCGTGGACCTCGGCCAGCCGATCAGCGTGCCCGTCGGCCCGGAGACGCTCGGCCGCGTGCTGAACGTGCTCGGCGAGCCGGTGGACTTCCCGGACCGCCCCGTGGAGTCGACCGCCGTGTGGCCGATCCACCGGCCCGCGCCCTCGCTCGAGGACCAGAGCACGGAGCTCGAGATGCTCGAGACGGGCATCAAGGTGATCGACCTGCTCGAGCCGTATCTCAAGGGCGGCAAGATCGGGCTCTTCGGCGGTGCCGGCGTCGGCAAGACCGTCATCATCATGGAGCTCATCAACAACATCGCCCTCAAGCACGGCGGTGTGTCGGTGTTTGCCGGCGTCGGCGAGCGTACCCGCGAGGGCAACGACCTCTGGCTCGAGATGCAGGAGAGCGGCGTCGTCAAGCCTGACGACTGGCGCGGCAGCCGCGCCGCGCTCATCTACGGCCAGATGACGGAGCCGCCGGGCGCGCGCCTGCGCGTCGGCCTCACCGCCCTGACCGTCGCCGAGTACTTCCGCGACGCCGAGGGCAAGGACGTGCTCCTGTTTGTCGACAACGTGTTCCGCTTCACGCAGGCGGGCTCGGAGGTGTCGGCGCTCCTCGGCCGCATGCCGTCGGCCGTCGGCTACCAGCCCACGCTGCTCACCGAGATGGGCCAGATGCAGGAGCGCATCACCTCGACGCGCACCGGCTCGATCACCTCGGTGCAGGCCATCTACGTGCCGGCCGACGACTACACCGACCCGGCCCCGGCGACCACCTTCAGCCACCTCGACGCCACGACGAACCTCTCGCGTGACATCGCGGCGCTCGGCATCTATCCTGCGGTCGATCCGCTCGCGTCGACGTCGCGGATCCTCGACCCGCGGATCATCGGCGACGAGCACTACCAGGTGGCGCGCCGGGTGAAGCAGGTGCTGCAGCGCTACAAGGACCTGCAGGACATCATCGCGATCCTCGGGCTCGACGAGCTGTCGGAGGAAGACCGGCTGACGGTCGCGCGCGCCCGCAAGCTGCAGCGCTTCCTCAGCCAGCCGTTCCACGTGGCCGAGCAGTTCACGGGCTTCCCCGGCAAGTACGTGCCGATTGCCGAGACGATCCAGGGCTTCAAGTCAATCGTCGACGGCGAGCACGACGACGTGCCGGAGCAGGCGTTCTACATGGTGGGCAACATCGACGAGGCGCTCGAGAAGGCCCGCTCGCTGAAGTCGTAAGCAGGAGCCGACAGATCAGATCATGGCCAGCCAACTGACCCTGAGCGTCGTCACGCCGGAGCGCGAGGTCGTCCACGCACAGGTGGACGAGGTCGAGCTGCCCGGCACCGAGGGCTACTTCGGCGTGCTGCCTGGCCACACCGCGCTCCTGGCCACGCTCAAGGTGGGCCACCTGACGTACCGGCAGGGCACCGAGACGCACACCCTGGCCATCGCGTTCGGCTTCGCCGAGGTCCTGCCCGACAGGGTCACGGTGCTCGCGCAGATGGCCGAGCGGGCCGAGGAGATCGACCTGGCGCGCGCCACCGCGGCGCGCGACAGGGCGGCCGAGCGCCTCAGCCGGCTCGACGCCGACCTTGACTACGAGCGGGCGCGCATCGCGCTCGAGAAGGCCACCCTGCGGCTCGAGATTGCATCGAAGGCGCGCCGCGCCTGATCCAGCGATGCGTGTGCTCTGGGCCGCCGCGACGCATCCAGGCCGACGGCGGGCTTCCAACGAAGACAGCTACTGCGCCCGTCCCGACATCGGCCTGTTCGTCGTCGCCGACGGCATGGGCGGCCACGTCGCCGGCGAGGTGGCCTCCCGCCTGGCGGTCGACGCCATCGAGGCGACGATCGTCTCCGGCGAGTGCTGCGCCGACGGCCCGCGGCCGCTCTCGGTCGCCGAGCAACGCCTCCAGGCGGCGTTCCAGCAGGCCAGCCGCAGCATCGTCTCCGAGACCTCGCAGCATCCCCGGCTGCGCGGCATGGCGACGACGGCCTCGGCCCTGCTCATCACCGACGATGGCTGGGCGATTGGCCACGTCGGCGACAGCCGCGTCTATCTCTGGCGCAACGGCGTCCTCCAGCAGCTCACGCGCGACCACTCGTGGGTCGCCGAGCAGGTGCAGCTGGGCGTGCTGTCGCCGGAGGACGCCCGTCAGCATCCCTGGCGCAACGTGGTGACCCGGGCGCTGTCGGCCTCCGAGGTGCCGGTCGTCGACTTCGCGCCGTTCACGCCCCAGGCCGGCGATCGCCTGCTGCTCTCGTCGGACGGCCTGCACGGCGTGGTGCCGGACCAGGTGCTCGGAGAGATCCTCGGCAGCGACGCTCCGCTCGACACGATCTGCCAGCGCCTCATCGACGCCGCCAACGCCGCGGGCGGGCCCGACAACATCACCACCCTCATCGTGCACGTCGATGCTACATAACCTGCGGCAGCTCGTACGCTACCGCGCGCTGATCCAGAGCCTCGTGACCCGCGAACTGAAAGCGCGCTACCGGGGCAGCGTCCTCGGGTTCTTCTGGTCGTTCGTCAACCCGCTGCTGCTGCTGGTGGTGTACTCGTTTGTCTTCTCCGTCGTGCTGCCCGGCCAGCACCCGGAGGAGATCCAGCCGTACGCCCTGTTCCTGTTCTGCGGGCTGCTGCCGTGGACGTGGTTCTCCTCGTCGATCACCGAGGCCACCAACAGCCTGATGGCCGGGGGCAACCTGATCAAGAAGGTACTGTTCCCTGCCGAGATCCTGCCCATCGTGTCGGTGCTCGCCAACATGATGCACTTCTTCTTCGGGCTGCCGATCCTGTTTGCGTTCCTCCTCTGGTTCCGGCCGACGATCACGTTTGTCGAGATCCTCTGGTTCCCGGTCGTCGTCGCCGTGCAGCTGCTGTTCACGCTCGGCCTCGGCCTCCTGCTCGCGGCCCTGACCGTGCACTTCCGCGACATCAAGGACATCCTGAGCAACCTGCTGACGCTGTGGTTCTTCGCCACGCCGATCATCTACTCGATGCACCTGGCGCCCGGGAACGTCAGCAAGGCCGTGCTCAACGCGAACCCGTTCACGCACCTCGCCGTGTCGTACCAGGAGATCCTGTTCTACGACGGCCCCTTCGGGCACTGGCGCTGGCTGCTCGCCCTCGGCGCGGGCTCGGTCCTGCTGTTCCTCTTCGGGTTTTTCATCTTCGATCGCCTGCGCGATTCGTTCGCGGAGGAGGTGTGATGCCCACCACGGCGATCGAGGCCCGCAACGTCACGAAGATCTACAGGCGCTTCCAGCACAGGCGCCAGTTCGCCACGCTCAAGAGCGCAATTCTCTCGGGCAGCCTCGTGCGCGACCTGCGCCCCGACGAGACGTTCCGCGCGCTCGACGACGTGTCGTTCGACGTGCCGGCGGGCAGGACGTACGGCATCGTGGGCCGCAACGGCAGCGGCAAGAGCACGCTGCTCAAGTGCATCGCCGGCATCAGCAAGCCGACGAGCGGCTCGCTCGAGGTCCGCGGCCGCATCTCGGCCCTCATCGAACTTGGCGCCGGCTTTCACCCCGAGATTTCCGGCCGCGAGAACGTGTTCATCAACGGCATCATGCTCGGCCTGTCCAAGGCCGAGATCACGAGGCGCTTCGACGAGATCGTCCGGTTCGCCGAGCTCGAGCCGTTCATCGACGCGCCGGTGAAGACGTACTCGTCCGGCATGTACATGCGGCTCGGGTTCGCCGTCGCCGTGCACGTCGACCCCGACGTGCTCCTCGTGGACGAGGTGCTCGCGGTGGGCGACGAGGGATTCGCGCACAAGTGCCTCGACAAGTTCGGCGAGTTCCGCCGGCGCGGCAAGACCATCGTCCTCGTCACCCACTCGCTCGGCCTCGTGGAGCGGTTCTGCGACGAGGCGCTCTGGCTGCACGAGGGCCGCGTGCGCGCCGCGGGCGACCCCAAGCGCGTCGTGGACGCGTACGTGACCGAGGTCGAAGAGAGCGAAGAGGCCCATCTGGCCGCGCAGGATGCCCGCGCGCGCGAACTCGCCGAGGAGCGGCGCGCCATCGCGGTCAACGCCGGCGCCGGGGCCGACGCCAGCGTGCCGGAGGGGGTCACCGACGAGCAGGCCGCCCCGGGGTCCGACGTCCCCGCCAACATGTTCCAGGTCGCCGAGGGCCGCTGGGGCTCACGCGAAATCGAGATTCTCGACGTCGCCCTCGTGGGCCCGGATGGCCGCGCCGGCCACGTCTTCCATTCGGGCGACGCCGTGTCGGTCCGCCTGAAGGTGGTGGCGCCGGAGCCCGTCAACGACTTCGTGTTCGGCATCGGCCTGTTCAACACCGACGGCCTCTGCATCTACGGCACCAACACGAACATCGAGGAGATGGTCGCCGAGGAGATCGTGGGCGAGGCGGAGGTACGCTTCGACTTCGAGGAGCTGTCGCTGACCGAGGGCACCTACAAGCTCGACGTCGCCGTCCACAAGCTCGACGGGTACCCGTACGACTACCACCGGCAGCTCTACACGTTCCGCGTGAAGTCGCGCATCAAGGACGTCGGCTTCTTCCGTCCGCGCCACCGCTGGCAGTTCTCGGGCAACGTCTCGCTGCGGAAGCTCGAAGGCCCCGAGGGCTGGCGCCAGCACATGTAGCGATGTCCTCGTGCTCCAATGCGCCGATCGTGTCGCTCGCCGACGCGACGGCGCGCGTCCGGGCCTGGCAGGCGGAGGGCCTGACCGTGGTCTTCACCAACGGCGTCTTCGACCTGCTCCATCCCGGCCACGTCCGCTACCTGAAGGCCGCCCGCGCGGAAGGCGACGTGCTCGTCGTGGGCGTCAACGCCGACGCGTCCGTGCGTGCCATCAAGGGGCCGTCGCGACCCGTCCATCCGGACGTCGAGCGTGCCGAGCTGCTGAGCGCGCTCACGTGCGTGGACCTCGTGCTGATCTTCGAGGACGAGACGCCGGCCGCCGTGATCGAGGCGCTCCAGCCCGACGTCTTGGTGAAGGGCGCCGACTGGGCCCTCGACGCGATTGTGGGACGCGACGTCGTCGAGGCACGCGGCGGCCGCGTGGTCCGCGTCCCGGTGGAAGAGGGTCACTCCTCCTCATCGCTCATCCGCCGCGTGCGAGGCGAGTAGTTTCGACACACCCCGACGTCAGTCGCTACGCAGCCATTGAAGGACAGGGCGCCGAACGGCCGCCAGGTGCACGGCCGGTGCAGCGCGGTTGATGGCACCCCGGTTGCTCCTTCAGCCGGCATGCTGGTCTGGTCAGACACCGTCCTCCTCGGCCCGTTCACCAGCGGCCTGAACCGCACGCCGTACGGGCTGCCCTCGGCAACCTCGCCGGCTCCTGCCCCCGCAGCCGCCGCTGCTCCGTTGCCGGCTCCGGCCGATCGGAACACTGGTCCGGGGCCGGAGACCGACGCGCCCGCAGCTGCCCGGCTGGCGCCTCGAGAGGGAGACCGTATACGCTCCAAGTCGTCCAACCAGAAGACGGCAACCAGCGAGCGTACGGATGGCAGACCACGATCTCGACCTCGACCTCACGCCCGGCGCGCCCCCGCCGCCTCGATCTCCCCTCGATCCTGACGACGGGTCCACGGAGTC
>CAYSHC010000149.1:0-7147 GCA_964430855.1 uncultured Vicinamibacteraceae bacterium
TGCGCCACAAGCAGGACACCGAGGTCGAGAACCTGCTCGAGTACCCGGAGCACACCGCCGGGCGCATCATGAACCCGAACGTCTTCGCCCTGTCGGAGGACCTGACGGTGGGCGAGGCGATCGTGGAGCTCCAGCAGGCGCGCGACTTCGAGATGGTGTTCTACCTGTACACCGTCGACGAGCGCCGCCACCTCGTGGGCGTGACGTCGCTGCGGCGCCTGCTGCTCGTCGCCCCGGAGACTCCGCTCAAGCGGATCGCGACGACCGACATCGTGAGCGTCCGCGTGGACACCGACCAGGAGGAGGCCGCCCGGATGGTCGCCTCCTACAACCTGCTCGCCATTCCCGTCGTCGACCGCGAGAACAAGCTCGTGGGCGTCATCACCGTCGACGACGTGATCGACGTCATCAAGGACGAGGCCACCGAGGACATCTACCGGCTGGCCGGCGTGGCCACCGACGACAGCGTCTTCTCGCCGGCGCGGACGTCGCTGCGCAAGCGGCTGCCGTGGCTCTACGTGAACCTCCTGATGGCCTTCTGCGCGTCGGGCGTCGTGAAGGTCTTCGAGGGCACCATCGGGCAGGTGAGCGCGCTCGCGGTGTTCATGCCCATCGTCGCCGGCATGGGCGGCAACGCGAGCACGCAGACGCTGACGGTGATCGTCCGCGGGCTCGCGCTCGGCGAGCTGAACATGGCCAACTCCCGCAAGGTGCTGCTCAAGGAGGGCCTCGTGGGCATCGGCAACGGCGTCGGCCTCGGCGCCGTCGCGGCGCTCGGCGCGTGGCTGCTCCAGGGGGATCCCTGGCTCGGGCTCATTCTCGGCCTGGCGATGATCATCAACATGTTCATCGCGGCGACGGCCGGCACGCTGGTGCCGCTCGGCCTCCGGGCGATGAAGGTCGACCCGGCCCTGGCCTCGTCGGTGTTCATCACGACGCTCACCGACGTCTTCGGCTTCCTCGCCTTCCTGGGGCTGGGCACCGTGTTCCTGAGCTACCTCGCGTGACGGACCGGCGGCGTTCAGGACTCGTGCCAGTCGTGGCTCCACGGGAATCGCGCCTTTGCTGCTAGAATCATCGGGGTCGCATGCCGCTCTACACCGGCGACGCGCTCGTGCTGCGCACGTACGCGCTCGGGGAATCCGATCGCATCGTCGTGCTGCTGACGCGGGACCGTGGCAAGAAGCGTGGAGTGGCGCGCGGCGCACGCCGGTCGCGCCGGCGCTTTGCCGGGGCGCTCGAGCCGCTCACGCACGTGCGCGCGGCCTACACGGAGCGCGAACAGCGGGAACTGGTGCACCTGACGTACGCCGAAGCCGTGCGGTCGCCGCTGTCGGCGCCGGGCGAGGCCTGCACCTACGCGAGCTACTTCGCCGAGCTGCTCGACGAATGGGCGTCGGACAACGATCCCCAGGAGCGGCTCTTCCGCCTTGGCGCGGCGGTGCTCGAGGCGCTCACGGCCGGCGCGCCTGCCGGGCCGCTCGCGCGGTACTTCGAGTACTGGCTGCTGCGGCTCGAGGGCGTGTACCCGTCGGTGACGGCCTGCCCGCGCTGCGGGACGCCGTTTGGCGACGGGGCGGTGCTCGAGGCCCGGTCGCACTGGTACCTCTGCACGACGTGCGCGTCGGGGCAGGGCGGCGTGCGGGTCTCGCCCGAGGCGCTGGCGTTCCTGAAGGCCTGCGCCGGGCGGAGCCCGTCGCGGCTCGGCGAGGTGGCGCCGCAGCCGCGGGCGCTGGCCGAACTGCAGGCGGCGCATCGCCTGCTCCTAGTCTGGCATCTGGACCGCGAGCCGCGTTCGGCGCGCGTACTGCGTGAAATGAACCCGTGACCTTCCAGGACCTGATCTTCAAGCTGTCGCAGTACTGGGCCGCGCAGGGGTGTCTGCTCCAGCAGCCGCTCGACGTCGAGGTCGGCGCCGGCACCATGCACCCCGAGACGTTCCTCCGCGTGCTCGGCCCCGCGCACTGGAACGTCGCCTACGTGCAGCCGTCGCGCCGTCCGGCCGACGGCCGGTTCGGCGAGAATCCGAACCGGCTCTTCAAGCACCACCAGTTCCAGGTGATCCTCAAGCCCGCGCCCGACGAGGTGCAGTACCTGTACCTCCAGTCGCTCGAGGCCTGCGGCATCGACACGCGCGCCCACGACATCCGCTTCGAGGAGGACAACTGGGAGTCGCCGACGCTCGGCGCCTGGGGCATCGGCTGGCAGGTGCTCTTCGACGGCCTCGAGATCACCCAGTTCACGTACTTCCAGCAGGCGGGCGGCGTCGAGCTGTCGCCGATTGCCGCCGAGCTGACCTACGGGCTCGAGCGCATCGCGATGGTGCTCCAGAAGGTGACGAGCGTCTACGACCTCGAGTGGGCGCCGGGCGTGTCGTACGGCGAGGTGCGCCTCCGCGACGAGGTCGAGCAGTCCAGGTACGCGTTCGGCCGCGTCCGCCTCGACGAGGGCGCCTTCGCGGCGTTCAACCGCGACCTGTTCGACAAGCACTACACGATGGCCCGGCAGCTCGTCGACGACGGCCTGGTGCTGCCGGCACTCGAGCACTGCCTGAAGTGCTCGCACCTGTTCAACACGCTCGACGCGAGCGGCGGCATCGGGGTGACCGAGCGCATGGCCTACATCCTGCGGGTGCGTGAGCTGGCCGTCGCCATCGCCCGGCTCTACGTGGAGGGCACGCAGCCGGCGCCGGCTGTCGGCGCCTGACGCGGCTCGAGAGGAAAGCGCACGCGTGGATCGCGAACTCCTGTTGGAAATCGGCTGCGAGGAACTGCCGGCCGGGTGGCTGCCCGGCCTGACCGACCAGCTCGCCGAGCGGCTCGGCGCGCAGCTGGCGGCGTTCCGCCTGCCCATCGACAGCGCCGTCGAGACCTATGCGACGCCGCGGCGCCTCGCCGCGCGCGTGGCCAAGGTCGCCGAGCGGCAGACCGACCTCGAGGAGCAGATCACCGGCCCGTCGGTGGCGGCGGCGTTTGCGCCCGACGGCACGCCCACGCCCGCGGCCGTGGGCTTTGCCCGCAAGCACGGGCTCGAGGTGGGCGACCTGTCGCGCGTGACGACGCCGAAGGGCGAGCACGTGGCGCTGGTGCGCCGCGACAGGGGCCGCGCGGCCGTGGACATCCTGCCGGACGTGCTCGGCGCCACGCTGCGGAGCCTGTCGTTCCCCAAGCAGATGCGCTGGGATGCGCTGCTCGATGACGGGAAGGGCGAGCTGACCTTCGGGCGCCCGATCCGCTGGCTGCTGTTCTTGTTCGGCGGCCGCGTGGTGCCGTTCACCATCCGACGCTCGAACGTGTCGCACAGCGCCGCGGTCAACGACGTCCGTTCGGGCGCCCTGACCTACGGCCACCGGTTCCTGGCCCTGAGCGGGCGCGCGGGCCGCTCCATCAAGGTCCGCAACTTCGCCGACTACCGCACGCGCCTCGGCGAGCACTTCGTGGTGCTCGACCACCAGGAGCGTCACGAGCGCATCGTGCGCGAGCTCGACGCCCATGCGCGGCGCCTCGGCGGCCGCGTGTCGGCACAGCCCGCGCTGATGCACGAGGTCGCCGACCTCGTCGAATACCCGTCGGTCATCGCCGGCGTCTTCCCGGCCGAGTTCCTCTCGCTGCCCGAGGAAGTGCTGACGACGACGATGATCCACCACCAGCACTACTTCCCGGTGGTGGACGCGGACCAGAAGCTGATGCCCGCGTTCCTCGCGGTCACCAACATCGAGGTGGAGCAGCCGCAGAAGATCGCGACCAACGCCGAGCGCGTCCTCACGGCGCGGCTGCGCGACGCGCAGTTCTTCTGGGACACCGACCGCCGCCAGCCGCTCGAGTCGCGGCTGCCACGGCTCGACACGGTGCTGTTTCACAAGCGGCTCGGGTCGTACAGGGCCAAGGCCGAGCGGCTCGAGGCCCTGACCGCCTGGATTGTGGCGGAGGCCTTCGGGCGCGCCGAGGCGCGCGACGATGCGGCGCGCGCGGGACGGCTGGCCAAGGCCGACCTCACCACCGACATGGTGCGCGAGCTCTCCGAGCTGCAGGGCGTGATGGGCGGCGTGTACGCGCGCGCCGAGGGCCTGCCCGAGCCGGTCGCCACGGCGATCTACCACCAGTACCAGCCGATCGGCGTCGACGCGCAGGCCGGGCCGTCGGCCGAGCAGCTCCGCGGCGCCGGCGCCGTCGGGGCGGGACTCGCCGTGGCCGACAAGCTCGATTCGGTTGTCGGGCTGTTCCTGGCCGGCGAGGTGCCCACGGGCACCCGCGACCCGTTCGCGCTGCGCCGCCAGGCCCAGGGGCTCGTCAAGGTGCTCGTCGACCTGCCGGAGGTGACAGGCGTCGACGCGGCCGTCAACCTTGGGAGCCTCGTCGAGCAGGCGCTGGCGCGCTACGGGGCGCAGCCCGACACGGCCGCGCTCTCGCTGAGCGAGGAGGCGCGCGCGGCGCTCGAGAGCTTCTTCGTCGAGCGCCTCCGCTCCCTGTTCGAACGGCGTGGCTACGCGGCCGACGAGATCAACGCGGTGCTGCCGGAGGGGACGCCGCTGTCGGTGGTGGCGCCGCTCGATCGCCGGCGCCGCCTCGAGGCGCTCCGCGACGTGCGCGCCAGCGACGACTTCACGGCGCTGGCCGTCCTCTTCAAGCGCGCCACCAACATCGTCAAGGACGTACCGCGTGCGGCGGCAAGCAGCTATGATGGGGCGGCGCTGCGGGCCGGGCTCGTGGAGCCCGCCGAGCAGGCCCTGGCCGACGCGCTGGCCGAGCGCCAGGCGGCCATCGCCGCCGCGGCGGCCGGGGGCCGGTACCGCGAGGCGCTCGGCGAGATCGCCGCGCTGCGCCCGTCCGTTGATCGGTTCTTCGCCGAGGTGTTCGTGATGGTGGACGACCCGGCGCTGCGTCAGGCTCGCCTGACACTGCTTGCGGCACTGCGCGATGCCGTCCTCGACATCGCCGACCTGTCGCAGATTGCGGGAACGCCGGCCTAGCGTTTCCCGCCTTACCCACGCCTCGAAGGAGTCATAGCGTTCATGGCCAAGAAAGCAGCACGCGCCCCGAAGCGCTCAGTGAGGGCCGCGCGTTCCGCGCGCCCCGCGAAGTCCGCCCGTTCCGCCCGCACCGCCCGCCCCGCGAAGGCCGCGGCGTCGAAGGCCGCCCGGCGGACGACGAAGACGGCGACGAAGAAGGCCGCCCGGACGGCAGCCGGACGCGGGCGCGCCGAGAAGTACGTCTACAGCTGGGGAGCCGGCAAGGCCGACGGCAACGGCTCGATGAAGGCGCTGCTCGGCGGCAAGGGCGCGAACCTTGCCGAGATGGCGCGCATCGGCCTGCCCGTGCCTCCAGGCTTCACGATCACGACCGAGGTCTGCACGTACTACTACAAGCACGGCCGGAAGTACCCGGCGGCGCTCGACGCGCAGATCCGCGCCGGCGTGGCCAAGATCGAGCGGATCATGGGCTACCGGTTCGGCGACGCGAAGAACTTCCCGCTGCTGCTCGCTGTCCGGTCCGGCGCCCGCGACTCCATGCCGGGCATGATGGACACCATCCTGAACCTGGGCCTGAACGACGACACCGTGCTCGCCCTCGAGCGGGCGACCGGCAACCCGCGCTTCGCGTGGGACTGCTACCGCCGGTTCATCCAGATGTACGGCGACGTCGTCCTCGGCGTGCAGAAGCGGCCGGGTGAGGACCACGAGCCGTTCGAGGCCGTGATCGAGGCGTACAAGGACGAGGTGTACGGCAGCCACGACGCCGACGACACGGTGCTGACCGCCGACGACCTCAAGGCGATCATCGAGCGCTTCAAGAAGCTCGTGCTCGATCGCACCGGCAAGGCGTTCCCGACCGATCCGTGGGAGCAGCTGCAGGGCGCCGTCGGCGCGGTGTTCGGCTCCTGGATGAACGACCGCGCGGTGGTCTACCGCCGCAAGTACAACATCCCGTCGGAGTGGGGCACGGCCGTCAACGTGCAGGCGATGGTGTTTGGCAACACCGGCGACCAGTCGGGCTCCGGTGTCGCGTTCACGCGCGACCCCGCGACCGGCGAGAAGGTGTTCTACGGCGAGTTCCTTATGAACGCGCAGGGCGAGGACGTGGTCGCCGGCGTGCGCACGCCGGAGCCGGTGGCGAAGCTGGCGCAGCGCCAGCCGAAGTCGCTGAAGGAGCTCGAGCGCATTCGCAAGGTGCTCGAGGCGCACTTCAAGGACATGCAGGACTTCGAGTTCACCATCCAGGACGGCACCGTCTACATGCTGCAGACGCGCAACGGCAAGCGGACCGGCGTCGCGGCCGTCCGGATCGCCGTGGAGATGGTGAAGGAGGGCCTGATCGACTGGGAGACCGCCGTCCAGCGCGTGCCGGCCGATCAGCTCGACCAGGTGCTCGCGCCGGTGTTCGACCGCGCCGCGGTCGCGAAGGCGGAGGTCATCGCCAGGGGCCTGCCCGCCGGTCCGGGCGCGGCGTCGGGCGAGATCTTCTTCAACGCCGACCGTGCCGTCGCCGCCGCCGAAGCGGGCCGCAAGGTGCTGCTCGTCCGTGTCGAGACCTCGCCCGAGGACCTGCGCGGCATGATCGCCGCCGAGGGCATCCTCACCGCGCGCGGCGGCGTCAGCTCGCACGCCGCGCTCGTGGCCCGGCAGATGGGCAAGGTGTGCGTCTGCGGCGCCTCGGCCCTCCAGATCGACTACGCGAAGCGCGCCCTCAGCGTGAACGGCCGCACCTTCAAGGAAGGCGACTGGCTGTCGATTGACGGCACGGCCGGCGAGGTCTACGCCGGCCGCATCGAGACGGGGGCGTCGGAGGTCATCCAGGGCCTGCTCGCCAACGACCCGGTGGCCAAGCGGAGCCGCACGTACAAGAACTTCGTGCAGCTGATGAAGTGGTGCGAGCAGGCGACGCGCATGTCGGTGCGCACCAACGCCGACACGCCGGAGCAGACGCGCAACGCGATCGCATTCGGTGCGAAGGGCATCGGCCTGACGCGTACCGAGCACATGTTCTTCGAGGGCGAGCGCATCGACGCGATGCGCGAGATGATCCTCGCCGAGACGCGCGAGGCGCGCGAGGCCGCGCTGGCCAAGCTGCTGCCGTACCAGCGCGAGGACTTCTTCGGCATCTTCAAGGCGCTCAAGGGCTACCCGGCGACCATCCGCTTCCTCGATCCG
>CAYSHC010000150.1:0-7067 GCA_964430855.1 uncultured Vicinamibacteraceae bacterium
GGGTCGTCCTGGTTCACGCTCTTCTTCACGAGGCGCATGCCCAGCATGCCGGCGTAGAAGTCGAGGTTCTCCTGGGCAGGGCCGGAGATCGCGGTGACGTGATGCAGTCCGTTGACGGGGGGCATGCCCCATCATACGGCTGCCCGCGGGATGCGTGACAGGACGTGAGGGGCGGCGGAGCCCGCCGTCACTGAAAAGAGGGCGGATGACTCAGGACACGGCCGAGGCCGTGGATGTGGGGCAGTACGCGGGGATCTGTACGGAATGAATGATGATGCGGGTGCGGCAGCCTGCCGCCCGCCCGTCACGTCGTGTCACAGAGGGTCAGACGATCCAGCGGCCCGGGAAGTTCTGCCCCTCGATCCGCACCCGGTGTACGCTCGTGGTGGTGACGCGCGTGGGCGATGTCGACGGGCCCGACCGGTCACCCGGAAGGAGTCGTCGCGCCCATGCGCTGGTCCCCTGGTCCCCGGAGCCGCAACCTCGAAGACCGTCGAGGTTCGCGCATCGTCTCGCGCGGCCTGCCGCTCGGCATCGGCGGCGTGCTCGTGCTGTTTGTCCTCAGCCTGATTACCGGTCAGGACCTGCTCTCGCCGCTGATGCAGCAGGGCGCGCTCGAACAGGCCGAGGTGCGTGACGGCCCCCTCGAGACGACGCCCGAGGAAGAGGCGCGCGTCGACTTCGTGTCGTTCGTGCTCGACGACGTGCAGGCGACCTGGCCGAAGCTGCTGGGCAATCGCTACCGTGAGGCCCAGCTCGTCCTTTTCCGCGGTGCCACCGAGTCGGCGTGCGGCCTTGGCCAGAGCGCGATGGGGCCCTTCTATTGCCCGGCCGACAGCAAGGTCTACCTCGACCTCGAGTTCTTCGACCAGCTCGCGCAGCGGTTCGGCGCGCCCGGCGAATTCGCGCAGGCGTATGTCATCGCCCACGAGTTCGGACACCACGTCCAGAACCTGCTCGGCATCGAGCGGCAGGTCCGTCAGCTCCAGCAGGCGCGGCCGGGGCAGGCCAACGCGCTCTCGGTGCGCATGGAGCTCCAGGCCGACTGCCTGGCCGGCCTCTGGGGCGGCACGACCGCGCGGCGCAACCTCCTCGAGCCAGGCGACGTCGAGGACGGGCTGCGCGCCGCCGCGGCCATCGGCGACGACGCGATTCAGACCCAGGCGCAGGGACGCGTGCGGCCGGAGACGTTCACCCACGGCAGCGCGGCGCAGCGCGTGGAGTGGCTGCGGCGTGGCCTCCAGGCCGGCAGCGTCGAGGAGTGCGACACCTTCAGCGCGCCCTGACGGGGCCGTCGGCAGGCACCGCCGGGCCCGTGGCCGGCGCGGCCACCGCCTCGCTGCCAGCGAGGCGCCGCGCAGGCAGCACGCTGGTGGCGTGCAGGACGAAGGCGATCCAGAGCAGGTCGGCCACGAGCAGGTGGACGAGCTGCATGGCGACCGGAGCGAGCAGCAGGACGTTGATGAAGCCGACCGCGAGCTGCGTCAGCGCCAGGCCCGCCACCAGGCGGCCGAGCCCGCGCAGCCGGCCGGCGGCGTACGTCGTCGACAGCCACGGCGCCGCGGCCGCGAGCACGACCGCCACGGCGATGGCCAGCGCAGGATGCCAGATGCGCAGCCTGATCAGCAGGTGCGAGGTCGCCGACAGGTCGGCGGCAAGCGCCTCGCCGAGCGAACGGGCAGGGAAGAGCGTGTCGCCCAGCGCGGCCACGGCGCCGCTGATGCCGACGAGCATCAGTCCGGCGGCCAGCAGGGCGGCCATCGCCGTGCGGGACGGCGCGGCGCGCAGGGATGGCACGGGGCCGTCCGAGAGCCACCAGGCCGTCAGCGTCAGCCAGGCCACCAGTACGAACGTGTTGGCGAGGTGGACGGCCATGAACAATGCGCGGGCCATCGTCGCGTTGTCGGCCACGAGCTCGAAGAGCACCAGGCCGGCGCCGACGGCCGCCTCGAGCAGCATGAAGACGACCGTCCAGCCCGCGGCGCGGCGTGCGGCGTGGCCGGCGGGCCGCTCGCGGCGCGTCCACCACAGCAGCACCACGACACTGATGAGGGCCAGCCCGCTCGTCACCCGGTGCGAGTACTCGATGAGCATCGCCACGCTCGGTGTTGTCGGCACGAGCTGGCCGTCACAGAGGGGCCAATGGCTGCCGCAGCCGGCGCCGGACCCCGTCGCGCGGACGTAGGCGCCCCACAGGATCACGCCCAGGTTGTAGGCGAGTACCGTCCACGCGTACAGGGCCAGGCGAGTCACGCTCTGGATCGTATCCTGTCGCGATGAGCGGGCGCGACCCTCTGCTACACTCACGACCTTTCCGAGCGATGTTCCGACCGACGACATTGAGGCTGCTCCTCGTCGCCCTGCTGGCGGCCGGGCCGGCCGCCGCAGCGGCGCAAGGTCCGTCGTCCGAGCCGGCAGACCCCTGGTGGGGCTGGGTGCTGCTTGGCCGGACGCACCCGTTCATCGTGCATTTCCCGATTGGCCTGCTCCTGGCAGGGGCGGCTGTCGAAATCGCCCGTCGGCTGCGCGGCCGGCGGGTGCCGAGCGACGTCGGCCTGTTCTGCCTGACCGCGGGGCTGGCAGGGGGCGCACTGGCCGTCTGGCTCGGGACGCTCAACGCCGGCCATCAGTCGATCACGGGAGAGTCGGCGCAGATCCTGTCGCGCCATCAGGTGGCGGGGTGGACTGTCCTTGCCGTCGGCGTCGTCACGTGGATCGCCGCCCGGGCCGCACGCAGCGGTGCCGCGTGGGCAGCGCCTGCCTACCTCGGGCTCTTTCTCGCGACCGGCGCCGCCGTCGGCGCGACGGGGCACTACGGCGGACAACTCGTCTACGGCTCGACGTACGTCACGAGCGTCCTGCCGTGGAACAGGAAGCCTGCACCGGCCGTCGCACAAGCGACGGCCCCGTCGCCCGAGGCGCTGACGCCGCCGGCCGACGAGCCGCCGACGTCGCCGCCTGCGAGTACCGAACCCGTCGAGCCATCACGCCCCGCCGCGTCCGAGCCAGATGGAGACACGCGGGCCGCGGCGAACCTGGAGGGGGAGCGGCCGATGAACGACCCGGCGGGCCTGCCGAGCCGCCGACAGCTCGATCCGACGAGCGGCCCCGCGGAGGAGCCGGCCAGCCGACCGGCAGTGGCACCGGCCAGCGAGAGCGCCGATCCGCCGGCACGCGGGCAGGCTGACGTGGCGAGTCAGGAATCTGGCGCGCCGACCAGCGAACAGCCTCACGCGCAGGCCGTGAGCTTCGCGCGCGACGTCATGCCGCTGATCCGCACGACCTGTGTCGAGTGCCACGGCCCGGACAAGGTCAAGGGTCGGCTGCGCATGGACAGCGTCGAGGCACTGAAGGCGGGCGGCAAGTCGGGGCCGCTCTTCCGGCCGGGCGACCCCGAGCAGAGCCTCATCATGCGGCGCGTTCTCGGGCTCGACGGCGAGGACCAGATGCCGCTCGACGCCGACCCCCTCACGCCCGAGCAGATCGAGATCCTGCGACGCTGGATCGCTGACGGCGCCCGGTTCGACACCGCGTCCGACGCCTCCGCCGAGGCCACACGCCCGCAGGGCTGATCGCGCCGTCTACCGGGGCTGGAAGACCACCGCCACGTCGGTGGCGCCGTCGGGCAGCGGCACCACGGCAGGCTTGTCCGTGTCGGCATCGATGGGATAGGTCGCCACGTCCACCTGCCGGCCGAGGTCGACCACGCGCGCCGTCATCGGCACGCGTGTGCGTACGCCTATCTGCGAGTCGGCCCGCGTGTGCCGCACGTAGACCACCGTCCGCTCGCCGCTGGACCACGGCTGCGCCCAGCCCACGTTCCAGACCGCCCGGATCGACATCGGCGAGCCGTGGTCCTCGGGGGCGCCGGCCGTCAGGCCGGCCACGAGCTGGCGCAGCGTGGCGACCGCGGGCGTCTCGCGCGTCCACGTCCGCTCGGCCCGGACGGCGGCCGCGCCGACGGCGGTGCCCGCGTCGACAAACAGGTAGCCCGAGCCCGTGGCCGTGCGATTGGCGTAGCAGAAGCGTGACGGCTCGCGGCAGACCTCGGGTGGCTGGCCCAGCGGCAGGCAGTGCGCCGGCCATTCGCCTTCGTAGAGCAGCACCTTCTCGCAGTTCGGCGTGGCCGTCGGGATGAGCGGCGGGCGCTGGCGCGAGACGCGCTCGGCGAACGACTCGGCCCGCGGGTTGTTCCACATCGGATGGCGCGTCCACAGCCACTCGGCCAGCGGCGTGGGCTCCAGGAAGCGCTCCGGGCGCGCCGGCCGGAACGCGACGAGCGTCCAGGACGCGGCCAGCACCAGCAGGGCAGTGCCGGCGAGGCGGGTCGCGCGGCGCGGGCTGGTGGCGGCCTGTGCAAACAGCGGCACGGCCAGCGGCATCAGCCACAGCCCGTACCGGCTCAGGTCGGGGCTGCCGCCGTGGTTCTGGTCGAGCGGCTGGCTGACGACGTACAGCAGGGCGAGCGCGGCCAGGGCGGTGGTGGCGACGAACGGCTCGCGCAGCCGCACGAGTTCGTGACGCGCCAGCAGGTACGTGGCGACGCCCACCGCCAGCACGAACGGCGGATAGCGCGCGACGAGCCCCATGTTGACGTCGGTCAGCGGGAAGAGCAGCTCGAGCACGCCAGGGAAGCGCCGGGGCGCGGCCGCTGTCAGCGGCGACGGTATGCCCAGGTGCCAGAGGTAGTAGGCCGGCGACAGCAGCGTCATCAGGGTCGCCAGGGCGAGCGCCGTCCGCCACCGCGGGCACAGCAGGCGGGCCGGCCGCTCTATCGATCCCCAGACGGCAAACAGCGCGACGACGAGGATGAAGGCCGGATTCTGGCAGGCGGCCACGGCCAGCAGCACCAGCGCGACACTCGGCCAGCGAGGCCACAGCAGCAGGGCGGACGCCACGCTCGTGTAGAGGAGGACGTCGGCCGACGGCTTGTCGATCCACCAGACAATGGGCCCGAGGAGCAGGAGCGCCGTCCACGCAGCGCCGCCGGTGACCGCCACGGCGCCCGCGAGCGCGACGAGCAGCAGCGCGTTCAGCGCGACGAAGGCCCACAGCGGATCGATGCCGGCGGCCTGCGTCACCCAGATGCCGGGTACCGCCAGCGCGGCGTAGAGCCAGAAGTGCGGCATGTCCTGCTGGCCGTCGCGGCCCTTCCACTCGGGGGCCACCAGCCCGGCGCTGAGCGGCGGCTGGGCACCAAGGGCGGCGTCCACGGCCGCGAACTCCTCGTCGGTGAACGCCGGGCCGCCGCCGTGGGCGAGGTTGAGCGCCATCGCGACGTGCTCGTCGCTGTTGGTCAGCCGTACGGGCGAGGCCTGTACCAGGAAGATCAGGATCCAGCCGCAGAGGGCGACCCACGTGGCGAGCGGCTTCACGGAGGCATGATACCCGCCACGCTCCGGCTGGCGTCGCGTGGCGCGCGGGCCTCACGCCCTCCGGTATGCTTGCCGCATGTCCTCGGTGAAGGCCTTCGAACATGCCGGCCGCCGGCTGACCTATGTGGACGAGGGCAGCGGCACCCCGATCGTCCTCGTGCATGCGTTCCCGCTGCACGCGGGGATGTGGGCCCCGCAACTGCGGAACATGCCGCCGGGCTGGCGGGTGCTGGCGCCCGACCTGAGCGGCTTCCACCGTTCGCCACGCGCGAGCGAGGCGCCGGCGCGGCACGTGCGCGACCACGCGAGTGACGTGCTCGCGCTCGTCGAGGCGGCCGCCGGCGGGACGCCGGCCATCATCGCCGGCCTGTCGATGGGTGGCTACATCGCCTTCGAGTGCTGGCGGCAGCGCCCGGCGCTCGTGCGCGGGCTCGTGCTGGCCGACACGCGCGCCGACCCCGACTCGGACGAGGCCCGGGCGCGCCGCCGGACGCTCCAGGCGACGGCACGCGAGGACGGACCCGGGGCCATCGCCGACGCCATGGTCCCGGGCCTGCTCGGGTCGACGACGCAGACGACCAACCCGCACCTGGCGACGGAGGTGCGCGCGATGATCGAGGCGAGTACCGCGGACGGGATCATCGACGCGCTCGAGGCGCTCCGCACGCGCCCCGATTCGCGTCCGACCCTGCCGACCATCGACTGCCCGACGCTCGTCATCGTCGGCGAGGAGGACGCGTTGACCCCGCCCGCGCTGGCCCGCACGATCGCCGATGGCGTCCGCGACGCGACGCTCGTCACGATCCCGCAGGCCGGCCACCTGGCCAACCTCGAGCATCCCGTGGCGTTCTCGGATGCCCTCGCGCGCTGGCTCTCGCGCGAGTTCGGCGATGGATCGCCGCGCTGAAGCCCTGTAGAGTGTCGCGCGTGTCCTCGTTCCGTCTCGCTGCCCTGCTGATGGCCGGCGTCGCGTCGGCCCTGCTGCTCCAGGCGCCGCGGCTTGGCGCGCAGGCCCCGGTCGCGCCGCGCGACCTCGGCATTCACGCCCCGCTCGACGCCATTCTCGACCTGTACGTCCGCGAAGGCCTCGTGTACTACCGCGCGCTGCGATCGGAGCGCGCGCGGCTCGACAGGTACATCAGCGGGCTCGACGTGCCGCCGGCGGCCCTCGAAGGCTGGTCGCGCGAGGCGCAGGCCGCCTTCTGGCTGAACGCCTACAACGCCCTCGTCCTGCGGACGGTGATTGACGCCTACCCGATTCGCGGGCGTGCCGAGGCGTACCCGAGCAACAGCATCAGGCAGATCCCCGGCGCGTTCGACGCCAGGCGGCACCGCGTCGCGGGGCGTGCGTGGTCGCTCGACGAGATCGAGAAGGATCGCATCGCCAGCTTCGACGATCCGCGCATGTACTTCGCGATCGGACGCGGCGCCATCGGCGGCGGCCGCCTGCGCAGCGAGGCGTTCACGGCCGCGCGTCTCGAGGCGCAGCTGGCCTCGGTGGCCGCCGAGTGCGTCACGCGCTACGAGTGCTTCCGCTACGACCCGGACAGCGACCGCGTGCAGGCCTCGGCGATCTTCGGCTGGCGCTCCGACGCGTTCGTCCGCCGCTTCCCCGGCGACGACGAGCGGTTCGCGAACCGCAGCCCGATCGAGCGGGCCGTGCTCCAGTTCGTGATGCCGCACGTGCTGCCG
>CAYSHC010000151.1:0-6653 GCA_964430855.1 uncultured Vicinamibacteraceae bacterium
CAAGGCCTACGGCGGCGCCTACTGCGTCATGGCGAGCAAGCACCTGCGCACCGACGTGAACCTCGCGTGGCCGAGCGCCGAGATCGCGGTAATGGGCCCGGAAGGCGCGGTGAACGTGCTGTACCGCCGCGAGCTCGAGCAGGCCGACGACCCCGAGGCCGCGCGGGCGGCACGGGTCGAGGAGTTCCGCGAGAAGCTCGCCAACCCGTACGTCGCCGCGAGCCGCGGCTTCGTCGACGCCGTCATCCGCCCGCGCGAGACCCGCGCCCGGATCGCGCGTGCGCTCGAGCGGCTGCGGACCAAGCGCGTGACGATGCCGGCAAAGAAGCACGGGAATATTCCCCTCTGAGGAGCGGAGGAGGACAAAGGGGAACGGGAACGGAGGAAGGAGGCAGGAGGGGGAGGACGAGGATGACGGCGGGCGTGCCATATGCGTAAGCTGCTGATTGCAAACCGGGGCGAGATCGCCGTGCGCATCGCGCGGGCGGCGCGTGAGCGCGGCCTGCCCACGGTGGCCGTGTATGCCGATGCCGACCGCGAAGCGCCGCACGTGCTGGCGGCCGACGAGGCGTGGCCGCTGCCCGGCGACGCGCCGTCGGACACCTACCTCAACATCGGCGCGCTCTTGGACGTCGCACGGGCGGCCGGGGCCGACGCGGTCCATCCGGGTTACGGGTTCCTCGCCGAGAACGCCGCGTTCGCGCGTGCCTGCACCGACGCCGGCCTGACGTTTGTCGGTCCCACCGCCGAGGTCATCGACCGCATGGGCCGCAAGACGACCGCGCGCGACGCCGCTGTCGCGGCCGGCGTGCCCGTGGTGCCGGGCACCGAGCGCCCCCTCGGGCCGCACGTTGACGACGCCGAGGTGCAGCATCAGGCGGATGCGGTGGGCTATCCCTTGATGGTGAAGGCCGTCGCCGGCGGCGGTGGCAAGGGCATGCGCACCGTCCGCGACGCCGCGGATCTTGTTGCCGCGGTGCACCGCGCACGCTCGGAGGCCCTCACGGCCTTCGGCGACGCCGCCGTGTATTTCGAGCGCCGGCTGGTCTCGCCACGTCACGTCGAGGTGCAGGTGCTCGCCGACGCCCATGGTGCCGTCGTGCCGTTTGTCGAGCGTGAGTGCTCGGTGCAGCGCCGGCACCAGAAGGTCATCGAGGAGTCGCCCTCGCCGTCGGTGACGCCGGCGCTCAGGCAGGCCCTGGCCGACGCCGCCGAGGCGATCGCCCGCACCGTGGGCTACGTGAACGCCGGCACCATCGAGTTCCTCGTCGACGCCGACGGCGCCTTCTACTTCCTCGAGATGAACACGCGGCTCCAGGTGGAGCATCCGGTCACCGAGATGGTGACGGGCGTCGACCTCGTGCAGTGGCAGCTGCGGCTCGCTGACGGCGAGCCGCTCACGCTGACGCGGGAGCAGGCCATGACCCCGCGCGGGCACGCGATCGAGTGCCGCGTCTACGCCGAGGATCCGGACCGCGGGTTCCTGCCGTGCCCGGGGCGCATCACCAGCCTCCGCGTGCCGTCCGGGCCCGGCGTGCGCGACGACAGCGGCGTGGCCACCGGGTTCACCGTCCCGGTCCACTACGACTCGCTGCTGTCGAAGCTCGTCGCGTGGGGCGAGACGCGCGATTCCGCGCGCCGGCGGATGCTGCGGGCGCTCGACGAGTACCACGTCGGGGGCATCGAGACGACGCTGCCGTTTTTCCGCTGGATGCTCCAGCACGAGGCCTTCGTGCGCGGCGCCGTCGACACGACGTTCCTCGACGCCGAGCTCGCGGCCCGCGCCGACGCGTCGTTTGTGGAGCCCGACGCCGACACGGTCCGGCTGGCCATCGCCGCGACGGCGATCGACCAGTGGTTCGCCGCGCGAGACCGCGACAGGAGCGACGCCGCGCGCGGGACCCTCTCGGGCTGGGCCCGCGCCGCCCGCCAGGACGCCCGCAGGCCAGGCTAGCGCCCTCCCTCCCCCGTCTTCTCGTTCCTCCCTTACTGCGTCCGTCTCCTCCTCCGGTCCCCTTCGGTAAACTGTTCCGGATGCGCACATCCATCGGGCACGCCGGACAGGTGCGCACCGTCGCCGTCACCCGCCTCGCCGCCGACCGGTTCCGCATCGAGGTGGACGACCACCTCGTCGAGGCCGACGTCCGCCGCCTGGGCGACGGCGACCTCAGCATCAGGCTGGCCGACGGCTCGACGCGTCGCGTGCGCGTCGAAAGGGGACAGGCCGGCGAGCGCGTCGTGAGCGTGGACGGCGTGCGCGTGACCACCGTCGTCAACGGACGGTCTGCGGGCCCACAGGCCAGCGGCAGCGCCGCTGCCGGCCCACAGCGGCTGGTGGCGCCGATGCCCGGCCGCGTGGTGCGGGTGCTGGTGACACCTGGCCAGGCCGTCGACGCGCGCACCCCGCTCGTCGTCGTCGAAGCCATGAAGATGGAGAACGAGTTGTCGGCCAGTCGCGCCGGTACGGTCGTGGACGTCAGCGTCACCGAAGGCGAGTCCGTCGAGGCCGGGCGGCTGCTGGTGACGGTGGAGTAGCGTGACGGAGCAGCCGACGCCGGCCCCGACGTCGTCACCGCCGGGCGGACAACCGTCACCGCCGGCTGCGCCGTCCGGGCCGCACCGGCCCCTGTGGCGCCGCTTCGGCCGCGCGGCCTGGACGACCGGCCGCGTCACGGTCGCGGTGGTCGTCGCGCTGGTGGCCGCGGCATTCGTGTCGGTGTTTGCCATCGACCTCGGCCCGTCGCTGCGGGCACGCGCCGAGCACGAGGGGAGCCGTCTGCTCAGGCGGCCGCTCCACATCGGCCGTCTCTCCGTCCGCCTCCTCTCCGGCACGTTCGTCGTCGAGGACCTCGTGATCGAGGGCCTCACGCCCGAGGCCACGCCCTTCCTCCGGGCCCGATCCATCGAGCTCGACATGCCCTGGTGGTCCATCGTCACCGGCGAGCTGGTGATCGAGGAGGTCCACATGGTCGACTGGGACATGGTCATCGAGACCTTCCCGGACGGCCGCCACAACTTCCCGCATATCCCCCGGCCCGCGCCCTCGTCCGGTCCGCGCCGCTTCGTGACGACGATGCGGCAGTTCACCGGCACGGGCGGCCACGTGCGCTATTTCGACCACGGCCTCCCGTGGAGCATCGAGACGGGCGCGCTGGACCTGACGATCGCCAGGGCGGACACCTATCGCGGCCACGTGGCGTTCCGCGACGGCGAAGTGCGCATCCAGGCGTTCGAGCCGATGTGGACGCACTTCCAGGCCAGCTTCACCATCGACGGCGGCCTGCTCACGCTCGATCCCCTCACCATCGAGACCGACGGCGCCACCACGACCGGCACCGGCGAGGTGAACATGGGGCGCTGGCCGCAGCAGCACTACGACCTGGTCTCGGACGTGCACTTCCCGCGCATGCGCGAGATCTTCTTCGCGGGCCGCGACTTCACGCTCAGCGGCGACGGGACGTTCCGCGGGCGCTTCTCGCTCGACCGCGAGTTCCGCGAACTGCGCGGCACCTTCACCAGCACGGAGGCCGGGCTGAACCGGTTCCGCTTCGGGCGGCTGCGCGGGTCACTCCTGTGGGACCGCGACGAGCTCGACATCACCGACACGCACGCGGACTTCTACGGCGGCACGCTCGACATCGCCTATCGCATGGCGCCGCTCGGCGGCGGACAGTCGGAGCAGCGGCTCGAGACGACCTACAGGGACGTCGACCTGCGGCAGCTCACCGACACGCTGGAGCTCGACGGCATGCGCCTGCGCGGCCGGGCGTCCGGCACCAACCTGCTCGAGTTCCCGACGGGCCGCTTCGCCGAGCGCACGGGCGGCGGCGAGATCGTCGTCGACGCGCCCGAGGGCCTGGCGATGCAGGGCCGCGACCTGACGGGACTGCCCGCCGCCGTGCGGCGCGAGGGCAGCCTCGACCGCGAGGCGCCGCTCGGCGAGGTGCCAATCGCCGGCGAGGTCGTCTACACGTACGACGGCACCTGGTTGCGCATCGCGCGCGGCTACGCGGCGACGCCGGAGACATACGTCGAGTTCTCGGGCGAGACGGCCTATGGCGACCGCTCGTCGCTGCCGTTCCACGTCACCAGCCGCGACTGGCAGGAAAGCGACAGGCTGCTGGCCGGCATCATGACCGCCGTCGGCTCGCCGACACGGCCGATCGAGGTTGGCGGCACGGGGACCTTCGACGGCACGATGACGGGCGCCTTCCGCGCGCCGCGCATCGACGGCACGTTCCGCGGCGACGACCTGCGGGCATGGGGCGTCCGCTGGGGCAGCGCCGCGGGCACGCTGGCCATCGAGAACGCCTACGTCGACATCAGCGACGCCGAGGTCGAGCAGGACGACGCGCGGATGGTCGTCAACGGCCGGTTCGCGCTCGGGTTCCCGCGGCGTGACGGCGGCGAGGAGATCGACGCGCGCATCCAGGCGCTCGGCTGGCCGGTGGTCGACCTGCGCCACGCGTTCGGCATCGACGACTATCGCGTGGACGGCGCGCTTTCCGGCGACTTCCACGTGTACGGGAAGTACCAGGAGCTGTACGGGTTCGGCCGCATGACCATCGCCGACGGCACGGCCTACGGCGAGCCCTTCGACACCGCCACGGCCAGCCTGCGCTTCGAGGGCGACGGCGTGCGCCTCGACGCGATCGAGATCCGCAAGGACGTCGGCCGCGTGACCGGGGCCGCGCACGTCGCGTGGGCGGGTACCTACAGCTTTGCCGTGGATGGCAGCGGCATCCCCGTCGAAACGGTACGCGCCCTCACGTTCGAGGGGGTGCCCCTAACCGGCACCCTCCGCTTCAGCGCAGGCGGCAGCGGCCAGTTCAGCGCGCCGCGCTACGACGTGCGCATAAACGTCGACGACCTCTACCTCGCCGACGAAGGCATCGGCCAGGTGACCGGCCGCCTCAGCATCCGCGACCAGCAGATGTTCATCGAGCAGTTCGAGACCGCGTCGTCGCGCCTCGCGGTGTCGGGTGCCGGGCGCATGCGGCTCGACGAGTCGTACGACGCCGACCTGACGTTCTCGTTCGCCAACACGTCGCTCGACCCGTACGTGCGCGTCTACGCCCCGGGCATCTCGCCGTTTGCCACGATGGTGGGCAGCGGCGCGCTGCACTTTGTCGGCCCGCTCGCCGACTACACGGCGCTGCGCGGCGACGTGCGGTTCGACACGCTCGAAGTCCGGCTGTTCGACTACCCCATCGCCAACGACGGCCCGCTGCGGTTCACGATGGCCGACGACCAGGTCGCGATCGACAGACTGCGCCTCGTCGGCGAGGGCACGAGCATCGAGATGGCCGGCGGCGCGACCCTCAGCAGCGGCGCGATCAGCCTGCGGCTGCTCGGCGATGCGAACCTGGGACTGCTCCAGGGCTTCCTGCGTGACGTGCGCGCGGGCGGCGTCGCGGAGGTCCAGGCCGAGCTGCAGGGTACGATGGACGCCCCCGTGCTGTCGGGCACCGCACTCATCCAGGACGGCCGCCTGCGCTACGGCGGCCTTCCGCACTCGGTCGACGCGATCAACGGCCTGGCGCGGTTCGACACGACGGGCGTGTCCATCGACGGCGTCACGGCACGCGTCGGCGGCGGCCCCGTCACCTTCGGCGGCCGGGTCGACTTCGAGGGCCTCACGCCGACGACGTTCAACGTGACGGCGGAAGGGTTCGAGATGCGCCTGCGCTATCCGGAAGGCTTCCGCTCGATCGTGGACGCCGACCTCGCGCTGCGCGGCCCGGCCACGCAGCCGACGCTCAGCGGCACGGTCGAGGTGCGCGACGCGGTCCTCAGCCGGCCGATTGACACGACGGGCGCAAGCATGTTCGGCGGGACCGCCGAGCCGGTGAGCCTGCCGGCGCAGGCCACCCAGAGCGGGCTGCCGATGCGCTTCGACATCCGTATCACGGCGCCGTCCACTTTCAGGATCGAGAACAACGCCACCCGTCTCGTGTCGCGGGCCGACTTCACCCTCCGCGGCACGTACGACAGGCCGCAGCTGTTCGGCCGCGCGGAGATCGAGCGCGGCGAGGTGTTCTTCGAGGGCAAGCGCTACACCGTCACGCGCGGCGCGATCGACTTCTCGAACCCGACGCGCATCGAGCCGTTCTTCGACGTGGAGGCCGAGACGCGCGCGCAGGTGCCGGGGCAGATCTACAGGGTGGTCTTCCGCGTTTCGGGGACGCCCGACCGGTTCGTCTTCGATCTCAACTCGGACCCGCCGCTGAGCCCGGTCGACATCCTCGCGCTGCTCTTCGGCGACGTGCGCGACCCGCAGAACGCCGAGCTGCGCGCGCTGCGCTCGCCGAACCAGACCGAGCAGGACCTGATTGCCGCACGTGCGGCCCGGCTCCTGGCAAGCCCGATCTCGGCCAACGTCGGGCGCGTCGCGGAGCAGACCCTCGGCGTCGACTCGGTGCAGATCACGCCGTCGCTCGGCGACTTCTCGAGCCAGCAGTCGTCCCGCCTCAACCCGGGCGCGCGCCTGACCATCGGCAAGCGCATCAGCGAGCGGCTCTTTCTGTCGTACACGCAGCTGCTGACGTCGAGCCAGCGCGATCAGCTCATCCTCGTCGAGTTCACCCAGAGCGATCGCCTGTCGTGGATCGTGTCGCAGAACGAGGACGACACGTACGCCATCGACCTGCGCG
>CAYSHC010000152.1:0-3079 GCA_964430855.1 uncultured Vicinamibacteraceae bacterium
ACGGCCAACAAGATCGGCACCTACACCGTGGCCGTCCTGGCCCGGCAGCACGACATCCCCTTCTACGTGGCCGCGCCGCGGTCGACGATCGACCTGGCGACGTCCGACGGCACGGGCATCCCGATCGAGGAGCGTGACAGGCGGGAGGTGACGCACGTCGGCGCGACCCAGATCGCGCCGGAGGCGGCGGGCGTGTACAACCCGGCGTTCGACGTCACGCCGCATGCGCTCATCTCGGGCATCATCACGGAGAAGGGCGTCTGCCGCGCTCCGTACACCGAGTCGCTCGCGCGGCTGTTCGGCGCGGCCGAGCAGGAGACGCTGGCGGTGAATCGGTAGGCCGCGGGCCGCGTACCGCGGACCGCTTGCCGGGGACCGCGAATCGCTCTCCGCCGGCCGCCGCTCCGGTGAACCGCTCGGCGCGCACTGGTCAGGAGGGACTCACCCTCGGACGCGGACAGCGGCAAGCGACACCCATGCGTATCCTCGCTATCGAAAGCTCGTGCGACGAGACGGCCGCGGCCGTCGTCGAGGCCGCCGCGTCCGGCGCTCCACCCTGGCGGCTGCTGTCCAACGTGGTGGCCTCGCAGGTCGAGATCCACCGCGCGTGGGGCGGCGTCGTGCCGGAGCTGGCCTCGCGCCAGCACCTGCGCGACATCTGCGGCGTCGTCGAGCGCGCGCTGGCCGACGCCGGCACCGACTGGGCGCAGGTGGAGGCCATCGCGGTGACGCAGGGCCCGGGGCTCGTCGGCTCGCTCCTCGTCGGCGTCGCCTTCGCCAAGGCGCTCGGCGCGGCGCACGACATCGAGGTGCTGCCCGTGCACCACATCGCCGGCCACATCGAGTCGCTCGCGCTCGAGCACGGCGAGCTGCCCACCCCTGCCGTCGTGCTGGTCGTGTCGGGCGGGCATACCAGCCTCTACCATGTCCCGGAGCCGGGGCGGTACCTGCTCGTCGGGCGGACGCGCGACGATGCCGCCGGGGAGGCGTACGACAAGGTCGCCAAGATGCTCGGCCTCGGTTACCCTGGCGGGCCGATTCTCGATAGGGTGGCGGCCACGGGCGACCCGCAGGCGGTCGCGTTTCCGGTCCCGCGGCTGACCCACGACGCGCGGGAGGCGGGCCCGGCCACGCATCTGCCGGCCGGATTCGAGCGCGCCCTGGCGCGGCAGGCCGACTTCAGCTTCAGCGGGCTCAAGACGTCGGTGCGGCGGCACATCCAGCGGTTGACGCTCGATGGCGCGCGCCCGCTGACGTCCGGCGAGATCGCCGACATCGCCGCGAGCTTCCAGCGCGTGGTGGTGCAGACCCTGCTCGACCGCACGTTCACCGCCGCCGAGTGGTTCGACGCGCGCGCCATCGGCATCGCCGGCGGCGTCGCGGCAAACTCGGCGCTGCGCGCCGAGGCGCGGCAGCGCGGCGAGCAACGGGGCGTGCCGGTGCTGACCCCGAGCCTCGCGCTGGCGACCGACAATGCCGCGATGATCGCGGCGGCCGGGCTCCGGGCGTGGTCGCGCGGCCGCCGGGGCGCGCGGCTCGACTTCAACGCCGACGCGAGCCTGCCCATCGAGCCGGATCCGGGTACTCTGTCGCCGTGACGCATACCGACTACCTCTGGTTCAACACCCCGCAGCGCCAGACGTTTGTCCGCATCACCGACGACGTCCGCCGCATCGTCAAGGCGAGCGGCGTGAAGGAAGGCATGGCCCTCGTGTCGGCGATGCACATCACCGCCGGCGTCTTCGTCAACGACTGGGAGGACGGCCTGCTCGACGACTTCGCCGAGTGGCTCGAGAAGCTGGCGCCCTCGGGGCTCGACTACAGGCATCACCGCACGGGCGAGGACAACGCCGACGCCCACCTGAAGCGGACGATCATGGGGCATCAGGTCATCGTGCCCGTGACCGCCGGCGAGCTCGACCTCGGCCCCTGGGAGCAGGTCTTCTACGCCGAGTTCGACGGACAGCGTCGCAAGCGGGTGGTCGTCAAGGTGATGGGCGAGGCCTGACCGTGTCGTCGCGCCTCTACCCGGCCCGACCCATCGTCGGCGTGGGCGGCATCATCCTCGACGGCTCCCGCGTCGTGCTGATCAAGCGGAAGTACGAGCCGCTGGCCAACCGGTGGAGTCTGCCGGGCGGGTCGCTCGAGGTCGGCGAGCACCTCGAGGACGGCGCAGCGCGCGAGCTCAGGGAGGAGACCGGGCTCATCGTCGAGGTGGGGCCGGTCGTCGAGGTGTTCGACCGCATCCAGCGGGACGAGGACGGCCGCGTGCGCTATCACTTCGTGCTCGTCGACTACCTGTGCCGCCCGGCCGGCGGGCGTCTCGAGGCGAGCGACGACGTGAGCGATGCGCGGTGGGTGGAGGTAGGCGACCTCCCGCGGTACGAGTTGACCGAGAAGACGGTCTCGGTCATCGTCGCGGCGCAACGGCTGGCGGCCGCCGGCGTGATCTGGAAGGGGGACGGGCAGTGAGCGAGGGACGGGTCCCGGATCGGGCAGAGGCGCTTGCTCTGCTCGAGGAGTACACGCAGAGCGAGAGCCTGCGACGGCACGCGCTCGGCGTCGAGGCGGCCGTGCGCGGCTACGCACGGCAGTTCGGTGAGGACGAGGCACTCTGGAGCGCGACAGCCCTGCTGCACGACTTCGACTACGAGCGCTGGCCGTCGGCCGACGACCATCCGTTCAAGGGCGCCGCCATCCTGCGGGAGCGGGGATACGCCGAGACGCTCGTGCGCGCCATCCTCTCGCACGCCGACTACAGCGGAGTCCCTCGAGAAAGCCGCCTCGAGCACGTGCTCTACGCCTGCGACGAGATGTCGGGCTTTGTCACCGCGTGCGCGCTCGTGCGACCGTCGAAGAGCATCCTCGACCTCGAGGTGGCATCGGTGAAGAAGCGGATGAAGGACAAGGCGTTCGCCCGCGCGGTCTCGCGCGACGACCTGCGGCGGGGCGCCGAGGAGATCGGGCTGCCGCTCGAGGAGCACATCGCCAACGTCATCGCGTTCATGCGCGAGGCGGCCGACGTGCTCGGGCTGCGCGGCGTGGCCTGAGGCTGGAGCGGGCATGTCGATCGTGTCGC
>CAYSHC010000152.1:3179-6617 GCA_964430855.1 uncultured Vicinamibacteraceae bacterium
GCCGTTGCGGGTCGCCACGGTCCTGGCGAGTGCGGTGGTGGCGCTGGCCCCCGCCGGCAGCGTCGTGGAAGCGCAGACCGGGCCCCCTCGCTTTCCGGAGCGGCTCGAGCGGTTCCTCACCGATACCGTGGCGCTGACGCCGGGCGAGCGTCGGCGCCTCCTTGCCGGCGAGGTGGTGACGAAGATGCTCGACGCCGACCCGTCTAAGGAGGTCGCCATCCTCGGCGTCGTGTGGATCGACGCGCCGCGGCGCCGGTACGTCGAGGCGGTCAGCGACATCGAACGTTTCGAGCGGGGCGGCGGCTTCAAGGTGACCAGGCGGATCAGCAGCCCGCCGCGCCTGGCCGACTTCGCGGAGCTGCGGATCCCCGACGAGGACCTCAGAGACCTCAAGGACTGCCGCGTCGGTGACTGCGCGGTGAAGCTCGGCGAGGCGTCGCTGCGGCGCTTCCAGACGGAGATCGACTGGAGCGCCCCTGACGCGCCGGCACGTGCCAACGCCCTCATCCGGCAGCTGGCGCTCGACTACGTGACGCGCTACCTTGCCGGCGGCAACGAGCGGCTTGCCGTCTACCGCGACAGCAGCCGCCCGATGTTCGTCGCCCGCGAGTTCGAGGACATGGTCGCGGCCATGCCCGTGCTCTCGACGCACATGCCGGAAGTCCGCCGCTACCTGCTCGAGTACCCGCGGGTGACGCTCCCGAACGCGACGTCCTTCCTGTACTGGCAGGAGACGGCATTCGGCCTCAAGCCGACGATCCGGATCAGCCACCTCACAATCCAGGACAACCCCGACGACACGGTCGTCACCTCGAAGATGCTCTATGCCAGCCATTACTTCTGGACGGGACTGGAGCTGCGCGTCCTGATCCCCGACCCCGCGCGCGGGCGGGGGTTCTGGCTGGTCACCGTCAACCGGAGCCGATCGGACGGGCTCAGCGGCTTCACGGGACGGCTGCTGCGCGGCCGCGTCCGCAGCCAGGCCGAGAACGGGACGCGCACGGCGCTCCTGGCCACGAAGCGGCGCCTCGAGGGCGCGCGACGATGAAGGGCCACGTGGCGCGTCATCGAACCCCGGCGGCCGCCGGTCCGTATGAATCCACACGCCGCCCGACCCGCGGATGAGTCCGCGCCGCCGATGCCAGAATCCGACCTGCCCGCTGACACCGCCCGGCACGCGCCCGACGCGCCTGCCGCCGCCGGACCGCCGGAGCCCGTGGTGCGCTTCGACGGCCTCACCGTTGTGTACGGCCGCACCACGGCCCTCGCCGACGTGACGGCGCAGGTCCCGGCAGGCGCCGTCGGCCTGCTCGGGCCGAACGGCGCGGGCAAGAGCACGATGATCCGCGCCCTGCTCGGCTTCGTGACGCCGACGCGGGGCGAGATGCGCGTGCTGGGCATGGACGTGCGGCGCCATGCGCAGGAGATCCGGGCGCGCATCGGCTACATGCCGGAGAATGACGCCCACATCCCCGGCATGAATGCCGTGACGTTTGTCGCCTACTGCGGGCAGCTCTCCGGCCTGCCTCCCGTCGACGCCATGCAACGCGCGCACGAGGTGCTCTACTACGTCGGCCTCGGCGAAGCCCGCTACCGCAACGTCGAGACCTACTCGACGGGCATGAAACAGCGCATCAAGCTGGCGCAGGCGCTCGTGCACGATCCCGACCTGCTCTTCCTCGACGAGCCCACCAACGGGATGGACCCGAAGGGGCGCGACGAGATGCTGGCGCTCATCCACGACCTCGGCCACAACAAGCGGGTCAACCTGATCCTGTCGTCGCACCTCCTGCCCGACGTCGAGGCCACGTGCGACCACGTCATCGTGATGGACCGCGGCCGCATCGCGACAGAAGGGCCGCTTCAGGGCCTGAAGGGCACGGGCGGGCGCGTCTTCGAGGTGCGCGTCAAGGGCGACATCGCGTCGTTCCTCTCGCGCATCAGGGCGCACGGGCTCGACGCCCACGACACCGACGACGACGTCATGCGTGTGTTCGTGCCCGAGGGGAAGACGGCGCGCGACCTGTTCGGCATGGCGCGGGACGCCGGCGTCCAGGTGCGGCACCTCCGGCCGAGCGTGCCGACGCTCGAGGACGTGTTCATCGACGCTATCGAAGGAACGGGGGCGACGAGCCGTGCCCATTCATGACCAGTCGTACCGGCGGTACCTCGGCGAACGCCGCCCCGTCCGCAGCGCCTGGACGGTCATCGCCACGCACGGCATGATGTCGTTCCTCCGGCGGCGGGCGTTCCTCGGGCTGCTCATCGTCGCGTGGATTCCGTTTGTCGTCCGCGCGAGCCAGCTGTTCCTCGCCTCCAACTTCTCCCAGGCCACGTTCCTCGCGCCGAGCGTGCAGACGTTCCGCGACTTCCTCGACCAGCAGGGGATGTTCGTGTTCCTCGTCACCGTGTACACCGGCGCCGGCCTCATCGCCAACGACAGGCGCGCGAACGCGCTGCAGCTGTACCTCTCGAAGCCGGTGACGCGCGCCGAGTACATCGCCGGCAAGATGGCGGTGCTCGCCACGTTCCTGATGGCCATCACGTGGCTGCCGGCAATGCTGCTGCTCGTCCTCCAGGTGGCCTTCTCGGGCAGCCTCTCGTTCCTGCTGGCCAACTCCGGGGTGCTCGCCTCGATCACGCTCTTCTGCCTGCTGCAGACGATCGTCATCACGTTCGGCATGGCGGCGCTGTCGTCGCTCTCGCGCAGCAGCCGGTTCGTCGGCATCCTCTACGCGGGCCTGTTGCTGTTCTCCGACGCGATGTTCCACACGCTGCGGTTCATCACGCGGTCAACGGCCGTGTCGTGGGTGTCGGTGCCGGCGAGCCTCGAGCAGGTGGGCGACGTGGTCTTCAGGCAGGCACCGCGCTACGAGACGCCGGCGGCCGTGTCGCTCGTGGTGCTCGTGGGCCTGGTCGTCGTGTCCGCGTCGGTGCTCGAGCGCCGGGTGCGCGGCGTCGAGGTGGTGGCATGAGCGCCGTCATCGCCGCCGAGCACGTCTCGAAGTGGTACGGCCAGGTGATCGGCCTCAACGACGTCACGGTCACCATCCCGCCGGGCATCACGGGGCTGCTCGGACCGAACGGCGCCGGCAAGTCGACGTTCATGAAGCTCGTGACCGGGCAGCTCAAGCCGTCGAAGGGCACGCTGACGGTGCTCGGCGGGCCGATCTGGAACAACCCGCCGGCCTACATGCGCATCGGGTTCTGTCCCGAGCAGGACGCCTTCTACGAGCAGATGACCGGCCTCGAATGGGTGACGGCGCTCGTCCGCCTGAACGGGCTGTCGGCGCCGGACGCCGACGCGGCCGCCCGCCGGGCCATCGACGCCGTCGAGCTCTCCGACGCGATGGGGAAGAAGATTGGCGCCTACAGCAAGGGCATGCGGCAGCGCATCAAGCTCGCGCAGGCGCTCGTGCACGACCCCGAGCTGCTCAT
>CAYSHC010000153.1:0-6419 GCA_964430855.1 uncultured Vicinamibacteraceae bacterium
CGGCGGCTCGCCAGGGGCGCGCCCGGTGAGGTAGCGCGAATAGTTCTCGATGCCGTGGCAGTAGCCGATCTCCTGGATCATCGCCAGGTCGAACATGGTCCGCTGGTGGAGCCGCTGCGCCTCGAGCAGCCGCCCCTCGCGCTCGAGCTCGGTGCGGCGTTCCTCCAGCTCCGCCTTGATCGTCTCGACGGCCCGCCGGCTGCGCTCCCGCGACGTCACGAAGTGGCTCTTCGGGTAGATGGCCACCCTGTCGCGCCGCGCCAGCGTCTCCCCGGTGATGGCGTCGATGACCGACAGCTCGTCGACCTCGTCGCCGAACAGCTCGATGCGCAGCGCCTGCTCCTCGTACGACGGGTAGACCTCGATCACGTCGCCGCGGACGCGGAACGTGCCGCGGGCGAACTCGACGTCGTTGCGCTCGTACTGGATTTCCACCAGCTTGCGCAGGATCTCGTCGCGCGTGATGACCTGGCCACGCTCGAGGGGCAGCTTGAGCCCGTAGTAGGCCTCCGGCGACCCCAGGCCGTAGATGCACGACACGCTCGCGACGATGATCACGTCGCGCCGCTCGAAGAGCGACCGCGTCGCCGAGAGGCGCATCCGGTCGATCTCGGCGTTGATGATCGCTTCCTTCTCGATGTAGCTGTCGGTCGACGGGACGTACGCCTCGGGCTGGTAGTAGTCGTAGTAGGAGACGAAGTATTCGACCGCGTTGTGCGGAAAGAAGCGCTTGAACTCCTGGTACAGCTGCGCCGCGAGCGTCTTGTTGTGGGCCATCACGAGCGCCGGGCGGTTCACCCTGGCGATCATGTGGGCCATCGTGAACGTCTTGCCCGAGCCGGTCACCCCGAGCAGCGTCTGGCAGGGATCGCCCCGCTCGAGGCCGGCGACGAGCTCGTCGATGGCCGCGGGCTGGTCGCCTCGGAGTTCGAAGTCGGAGACGAGCGTGAAGCGGTCGTGGACAGAAGGCATCGGCGAGACGCGGACGGCTGATCGCCGATCGTACCACCCCCTGCCGTGAAGCGTCGCTTGCAGGCCCTACTGCGGCGCGCCGCCGGCGCCGGCCTGGCGGAGGATCGAGAAGTAGCCCTTCCGCGCGCGGACTTTCGAGCTCCGGTGCTCGGGCCGCGTCAGCCTGACCTCGACCTTGCGCCAGCTGCCGTCGTCGCGCGTGTTGGTCGACACGTAGCCCAGCAGGTAGCGCCTGTTGATCTCCTCCAGCACGCGGGCGTAGGCCTCGTCGATCTCGGCCTGGGTGGACGGGAAAAAGGCCATCCCGCCGGTGGTGTCGGCCAGCGCCGACAGCCGCTGCCGCTGCTCCAGCCGGCTTCGGCTCCCCGCGTTCTGGAGGAACCCGACCACGTAGACGGTGACGTCGGAGGCCTTCAGCCCCGTGAGCACGTCGTTGAAGGTCATCACGCTGCGGGTGTCGCCGCCGTCGCTGTAGACGACCACCACCTTCTCGCCCTGCTGGAAGGCGGCGCCGTCCAGGTAGACGCCGAGCGCGTCATAAAGGGCAGTCCAGCCGTCCGGGCGACGGTTGCGCAGGCGCTCGACAAAGCGCGGGAAGTCGTCCTGGCCGAACCTCGCGACCCGCACCTCCGTGTCGAAGTCGACGAGCGTGATGTCCTCGGCACGCGAGAGGACGTTGCAGAGGCGGATGGCCGCCGTGCGCGCCATCTTCAGGTCGTCGGCCATGCTGCCCGACGAGTCGAACAGCAGGCCGATGTGCAGCGGCGGGCGCTCCGCGTCGGCCGTGTCGCCGCGGGCAAACAGCCGGACCTCCTGCCGGACGCCGTCCTCGAAGACTTCGAAGTCGTCGGCCGTCAGGCCCGTCACCAGACCGCCGCCGCGGTCCACGACGGTGACGCCGAGGCTCACCATCTCGACGCCCGACCGGAACACCTGCGCCGGCGCGGGCACCGCTGCGCCGGCAACCAGACCAAGGACTGCGGCAACGACACGCACGTTCACGGCCCACTCCCTCGGAAGCCGCCAGCATATCCCAAAGTTGGACAGCGCGGCCACGAGGCGTATACTTGGCGTTTGGCCCTCGGTGGGCGGGCTGTAGAGGGATCGAGCCACAAGACCAATGAAGTGCCTGGCCGTCTGTCAGAACGAGCTGGTGATGCGCACCCTGCACCAGGTGCTCACCCCCGGCTTCGACGTCGAGTTCCTCGTCGAGAACCGGACGCTGGCGCGGCGCCTCAACGACCAGGGGCTGCGCGTCACCGTGGCCAACACCACCAAGTGCGAGGCCTTCCTCCGGGCGGACCTGACCCCGAGCACCTGCGTCATCATCGAGGACGCCGGCCGCCGCAGCCTCCGCCGCATCGTCGAGGCGGTGCGCGACGCCGGGGGGACGCTCACCTACCTGCTCTCGACCGGGCCGACGACCCGCCGCGCGGATGAGGTGCGGGCGCTCTACCCAGACCTCACGAGCCTGACGCTGGCCGAGCTGGTGGCGCCCCAGCTCCACGCGGAGCTGGAACGGTCGGTGACCCGGGCGCGCGTCCAGCAGTACCAACGCTATTTCGCCGACGCCGACCGGGTCCTCATCCTGCTGCACAACGAGCCCGACCCCGACGCGATGGCCAGCGGCCTCGCACTGCGCAACCTCCTCCGACGCACCAAGACCACCGCGATCATCGGCGCCGTCCAGGGTGTCACCCGGCCCGAGAACGTCCGCATGGCCCACATGCTCGACATCCACGTCGAGCAGGTGTCACCCGAGCAGTTCTCCACGTTCGACCGGATCGCCACCGTGGACGTGCAGCCGCACTACTTCGGGGGCGCGCTGCCGCACGTCGCGCTGGTCATCGACCACCACCCCGAACAGCCGGGCTACCACGCGGTGTTCAAGGACATCCGGTCCGACTACGGGTCCACGTGCACAATCCTCACCGAGCACCTGCAGGCCGTGGACATGAACGTCTCGGAGCGCGTGGCGACGGCGATGCTCTACGCCATCAAGTCCGACACGCTCTTCTTCGCCCGCAACACGAACCGGCAGGACCTCGCGGCCTTCACGCACCTCTACCCCCTGGCCGACGCCGCCCTCATCCGCAAGATGGAAGGCTCCGGCCTCACCGGCGAGCGGCTGCGCGTGATCGTCCGCGCCCTCGAGGACAGCGTCATCGAGCGCGAGATGCTGTTTGCCAGCCTGGGCGAGGTGGCGCGCGAGGACCTGGTGACCTACGCCGCCGACTTCTTCCTCCAGCTCGAGGACACCCGCTGGACGTTTGTCACCGGCATCGTCGCGGACCAGCTGATCCTGTCGATCCGCAACATCGGCTACTCGCGTAACGCGGGCGAGTTCGTCCGGCGCTTCTTCGGCGACATCGGCAATGCCGGCGGCCACCGCGCGATGGCCAAGGCCGTCATCCCGGTGAAGGCCTTCGCCGAGCGGTACGGCTCGGTCGAGCCCGCGCACATCAACAGGACGATCGCCGGCCTGGTGGACCAGTTCCTGCGCGACCACGACAAGCGCAAGGACGAGCCGCGCAAAGACGACGTGAAGAAGGACGACCCGAAGAAGGACGAGGCGCGGAAGGACGAGCCGAAGAAGGACGAGCCGCGCGACGTCGTCGCCGCCGGTCCCCGCAGCAAGGTCGGCTGAGCCGCCTACGCCAGCGCCTGGCGCAGGTCGTCCACGAGGTCGGCCGGATCCTCGAGCCCGACAGACAGCCGCAGCATGCCGCGCGTGACGCCCGCCTGCGCCAGCTGCGCGTCGCTCCATCCCGCCTGCGACGTCAGCACCGGCAGCGAGCACAGGCTCTCGACGCCGCCGAGGCTGGCCGCCCGCTGGAACACCTGCAGCCTGTCATACGCGCGCCGGGCCGCCTCGAAGCCCCCCGCCAGGTCCACGGTGACCATGCCGCCGAAGCCGCGCATCTGCCGCGCCGCGATGGCGTGATCCGGGTGCGACGGCAGGCCCGGGTAGTACACCGCGGCGACGCCCTCGACCTGCTGCAGCGCCTCGGCGACGGCCATCGCGTTGGCGTTGTGGCGCGCCATCCGCACCTCGAGCGTCTTCAGGCCGCGGCTGACGGCAAAGCCCGCCGCCGGGTCCAGCATCGTCCCGAGCAGCTTGCGTGCCCCGCGGATGGCGTCGATCCTGGCGCGGTCGCCCACGATGGCACCCGCCGTCACGTCGCTGTGGCCGTTGATGTACTTCGTCAGGCTGTGCATCACGAGGTCGACGCCGAGCGTGAGCGGCTGCTGGTTGCACGGCGTGGCGAACGTGTTGTCGATGACCGAGGTGACGCCGGCCGCCCGGCAGGCCTCCGCCACCCGTGCGATGTCCACGCAGCGCAGTGTCGGGTTGGTCGGCGACTCGAACCAGAACACCTTCGTCTGCGGCGTGAACGCGGCCCGCGGATCCCGGCTCTCCTCGTGATGCACGAACGTCGTCGTCACGCCGAAGCGCCCGAGCAGCGTCTGGAGCAGGTGCAGCGTCCCGCCATAGATCGACGCGCTGCAGACGACGTGGTCGCCCGCCGACAGCAGCCCGACGAGCGTGGACGATACGGCGCCCATGCCGGACCCGAACACCAGGGCCGCCTCCCCCTCTTCGATCGAGGCGAGCTTGGCCTCGAGGGAGCTCAGCGTCGGGTTCGCATAGCGCGAGTACATGTACGTCGCGCCGCCGTCGCCGTCCGCGACGTGCGCTTCGAGGTCGGCGGCCGAGTCGAAGACGAACGTGGACGTCTCGTAGATGGGAGTCGTGAGCGGCCTCGCGCCGGGCGCGGCGCCCTCGGCGACGTGGATGGCGCGGGTGGACAGGCGGCGGGAATCCTTCATCGGCCTCGGTCAGGTCAGGGGGAGGTCGGTCTCGACGACGGGGCCGACGGGTTCGGGGGGACGCTCGACCCCCTCGGCCGAGCCGCCCACGACGGGTTCGATGAACTGCGCGTACGCGTCCTCGTAGCCGAGGCGGACCAGCTCGGCGAGCGTGGCGTCGCGGTCGGAGCGGTCGTCGCGCGCGCCGCCGAAATCCAGCGGGCCGATCGGGTTGTGCGCCGGCTGGATGAGGTACAGGCCCGTGAACCTGTCAAACAGCACGGTCATGGCGTCGCGCACGGCGGCGGCCTCCTGCGAGGCGAGGTTCTGCCCGAGCCAGGCCCGCGGGTCGGCGCGACGGCTGCTGAGGCCGTGCGGTGCCATCACCGGTGCCGACGCGCTGACGACGACCACCTGCTCGGCGCCGGCGGCCGACACCTCTTCGAGCAGGCGGACGAGGCCGTCAGGACGGTCGGTCAGGACGTGCGTCTCGCCGCGCCAGTAGGAGTCGACGGGAAACGTGAGCGCGTGCGGCTCGGAGACGAGCGGCACGGTGAGCGCGCTCGCGAGCGCGTCCATCAGCAGCCCGCGTCCCTCGTGCAGCGCGTCCACCACCTCGCCCTCGCGGCTCGTGCCGGCGGTCTGGAAGAACCGGCGCCGCCACGGCTCCTGGAGCACGGCGAAGACGACGTCGCGACGCGTGTCGAGGTCGTGGGCCGCCACGATCAGCTCCGCGGAGCCGGGCTGTCCCAGGCCGTCGGCGAGCATCTCGACGAAGCGCTGGCTGGCGTCGGCGCGATCGGCGGCGCGCTGGCCCGCCTGCCCCGGCGTCGCCCAGAACGCGCCGGCGAAGTGCGCGTACGCGGCCGCGGCGTCGAGCGGCGCGCCGAGCGCGACCCACCACGGGCGCCCGCGCATGCTGCGCCGGTGCCGGCTGATCCGGCGGACACCGTACTCGAGGGCCAGAAACAGCAGCGCGCCGATCAGCGAGAGCACCGCGACGCGGGGAATCACGCTGGCAAACAGCGCGTGGCTGAAGGTGGCCTCGATGACGCGCAGGAACCACGCGGCCATCCGCCCCTCGCCGTCGAGCCCGACGAGCAGGGCGGCATACGCGATCGGATACAGCACGGCGGCCGCCACCTGCACGAGCAGGGGCAGGCTGAGGACGAGCGCTGCAGCCAGCAGCGCGTAGCCGCATACGGCCCAGGGCAGACGCCAGCGGTAGAGACGCGCGATGCGGGGATGGTGCCAGGCGCCGGACGGCTGCCACATGCGCGCGCCCGCGTCGAGGGCGCCGAGCATGGCGCTGGCGACGCCGATGCCGCGCCCCGCGACGATGTCGACCTTGACACCGGCCTCGGCGAGCGCCTTCAGGACCCCGGCATGGTAGGCGCCGGCCGTCCCGGTGCCGGTGAAGACCACGGCCGTCCGCAGCCGCGGGGCGTAGGTGGAGCCGTCCGCAGCGGGGTCGACCGCCGTGCCAGTCCCGGCAGGACTAGTCGTGGATCGTGACGAGCTTGAGGAGTTCGAAGACCCGCTGGCCATTGGGAGTGGGCACGACCACTTCGTCGCCTTCCGCCTTGCCGAGCAGGGCGCGGCCAATCGGCGAAGCGGTGGAGATGAGCCCCCGTTCG
>CAYSHC010000154.1:0-6320 GCA_964430855.1 uncultured Vicinamibacteraceae bacterium
GCAGCAGTGCGGCCGCGCGAGGTGCTTTCGGCGCGCCCCCCTCGAGACCGCCGGATTTCTCCTGTGCTTCGGGCACAATCGGGTCGTTCCCCGGCAACGCCGCGCTTGACGTTTGCTGGGCCTTTGATTTGAGTGACAAAATTATTTGATGATTCAAATTATGTCAAGAGCCCGGAGCGGCCCTGGAGCCGACGCATGACGACACCGCCTCGCGACCCGCGCGACCTCGCCACCGCGGCCTGGCGATTGATGTTCGACTTCCTGATGCGTTCGGCGCCTCAGCGTCTGGAGGCGCAGCAGAGGCATGGCCTGACGCCGAACGACACGCGCGCCCTGTTCTCGCTCGACGCCGATGGCAAGCCGATCGGGTCGCTGGCGCGTGAGTGGCGCTGCGATCCGTCGACGGCGACCTGGCTGGTGGATCGGCTGGAGCGAGCCGGCCTGGCCGACCGCGTCGCGCTACCGAGCGATCGACGTGTGAAGCTCGTGCGCGCCACCAGGAAGGGACTGGCGACGAAGGCCGACCTCCAGCAGGCCTACCATCGTCCGCCTATCGAAATGACGAGGCTGTCGCCCCGCGATCTCGATGCCCTCATCCGCCTCCTGCGGAAGCTGCAGGATGCGTAGCGGCCGTGCCACGACCCGGTCGGTTCACGGGTCTGGCGGCTGCACTGCACGGGCGACATGTGGCCCGGCCGACCCACCGTATACTGCCCTCGTGACGTCGACCCACGGCGTCGAGTGGCGGCCACCATCCGGGCCATCCCCAGTGTGGCCTGCGGACGTTGCGGAGAAGCACCGTGAATGACCTGCGCGATCGTGTCGTCCTGATCACCGGCGCGTCCACCGGCATCGGCGCGGCCGCGGCCCTGGCGTTCGCTCGCGCGGGCAGCCGGCTGGCGCTGCACTACAACGCCAGCGCCGACGAGGCCCGGGCGGTCGCCGAGCAGGCCCGGGACCTCGGCGCCGAGGCCCACCTCGTGCAGGCCGACCTCAGCGAGACCGCGGCCGCGTCGCGTGTCGTCGCCGAGGCGATGGCTGTTTATGGCCGAATCGACGTGCTGATCAACAACGCCGGCGGCATGCTCGGCCGGCGCAGCATCGCGGAGTACAGCGCGGAGCACCTGCAGGCGGTGCTCGCGCTCAACGTCACGCAGGTCGTGCTGCTGGTCCACGCCGTCGTGCCGATCATGCGCCGCCAGGGCGGCGGCACCATCATCAACGTCAGCTCGATTGCCGCCCGCACCGGCGGCGCCGGCGGCGCCGTGCTCTACGGAGCAGCCAAGGGCTTCATCTCGACGGCCACGCATGGCTGGGCGCGCGAGCTGGCCGGCGACAACATTCGCGTCAACGCGGTCTCGCCCGGCGTCGTGGCCACGCCGTTCCACGAGCGCTACTCGACGCCCCAGCAGCTGGAGGCGATGCGCGCGTCGATTCCGCTCGGGCGCCTCGGCACCGCGGACGAATGCGCCGGGACGTTCCTGTACCTTGCGTCCGACGCGATGTCAGGCTACGTCACCGGCCAGGTCATCGAGGTCAACGGCGGCCAGTACATGCCCTGAGCGCGTAACGCAGCAGGAGAGCACGCGGCCCGTCCGGCTAGACGACCGCATTGCGCCTGGCCGCTTCGCGGTACCAGCTCGCGCTCAGCTTCGGCGTCCGCTTCTGGGTCTTGTAGTCGACGTGCACCATGCCGAAGCGGTCGCCGTACCCGTTGATCCACTCGAAGTTGTCCATCGTGCTCCAGTAGAAGCTGCCCTTGAGCGGCACGCCCTCGGCGGTGGCGCGTTGCTGCCACATCATGCCGTTGCGCAGGTACATCACGCGGTCGTAGTCGTGGACGTTGCCGTCTGTCGCGACGGTATCCGCAGCCGCGCAGCCGTTCTCGGTGATGTAGATCTCCTTCGGCTTCCAGATCTCGTGCAGCAGCCGCGGCGACCAGTACTGCGACTCGGGCACCAGGCGATGCCAGTCCGAAAACATCTTCGGATGGGACGCGCTGAACGGCACCTCGGTGTACGCGGAGGTTTCGGACGACACGACGACGAGCGTCGGGATATAGACGTTGATGCCGACGAAGTCCACCGGCGATGAGATGATCTTCATCTCGGCATCGGTGAACGTCGGCGCGTTCTCGCCCGCCTGCTCGAGGTAGGCCTCGTCGTAGCGGCCTTCCAGCATCGGGACGAGAAAGTAGGTGTTCAGCGCGCGTCGCCGCTGCAGCGGCTTTCACATGCGCCTCCGAGTCGATGACCGGGACGGCATGCGGCATGTTCTCCGCGGGGCCGACCTTCGTGCCGGCGCGACCCATCGCGCGGACGGCCTGCACCGCCAGGCCATGGCCGAGGAGTGCGTTGTGCCGTACCTGGTTGAGCGGCCCGTCCTCCAGCAGGATGCCGGGCGCGCCCATGAGGCGCACGGTCTTCCCCTGCACGTGCAGTTCGACGCCGCGGTACGCGGTTTCCGTGACCTGCCTGAACTCGTTGATGGTGAAGAAGTGCGTGACGCGGTCGCTCAGCGTCTTCGCCATGCGCCCGCTGTACTCGCCAAACGCCTTCGAGGTCTCGGACGACTGCCAGCCGCCGTGCGAATCCTGAAGTGCCTGCGGCAGGTCCCAGTGGTAGAGCGTGGCGAACGGCTCGATGCCGGCGGCTTTCAGTTCGTCCACGAGGCGGTCATAGAAGTCGAGCCCTTTCGGGTTCGGCCTGCCCGTGCCATTCGGGAAGATGCGTGGCCAGGAGATGGAGAAGCGGTAGGCGTTGCTGCCGAGGCTCCTCATCAACGCGACGTCTTCCTTGTAACGATGGTAGTGATCGTTGGCGACGTCTCCGGTGTCGCCGTTCCTGATCTTCCCGGGCGTGTGTGTGAACGTGTCCCAGATCGAGGGGCCCTTGCCGTCCTCGTTCCACGCGCCTTCAATCTGGTATGCCGCCGTGGCGGTGCCCCAGAAGAAGCCCTCCGGGAACTCGCGGCCTGTCGACGGCTGGGTCGCGGGGTCCTGCCCCGGTTGCGCCCGAGCGATCGCCGACTCGGCAGGCGAGCAGCCGACGGCCAGCGTGGCGACCGACGCACGCGCTGCGGCCTTCCCGAAATCGCGACGCGATACTTCGGTTGACATGGTGTTCCCCCCATCCAGTGACCACACGTCACAAACCGCGTGTGGCGTGGCTCATGCGGGTGCCAGTCGCGTGGCGCGAGCGCCCTGTCATCGTCCGAACGCCCGTCCCCTGAGCGTCGCGCCCGACGCGCGGACCACGTCGCCCGCAGACCTGCCGAGGGCGACGCGATAGGTGCCTTCCGCGATTCGCCATTGCCCCAGGCCGTTCGGCCCGTCGAAACGTGCAAGCAGCCGCGGATCCGCGTGCAGCGTGATCGTCTTGGCCTCCCCGGGCTTCAGCTCGACCCGCTCGAACTTGAGCAGCCGCAGACGTGGGCCGTCGGGCGCCGCGGTGAGATAGACCTGCGGCACGTCGGCACCGGACACCTTGCCCGTGTTGGTCACCGTGAACGTGGCGGTGATCGTCTCCCCGCCGCTCACCTCGAGGTCCGTGTAGTCGAAGGTGGTGTAGCTGAGGCCGTGACCGAAGGCGTAGCGTGGCGTGTGGTGCTTCTGCGCGTACCAGCGATAGCCGACCTCCGCGCCTTCGTCGTAGCGGATGGTCACCGGCGTGCCCCACGGAGCGCCGAGGCCTGACAGCTCCGGCCTGGGCGTCTGCGCAAGATCCGCCGGGAACGTCATGGGCAGACGGCCCGACGGATTGACCTTGCCGGTCAGGATGTCTGCGATCGCGCGGCCGCCCGACTGGCCCGGATACCAGGCCTGCACGATCGCTTTCACCTTGTCGTGCCATGGCATCGAGACCGGGTTGCCGGTTTCGAGCACGACGATCGTGTTCGGATTGGCGGAGGCGACCGCGTCGATCACGGCGTCCTGCCCCCACGGCAGCGAGAAGTCGGGGAGGTCGAATCCTTCCCCCTCGACGCGGATCCCGAACGCGATCACCAGGTCCGAGCGCTTCGCCGTCAACGCCGCTTCGGCCGGCGTATACCCCGGGTCGAAGTCGATGGTCGCGTTGGGCAGGGCCTTCTGCAGCTCCTCGAGCGGCGATGGCGCGAACAGGTAGAGATTGCGGTGTCTGCCCATGACGCCGGCGCCGCCGATCTTCATCTGCCCGGCGAACCCGCCGACCGGGGCGACCGCGCCGGAGCCGGTGCCGCTGATGCCCCCCTGTTGCGCATGGCCGCCGATCACGGCAATCCTCAGCGGCGTGTCCGTCGAAAGCGGAAGCGCGCCGTCGTTCTTCAGCAGCACGATGCCCTGGCGTGCGATGTCGAGCGCGATCCGGTTGTGTTCTGCCCGGTCGACCACGGGCGCCGCTTCCCACCTGTCGATGCCGACGGCATACGCCGAGCGGAGAATGCGTCGCACCATGTCGGACAGCCGCGCCTTCGGAAACCTGCCGTCCTCGTATGCCTGGCGAAGCGGTCCGACGAACGGTTCGATGTCCAGCTGCCACATCATCTTGTCCGCCTGCGCGCCCGACTCCTGATCGAGCCCGTGCAGGGCGAACTCCCATGCCGGGGTCGCGCCCCAGTCGGACATCACGTAGCCCTTGTAGCCCCATGCGCCTTTGAGCACCTCGTTGAGCAGGTGATGGCTGCCGCCAACGTAGGTGCCGTTGACCTTGTTGTAGCCGCTCATGATCGCGCCGGGCTGCGACCGTTCGATCGCGATCTGGAAGGCGAGCAGATCGGACTCGCGATGGGCAGCAGGGTCAATGATGGCGTCCAGCCAATGCCGATTGGTCTCGTTGGCGTTCAAGGTGTAGTGCTTGAGCGTCGAGATCACCTGCTGGCTCTGGATGCCGTCGACCTGCTCGGCGCCCATGATGGCGCTGTGCCAGGGGTCCTCGCCGTAGTATTCGAAATTGCGGCCGTTCCGCAGCTCGCGGGTCAGGTTCATGCCGCCGGCCAGCTGGATGTTGAACCCACGGCTGCGCGCCTCGCGCGCGATGGCGATCCCCCCTCACGAGCAAGCTGCGGGTTGAAGCTCGCGCCGACGACGATCGACGCCGGGAATGCCGTGGCGCCCTTGTCATCGGGGCGGTATCCCGGATTGGTGACTCCCATGCTGGCATCGCTGCTCTGCAGCGCGGGAATCCCGAGCCTGGGGATCCCGGGCGTATAGCCCGCGCTCTGGTTGCTGATGTCTCGGACGCGCGGGTCAGGCGGCAGGGCGCCGCCGGGCACGTTCCCGAGGATGCTGATGAGAAGCGAGAACCGCTCGTCGTCGGTCATCCGCGCTTCGGTTGCGCGCGCCCGCTCATCGGGCGCGTCGGTGTGGCGACCAGCGGTCGTACCGACCGGGCTCTGCGCGGCGGGGTGCGTCAGGCTGGAAAACCCCTGGGCGTGGCGAGAGCCGCTCGCACCGACCAGAAGGATGACCGCGGCGACAGCCAGTGACAGACGGGTCACTCCCGTCGCAGTATCGCGACGAGACTCAGGGTTGGCCATGTCTTGCCTCCCGACACCCAGCTCACCAGGCCACACGCGTCATCACGTGCGGTTCGGAGCTTTCGAACAACTCTGGACGGCACACGACAGCGAGAGGGAGGGATCCACCCGGCGGTGCCGGGTGTCGACACACGCGAGCGGGCGCGCGCTCGCCACGTACTGGTCCTCTGCTACTCACGGCGACCAGTGGCCGGCGCGGCAGCCAGCAGCGTGGCGCCAGGACCGAGGCTGCTTGTTCAGCCGGAAATGTGCGCCGCGTGGCGCGCGTTGTCAAGACCGGATGGGTCGGACCGAATCTCGGGTCGCGTCATGCGGATGGTTTCGAGGCTGAGCTTCTCGGCGCAAGAGGTCGTCGAAGAACCGCTCAACAGCGGCCGCGATTGTGGGAGTGTCTGGGTTCTTGACGACGACGATCTCGGCGGAGGCTTCCCAGTCGCGCACGAGGTCCGTCGCCGCCGACCACGAGCGGAGCTCCAGCGAGCGCCTGATGAACCCCCACGGAGTGAGCCTCGGCCCAGATGGGACCCTTGCCGTTGCGATAGCGCCGTGCTGACGGCGACGCTAGAGGTTCATGATTCCTCCAAGGGCCAAAAGGGCCCTCTAGGTACAGAACAGGTACAGCGCGCCAAACCTTACGGACGCTGCACGTCCTTCCTAGGAAATCTGGCTGAAATTGATGGCGGAGAGGGTGGGATTCGAGCGTGCTCCCGGCAGCGCGCAGCGGTGCCGGGGCATGCCTGAAGACAGCCTCGACGCAATCGACTGAGCTGAGCGAAGGAGATGGCGGAGAGGGTGGGATTCGAACC
>CAYSHC010000155.1:0-6273 GCA_964430855.1 uncultured Vicinamibacteraceae bacterium
GCGGCGCTGCCCGGCGGTCCGCGTCCGCTGCCCTCGCAGCCGATTCGCTCGCCGCTGCCGCAGGGCCAGCGGCCCTCGTACCAGCCGACGTACGCCAACATCGGCCGCGCTCCGGGCGTGGTCGGGCCGGGCGGACGCCCGCTCGGCCAGCCGGGGCAGCCCGGCCAGCGCCCTGGCGCGCCGGGCTACCAGCCGCGTCCCGGGGCACCGGGCAGCGGCTACCGCCCGTCGGGCGCGCGCCCGCGGCCGGGAGGCGGTGTCCGCCAGCGCCGGCGCCCGGAGGCGCCGTCGGCGCCGGCGGCACCAGCCGCGCCGCCGCCCATCACGCGCAGCATCACCCTCGCCGAGGGCATGACGGTCAAGGACCTGGCCGACAAGCTCGACGTGAAGGTCAAGGACGTGATGCGCGTGATCCTCGAGCAGGGCCTGCGCCTGACCATCAACAGCACGCTCACGGCCGACACCGCCACGATGCTCGCGCGCCAGTTCGGCGCCGACGTCGAGGTGCGCAGCTTCGAGGAAGAGATCGTCGATTCGGAGGAAGGGGCCAGCAGCCCCGAGGATCTCGTGCCGCGCGCGCCGGTGGTCACCGTCATGGGCCACGTCGACCACGGCAAGACGACGCTGCTCGACAGCATCCGCGAGGCACGGGTCGCCGAGCGCGAGGCCGGCGGCATCACGCAGCACATCGGCGCCTACACGGTCGAGGTTGACGACAAGCGCATCGTGTTCCTCGATACGCCAGGCCACGAGGCATTCACGATGATGCGTGCGCGCGGCGCGAAGGTCACCGACGTGGTGATCCTCGTCGTCGCCGCCGACGACGGCGTGATGCCGCAGACGCGCGAGGCCATCGACCACGCGCAGGCGGCGAAGGTGCCGATCATCGTCGCCATCAACAAGATCGACAAGCCTGACGCCAACCCGGAACGCGTCATGAAGGAGCTGGCTGACATCGGCCTGCTGCCCGAGGCGTGGGGCGGCCAGACGGTGATGGTGCCGGTCTCGGCCAAGGCGAAGCAGAACCTCGACGCACTGCTCGAGATGGTGCTGCTGGTCACCGAGATCAGCGAGCTCAAGGCCAACCCGTCGCGCAACGCCTCGGGTACCGTGCTCGAGGCGAAGCTCGATCGCGGGCGGGGCCCGGTGGCCACCGTCCTCGTCCAGGACGGCACGCTGCGCGTCGGCGACACGGTCCTCGTCGGCACCATCGTGGGCAAGGTCCGCGCGCTGCAGGACGACCGCGGCCGCAGCGTGCGCGAAGCCGGCCCGTCCACGCCGGTCGAGGTGCTCGGCCTCGGCGGCGTCCCGACGCCGGGCGAGATGTTCCAGGCCGTCGACGACGTCGCCAAGGCGCGTCAGATCGCGCTGTTCCGCGAGGAGCAGGCCAAGGCGAAGACGCTCGGGGCCCGCAGCGGCCGGGTCACGCTCGAGACGCTCCAGCAGCATCTGGCCGAGGGCGGCATGAAGGAGCTTGCCCTCATCATCAAGGCGGACGTGCAGGGCTCGGCCGAGGTGCTGGCCGACACGCTCCAGAAGCTGAGCGACGAGCGCGTGAAGGTGCGCGTCATCCACTCGGGTGTCGGCGCCGTGAACGAGTCGGACGTGCTGCTGGCCGCGGCGTCCAACGCGATCATCATCGCCTTCAACGTGCGTCCGGACCGCAACGCCGCGGAGGTGGCCGAGCGGGAGGACGTCGACATCCGGCAGCACTCGGTCATCTACAACGTGACCGACGAGATCAAGAAGGCGATGGCCGGCATGCTCGAGCCGACCTTCCGCGAGGTCAAGCTCGGCCTCGCCGAGGTGCGCCAGATCTTCAAGACGCCCAAGGCGGGCACTGTCGCCGGCTGCATGGTGCTCGAGGGCACGATCAAGCGCTCGGGCGACGTCGTCGCGCGCCTCATCCGCGACAACGTCCAGATTCACGAAGGCAAGCTCGCCTCGCTCCGCCGGTTCAAGGACGACGTGTCCGAGGTGCGCGCCGGCTTCGAGTGCGGCATCGCCTTCGAGCGCTACAACGACATCAAGGTCGGTGACCAGATCGAGGCGGTCGTCACCGAACGCGTCGAGGTGCCTGTCGGCTGATGAGTGGGGGGGCACGCGCCGATCGCATCGCCGACCAGGTGCGCGAGCTGGTCTCCGAGCTCCTGACGTTCGAGGTGCGCGACCCGGGCGTCGGGCTCGTCACCGTCACGCACGTGAAGGTTGCCGGTGACCTCCAGCTCGCCACCGTCTACTACACGCTCGTCGGCGACGAGCGCGAGCGCAGGGACACGAGCCGCGCACTGGCCCGCGCAACGGCGTTCCTGCGCCGCCGCGTAGCCGAGTCGCTGAACCTGCGCCGCGCGCCGGAGCTCCGCTTCCACTACGACGAGCACGTCGAGCGGCAGCAGCGCGTCGAGACCCTGCTCGAGGAGATCGCGCGCGAACGCGCGGCCCGGGAGCAGGCAGGCGATCCAGACGCCGGCGGCGCTGCCCATGGCGACGCCACAGGTCCCGCTCAGGGCGCGGCACGTCCCGACGAGCCGACGCCGAAACCATCCGGTGGGGTGACCAGCTGACGTGACCGCGCCGGTTCCCGTCCCCGCCGATCTCATCACCGCCATCCACACCAGCCAGCGGTTCGTCATCTGCGGCCACGCCAGGCCCGACGGCGATGCCATCGGCTCGGTGATGGCCATGGCCGCGGCGCTGCGCGCGCTCGGCAAGCGCGAGGTGCGCACCGTCAGCGCCGATCCCGCGCCGGCCCCCTTCCTGGCGCTGCCAGACATGTCGAGCTTCGAGGTCGTCCGCAAGGTCGACGCCGCGGGCGCGACCGTCATCGTCATGGAGTCGGGCACGCTCGCACGGACCGGGATCGAGGGCCTCGAGGCTGGCTTCGTCATCAACATCGACCATCACCTCGGCAACAGCGCCTACGGCGCCATCAACTGGTTCGACGAGTCGGCCGCGGCGTGCGGCGAGCTGGTGGCCGACCTCATCGACGCCCTCGGCGTCGTCTGGACGCCGCCCATCGCCCAGCACCTGTACGTCGCGGTCCTGACGGACACGGGTTCCTTCCGTCACTCGCACATCTCGGCCCGGACGTTCGAGCTCGCGCGGCGCTGCGTGGAGCACGGCGCCGATCCCGTCGAGCTGTACCGGCTGATGTACGACAGCTACTCGCTCGGACGGCTGCGACTGACCGGCGCGCTGCTGCACGCGATGGAGCTCGAAGACGACGGGCGCGTCGCGGTGCTGCGGCTCACGCCCGAGGTGCACGCCGAGACGGGGTCGACACCGGACGAGAGCGACGGCCTGATCAACCTGCCCTTCACGGCCGGCGCGGTGCAGGCCGTGCTGCTCCTCCGCCAGGACGGCGACGGCCGATCGCGCGTGAGCCTGCGGTCGCGCGGCGATGTGGACGTGCGCGAGGTCGCGCAGCAGTTCGGCGGCGGCGGCCACCGCAACGCGAGCGGGTTCACGAGCGAGGAGCCCCTCGACGCGCTGCGCGCCCGGCTGGTGCCCCTGCTGTCGGCGGCCATCGCACGCGCCGGCGCGCGGCCCTGATCCCCGCCGGCACGACCGCGCGGGCCACCCTGCACGCGAGCACTCCATGGACGGCGCCCTGATACTCGACAAGCCCGAAGGCCTGACGTCGCACGACGTCGTCGCCGCGGTGCGCCGTGTCCTCCCGCGCCGCACGAAGGTCGGCCACACCGGCACGCTGGACCCCTTCGCCACGGGCGTGCTGCCCATCGTCGTGGGCAGGGCGACCCGGCTCGCCCGCTTTCTGACGGGCTGCGACAAGCGTTACCGCGCCGTCGTGGCCTTCGGCACGGCGACCGCGACGTGCGACCGCACGGGCGACGTCGTCGAGACGGCCGATGACGCCGCGCTGCGCGGACTGACGGGCGATGCCATCGCCGTGACGCTCGAGGGGTTCGTCGGGACGCACCCGCAGGTGCCGCCGGCCTTCTCGGCGAAGAAGGTGGACGGCGAGCGCGCGTACGAGCGGGCGCGCCGCGGCGACGTGACGCCGCCACCTGCCGTGGCCGTGACGGCCCACGCGCTGTCCCTCGTCGGGTACGACGAGACGACGCGGCAGGCGACGATCGACGTGCATTGCGGCGCCGGCTACTACGTGCGCGCGCTGGCGCGCGACCTCGGCGCCCGCCTCGGCGTGCCCGCCCACGTCCACGCGCTGCGGCGGACGGCAGTCGGCCCCTTCGACGAGCAGGACGCGCGTCCACTGGATGCCCTGCTGGCCGAGGCGGCCGAGGGCACGCTGCCGGCACGCCTCGTGCCCATGGGCGAGCTGCTGCCGCACCTGCCCGCGCTCGTGCTGACCGGCGGCGAGGTGCGCGCCGTCACGCACGGGCAGGGGCTCGTCGTCGCGCCGCCGCGGGTGGCGGCAGCGCCGGACGGGCACGTCCGGCTGCTCGACGCGGCCGGCCAGCTGGTGGCGATGGCGCAGGTCCGCGTCCTGCCGGGGGGGCGCATCGGCCTTCAGCCGGACGTGGTGCTGGCTGTTGCCCCGGCGGCGTCGGCCGGTTTAGCATAAGGGGTTCGCGGTGCCAGCCCTGCTGGCGCCAATCATCACCAGACGGCGGACCGGGGCCACGAGGCTGCTGGGCCGTTCGCGGAGGCAGAAGCACGTGGCACTGACAAAGGATCGCAAGAGCTCGCTCATCGAGGACTACCGCCACCACGAGACCGACACCGGCTCCCCCGAAGTGCAGGTAGCCATCCTGACCGAGCGCATCACCTACCTCACCGAGCACTTCAAGACCCACGCGAAGGATCACCATTCGCGCCGCGGTCTGCTGAAGCTTGTGGGCCGCCGCCGTCGGCTGCTCGACTACGTCAGGGCCAAGGACGTCGACCGCTACACCGAGCTGATCAAGCGCCTCGGCATTCGTAAATAGGATTTCCGGACGAACGGGACGGGGCCACCCCGTCCCGTTCGCGTCTGGGCAGTTTCCGCGCCGGTGGCGGTCCGGCGGCATTCCCGAGCCGCCGTGCGACCCGCCGGAGCGGTTCATCGCAGAGCGACGCCAGGGCGGGATCGAGTCCCTGGCACTTCACAGCGGGCGGGTCGACGACCCTCCCTAGCAACAGGGACCTTCCAATGCACACACGCAGTGTTGATCTCGCCGGACGGACGTTGTCGTTCGAGACCGGCAAGCTGGCCAAGCAGGCCGACGGCTCGGTGATGGTACGCATGGGCGACTCGGTCGTCCTGGTCACCGCCTGTCACGCGGCCAACCCCCGCGAGGGCATCGACTTCCTTCCGCTCACGGTGGACTACCGCGAGTTCACCTACGCTTCGGGCCGGATCCCCGGCGGGTTCTTCAAGCGCGAGGGCAAGCCGACCGAGAAGGAGGTGCTCACGAGCCGGCTGATCGACCGTCCGGTGCGCCCGCTCTTCCCCGCCGGCTGGCGGTTCGAGACGCAGATCATCGCGATGGTGGTGTCTGCCGACACCGACTACGACCCGGACGTGCTCGCCGTGACCGGCGCCGGCTGCGCGCTGGCGCTCTCGGAGATGCCGTTCCTGAAGACCATCGCCGGCGTGCGCGTGGGCCGCGTTGACGGCCAGTACGTGATCAACCCGACGTTCTCGCAGCGCCGCCAGAGCTCGCTCGACCTGGTCATCGCCGGCAGCGCCGACGCGATCATGATGGTCGAGGCCGGTGCGCAGGGCGTGTCCGAGGAGGACATGCTCGGCGCGCTCGAGGCCGGCCACGCCGCGATCAAGCAGATCGTCGCCGTCATCGACGACCTCGCGTCGCAGGCGGGCAAGCAGAAGCTGACCATCGCCGAGAAGCCGTCGAGCGCCGAGTTCTACCGCGAGGTCGAGGAGAAGGCCTACCTGCCGCTCACCGAGGCGATGCGGATCAAGGACAAGCTTCTGAGCTACAGCCGCATCGACCAGGTGCTGGCCGACCTGGTCGCCTCGATCCCCGAGGAGGACGTCGAGCGGCGGACCGAGGCCAAGAAGATCTTCAAGGACCTCAAGGAGAAGGTGCTGCGGACGGAGATCCTCGAGCACGGCCACCGGCTCGACGGACGCGCCTTCGACGAGGTGCGGCCCATCTGGAGCGAGGTCGGCGTGCTGCCCCGCGTGCACGGATCGGCGGTGTTCACGCGCGGCGAGACGCAGGCAATGTGCACGGTCACGCTGGGCACCAGCTCGGATGAGCAGATCGTGGATGGCCTGATCGACGAGTACAGCCAGAAGTTCTACCTGCACTACAACTTCCCGAGCTACAGCGTCGGCGAAGTGCG
>CAYSHC010000156.1:0-5967 GCA_964430855.1 uncultured Vicinamibacteraceae bacterium
CTCCTCCGGCCGCTCGTCGATGAGCAGCACGATGAGGTACACCTCCGGGTGGTTCTGCACCACCGACTGCGCGATGCTCTGGAGCAGCATCGTCTTGCCGGTGCGCGGGGGCGCGACGATGAGGCCGCGCTGCCCCTTGCCGAGGGGCGTCATCAGATCGAGGACGCGGCCCGACAGGTTCTCGCGTCCCGTCTCGAGGACGAAGCGTTCCTGCGGGTAGAGCGGCGTCAGGTTCTCGAAGAAGATCTTGTTGCGTGCGACGCCCGGCGCCTCGAAGTTGACCGCCTCCACCTTGATGAGCGCGAAGTACCGCTCGCCTTCCTTCGGCGGGCGGATCTGGCCGCTGACCGTGTCGCCCGTGTGCAGGTCGAACTTGCGGATCTGCGACGGCGAGACGTAGATGTCGTCTGGCCCGGCCAGGTAGTTGTAGTCGGGCGCGCGCAGGAACCCGTAACCGTCGGGCAGCACTTCGAGGACGCCCTCGGAGAAGATGAACCCGCTCTGCTCGGTCTGGGCCTTGAGGATCTGGAAGATCAGCTCCTGCTTGCGCAGGCCCGTCGCGCCGACCACGCCGAGATCCTGCGCCACCTGCATCAGGTGCTGGATGCTCATCTCCTTCAGCTGGCCGATGTGGAGGGCCGACTCGTTGCGGACCTCCTCGGGCACGTCGGGCGGCGGCGGTTCGAGCCCGACGTCGGGCAGGTCGGGCGGCAGACGGCGGGCAGACGAGGAACGGGCGCCGCGGCGGGCGCCGGAGCGCTTCTGTGATGGTGCCATGCGTGTCGGATGAGTCGTGGCTGCGAGAACCCTCCCGGCAGCGGGACTGCTGCGCGGGCCGGGCGGAGCCTCCCCCCGGAATCAAGGGTGAACGGCGAGTATAGCCCAAAACCCATGGTGTAGAATGCCGCGCTAGCGTGACGCGGCACCTGCTCATCCTCGCCCTGATCAGCTTCCTGACGTTCTTTGCGGGGCTCGGACGGGGCGCCATCGGCGATTCCGACGAAGCCTTCTACGCCGAGGCGGCACGCGAGATGATCGAGTCGGGCGACTGGCTCACGCCCTACTACAACTACGAGCTCCGCTTTCAGAAGCCGATCCTGTTCTACTGGCTCGTCGCCATCGCGTACAAGGTGGCGGGCGTCAGCGAGGCCGCGGCCCGCGCGCCGTCGGCCCTCTCGGGCTTCCTGCTGGCGGTGCTCACCTACCTGGCCGGCCGCCGCTGGTTCGACGCGACGACCGGCTTCCTGGCCGCGACCATCGTCGCCACGAGCTTCGGGTACTACTCCATCGGACGCCAGTCGCTCCCCGACCTGCCGCTGGCGTTCTTCATTGCCGCCGGCACGTGGACGCTCGTCGAGGCGGTCGGCGCGCCGCTGGCGACAGCGGACCTCACGCACGGCACCCGGCGCGCGTGGCTGGCGGCCTCCGCCGTCCTCGTCGGCCTGGGCCTGCTCACCAAGGGACCCGTCGCCGTGGCGCTGCCGCTGCTGGCCGCCGCACCGGTGTGGTGGCGCGAGCGGCGTCCCCGCCACGCCGAAGCCGCCACGGCGTGGCAGCCCGGCCTCGTCGACGTGGCGCTCTTTGGTGGCATCGTGCTGCTCGTCGCCGCTCCGTGGTTCCTCGCCATGATGGACGAGCACGGTCTCGCCTACCTCCACCGGTTCTTCGTGGACGAGAACCTGGAGCGCTTCGCCACCGATCGCTACAACGAGCCGCGCCCGGTCTGGTTCTACGTGCCGATCGTGCTCGGTGGCCTGCTGCCGTGGTCGCCATTCATCCTGCTGTGGATGCCGACCTGGCAGCGCGTCCTGCGCAAGCGCCGCCTCGTGACGCGTGCCGAGTGGCGGTCGGTCGTCTGGGCGCTCGTGCCGTTTGTCTTCTATTCGCTCTCGATCGGCAAGCAGCCGCGCTACATCCTGCCGATGCTGCCGCCGATGGCCCTCCTGATGGCCCGGTCGCTCGTCGCCAGGCTCCCCGATCCGCAGGCGCGACGGCCGCGACACACGGGCCTGCTGGCCTGCGGCATCGTGAGCGCGGTGATCCTCCTGTCGCTCGGCCTGCTGCTCCACCGCGCGCGGCCGCTGCTGTTCGCCCTGTCGCCGTCGCTCGCGCTCGTCTGCACCGGCATCATCGTCGCCTGCGCGATCGCGGTGTTTGTCGCGAGCTTCTCCCGACGCCGCTGGACGCTGCCCGTCACGCTGACGAGCGCCGCAATCGCCACCCTGCTCGCGCTGCACTACTCGGTGGTGTCGGCCGCCGACCTCGAGCCCGTGCAGCGGATGGCGCGGATCTATGCCTCCGTCCATCGCCCCGACATGGCCTCGGGCACCTACCGCGCGTTCGTCCGCAACCTGATCTTCTACACGGGCGTGCAGCAGACCGACCTCACGCAGCCCGAAGCTGCCGTCGCCTTCCTGCAGCAGCCCAGGCCCGTCCTCTGCGTGATGACGCAGGACGACCTCGAGGTGCTCGAGCGCGACCACGGCGTGGCCGTGCGAACGCTGGGGTCGGTGCAGTACTTCAACCCCGCCGGCGTGCGGCTGCGCACGCTGCTCTGGCCCGATCCCGAGAACGACCTCGAGACGGTCGTCCTCGTCACGAACCAGTAACGTCGCCGCGTCAGCCGCGAGGCGGCAGCACCTTGCCGGGATTGAGGATGCCGGCCGGGTCGAAGGCGGCCTTGACGCGGCGCATCAGCTCCAGCTCCGCCTCGCCGATTTCCAGGCCAATGAACGGCAGCTTCGAGAAGCCGATGCCGTGCTCGCCCGTGATGGAGCCCTCGAGGGCCACGGTGCCCTCGAACAGCTCGCGCTCGGCGGCGCGGGCACGCCGCACCTGGTCCTCGTCGGAGGGGTCGAGCATGATGTTGACGTGGATGTTCCCGTCACCGGCGTGCCCGAAGCTCGGGATGCGGAGCCCGTAGGTGTCCGACAGCCGGGCAATCAGGTCGAACAGCTCCGGGATGCGGCCCTTCGGCACGACGACGTCGTGGTTGATCTTGAGCGGCGCGAGCGCGCGGACGGCGTAGGACATCGCGCGGCGCACCTCCCAGACGGCGGCGCGCGTCTCGGCGTCGGCGGCGACCACGATCCCGGTCGCCCCGGCCGCGCGGCAGGACGCCTCCACGAGCGCCGCCTCCTCCCTCGTCGCCGCCTCGAGGCCGTCCACCTCGATCAGCACGAGTGCCCCCGCATCCGGCGGCGCCATGGTGCTGCCGGGCACGTACTCCTCGGCGGCACGCAGCGTCTCGGCGTCGATGAGCTCGATGGCGGCGGGGACGACACGCGCGCGGATCAGCGCGGAGACGGCCGCGGCAGCGGCGCGCACGTCGGCAAAGGCGGCCCGCACCGTGACCTGTGATGGCGGCAGGGGCACCAGCCGCACGATGATCCTGGTGATCACGGCCAGCGTGCCCTCCGAGCCCACGAGCAGCTGCGTGAGGTCGTAGCCGACGACGTTCTTCACCGACTTGCCGCCGGTCCGGATGATCTGCCCGTCGGGCAGCACCGCCTCGAGGCCGAGCACGTAGCGGCGCGTGACGCCGTACTTGAAGGCCCGCGGCCCGCCGGCGCACTCGGCGACGTTGCCGCCGATGGTCGAGATGTCGAGGCTCGCCGGATCCGGCGGGTAGTACAGCCCGACACGGGCGACAGCCTCCTGGAGCCGGCTCGTGATCACGTGGGGCTCGACGACAGCCAGCAGGTTCGCCTCGTCGATCTCGAGGATGCGATCGAGCCGCTCGAGCGACAGCACGACGCCGCCCTGCACCGGCACCGCGCCGCCGGTGTAGCCGGTGCCCGCGCCGCGCGGCACGACGGGCACGCCGTCGCGAGTGCAGAGCCGCAGGACCGCCGAGACCTCTTCCGTCGATCCCGGGCGCACGACGACGTCGGCCGGGTGCCCGCGGCGCAGGGCGTCGACGCCGTACGCGTCGCGGCTGGCCTCGTCGGTCAGGACGTGCGCCTCGCCGACCGCCGCACGGAGGTCTGCCAGGAACTGCCCGCTCATCAGGCACGCTTCCGCAGGCCCGCGACGAAGGCCAGCAGCCGTCGCGCGGCGTCGTCCAGCGTCTCCATCGACGCGGCATACGACAGGCGCACGAACCCCGGAGCGTCGAAGGCCTCGCCCGCCGTCAGCACGAGGTGCTGCTCCTCGAGCAGGGCCTGGCAGAACGCGTCGCTGGTGCGCAGTCCGTCGGGCGACAGGTAGTCGGTGACGTCACCAAAGAGATAGAAGGCCCCGGCGGGCTTCCGGCACCGGAGGCTTCCATCGGCGGTGAGGGCTTCCCACAGGCGATCGCGGCGGCGCCTGTACTCCTCGAGCATCGCCGTGACGCAGTCCTGCGGCCCCGACAGCGCGGCGACCGCGGCCCTCTGGCTGATCGAGCACACGTTGCTGGTCGAGTGGCTCTGAATGGCGTTGGCCGCCGCGACGACAGTGGCGGGCGCGAGCATCCAGCCGCACCGCCAGCCGGTCATCGCATACGCCTTGGACGTGGAGCCCGTCAGGATCGTGCGGTTGCGCATCCGCTCGCCCAGCACCTTCGGCAGGTTGTGCGGAATCGGATCGTAGATGAGCCGCTCGTAGCAGAGGTCGAGGATCACCCAGATCCCTCGCGTGGCCGCGGCATCCGCGATCGCGGCCATCTCGCGTTCCTCGATCACGGCGCCCGTCGGGTTGGCCGGCGAGGTGATCACGACCGCCTTCGTTGCCGGGGTCATCGCCTCGATGAACGGCGCCGCATGCAGCGCGAAGCCGTCCTCCGGCGACTGCCGGACGATCACGGGCGTCGCCCCCGCCAGCTTGATCTGCTCGACGATGGTCGGCCATCCGGGGGCGTGCGTGATGACCTCGTCGCCCTCGTCGAAGATTGCAAGGGCCGCGTTCACGAGCGCCTGCTTGCCGCCGGCGCAGACGATCACCTCCGACTCGTCGTAGGTCACGCCGTAGTCGGCCAGGTAGCGATCGACGATGGCCCGCTTCAGCTCGCGCGTGCCGGCGTTGGGCGTGTACTTGGTGAAGTTGGCGGCGATGGCCTCCTGCGCCGCCGCCTTGACGTGGTCGGGCGTGGCAAAGTCCGGCTCTCCCGCGCTGAGGTCGACGACGTCGACACCCTCGCGGCGGAGCCGCTCGGCGGCCAGCAGGCCCTTCATGGTCGGCGACGAGGCGATGCGTGTGGTGCGTGCGGCAAGCATGGGTAAGGAGATGACAGCCAATGCGTCGCTCAGCCCCGCGGCGGCAGCAGCGACAGGACCTCGGGCGGCACGAACGCGTCCACCGCGCCTCCGAGCCGATGGATCTCGCGCACCAGGCTGGCGCTGACGTGCGCCCACTCGGGCGATGCGGCCAGGAACAGCGTGTCGAGGCCGCCATGCATGGCGCGGTTCATCCGGGCCATGGGCCACTCGTACTCGAAGTCGGCCCCGCTGCGCAGGCCGCGCACGACCGCGCAGGCGCCATGCGCCCGCGCGAAGTCGACGAGCAGCCCGTCAAACTGCGCCACGCGCACCGTCGGGTACGCCCGCAGCGCGGCACGTACGGCCCGCTCGCGCGTGTCGAGATCGAGCAGCGGCGTCTTCCCCGGGTTGCGCAGCACGCCGACGACGACCTCGTCGAAGAGCGCCGCGGCGCGGGCGATGACGTCCACGTGGCCGTGCGTCAGCGGGTCGAATGACCCCGGCACCACCACGACCCTGCGCGTCTCACTCATCGCCGTCACCCGTCAGGCGACCCGGGGCGGCCGCGCGATAGAACGCGAGGCTGCTGTCGCCCTGCCGCAGCGTCCGCACGCGCACCAGCGCCCCGGTGGTCCCGGGCGCTGGCTCGCGCGTGGCGTGTTCGAGCACCAGCACCCCGCCGGCGGCGACGTGGCGCGAGGCCAGCAGCAGCGCCTCGTCGCGCGCGGCCTCGGCGGAGGGGGGGTCGAGGAACAGGAGGTCGAACCGCTCGGCCAGCGGCGCCCGGAGC
>CAYSHC010000157.1:0-5939 GCA_964430855.1 uncultured Vicinamibacteraceae bacterium
GACGGCGATCTGTGCCAGGCCGAGCGAGGACATCAGGGCCTGGTTGTAGAAGATGCGCCCGAAGTGGTCGCGGTCGGGGAAGACGTCGGCCTGGAGCGGAAGGTAGGCGCCGCCCGAGTCGACAAGGTAGATCGAGGGCAGCCGGTTCTCGAGCGCAACCTGCTGCGCGCGCAGGTGCTTCTTCACCGTGAGGGGGAAGTACGTGCCGCCCTTCACGGTGGCGTCGTTGGCGACCACGACCACGTCGCGGCCCGACACGCGGCCGACGCCCGTGACGAGGCCGGCGCCCGGGGCGATGCCCTCGTAGACATCCCAGGCGGCCAGTGGCGACAGCTCCAGGAACGGCGTGCCCGGGTCGAGCAGGGCCTCGACGCGCTCGCGGACGGTCAGCTTGCCCTGTGCCCGCTGTCTGGCCGCGGCAGCCTCGCCGCCGCCCGCGCGCGCCGCGGCGCGCCGCTCGCGCAGCTCCTCGAGCAGCGGCCGCCACAGGGCTGCCTGCGCCTTGAACTCCGGGTCGTCACTCCGTACCTGCGAGGAGAGTTGGTGCATGACGTCACCGTGCGCCGGGGTGTGGCGTGGCGTCCCGGGGCCTGTCGCGCATGCCGGCGATTATAGGGGGTCGGGTCGTGTCCGGATTTGATACGCTGGCAGACTGAGCTGTGCGTCCCTCCGGCGCACAGGCATCGACGAGAGGAGCATGTGAACCAGTCCAGACGCGGCCGCATTCTGCTCGTGAACCTCCCGGAGCCGCTCGCCGACGGCGTCATGGCCATGCCGGGCGCGGCACGGACGGACTGGGAGCGTTGCGCCGTGGAGCAGGCAGAGGCGGAGCTCGACCGCTGGGCGCCCGACGTCGTCGTGCTCTCTGCGGCGGGGGCCCCGGAGGCGACGCTGGAGGAGGTCGAGCGCTGGTGTTCGGCCGGCTGCCCTGCCGAGATTATCGTCCTGCGCGAGTCGGGGGCGCCGGACCGCGCCGCCTGGAAGCGGGCGGGCGTGTTCGCGACGCTGACCTTCCCGGTCGAGCCCGAGCTGCTGGCCGGCGAGATCGAGCGTGCCGCGGAACGCGCGCTCCTGCGCAGCGAGAACCGGCGGCTCCGCCGGCAGCTCGACGACCCGTCGCGCTTTCCGGAGGTGATCGGCAGCAGCCGGAAGATGCGCGAACTGCTCGACCTGGTCGCCGCCGTTGCCGACAGCGAGGCGAACATCCTGATCGTCGGCGAGAACGGCACGGGCAAGGAAGTCATTGCCAACGCCATCCACAGGCGGAGCGCCCGCGCGCGCGGGCCGTTCATCAAGATCAACTGCGCGGCGATCCCGAAGGAGCTGATCGAGTCGGAGCTGTTCGGCCACCGCCGCGGCGCGTTCACGGGCGCCGTGGGTGACAGGCAGGGCCTGCTCGGGATGGCCGACGGCGGCTCGCTGCTGCTCGACGAGATCGGCGAGATGCCGTCGTACCTGCAGGCCAAGCTGCTGCGGGTGCTTCAGGAGCGCGAGTACCGGCCGGTCGGCAGCGAGCGCACCGAGCGCGTGGACTTCCGGCTGATCTGCTCGACCAACGTCGACGTGGACGCCGCGTTGAGCGAAGGCCGGCTGCGCGAGGACCTGTACTTCAGGATCAACACCATCACGATCCGCATGCCGCCGCTGCGCGAGCGGCTCGAGGACCTGGCGCCGCTGACGCAGCACTTCATCCGCGTGTTCAACGAGCGGCACGACCGGCAGATCCGCGGCGCGACGCCGGAGGCCTACCAGCGGCTGATGCGCCACCACTGGCCGGGCAACGTCCGCGAGCTGGAGAACGTGATCGAACGCGGCGTGCTCGTCGCGAGGGGCACCGAGATCGAGGCCGACGACCTGCCTGACACGCTGTCGGAGGCGGCGCCGTCGGTCGAGACCGTCAGGGACGGCATCCCGACGCACCTCACGCTCGCCGAGATCGAGCGGCTGGCGATCCTCCAGACCCTCCAGCGCACGCAGTGGAACAAGCAGGAAGCGGCGCAACTGCTCGGCTTGTATCGGCCTACGCTGTATTCAAAGATGAAGCGGTACGGCATCGAGACGCCGCCGCGGGCCGCGCGGCGCCCGGCGGCGTCCGGCAAGCCGGATTCGTAAGTGGACGGTCATACCCTGGGGAGGGAACGCAGTCATGGACGACAGGACGAAGGTGCTGGTTGGGGGCGTGGCGGGAGCGATTCTCGGGTCGCTGGCCGGTTACCTGCTGCTGACGCGTCGCGGCGAGCAGCTGCGGCGTGACGTCGTGCCGCAGCTGGAGCAGTTCCTCGGCCACGTCAAGGAGCTGCAGGCGGCGCTGGTGCAGGCGCGGCAGGTGGCAACCGAGAGCTGGCAGACACTCCAGGAGATCACCAGCCGCGACATCGAGCCCGGAATTCCCCCGTCGACACGGACCCACTGACCCCCGCGCCGACAGACGCGCCGCCTTCCGTCATACTGGGGGCGAGCGCATCGGAAAGGAGCAGACGACATGAGCTACGACGAACTCCACGATCGGCACGGGGGTGCGTCCTTCCTCCTCGGCTTCATCGCTGGATCGGTGCTCGGTGCCGGCCTGGCCCTCCTGTACGCCCCCCGCCCCGGCGCGGAGATGCGGCGCGAGGTGGCCGAGCGCGCGCAGAAGCTGGGCCAGCGGGCGGCGCAGGAGTACGAGGTGGCGTCGGAACGCGTCGCGCAGTTCACCGAGCGCGGCAAGGAGGCCTACAAGACCGCCGCCGAGAGGGCCCGCGACCTGGCGGCCCGCGCGCGGGAGGAAGCCGCCCACCTCGCGGACCAGGCCCGCGGCGCCGCCGGCGACGCGCAGGAGGCCGCCGAGACGGGCGCGGCCGCGGCCCGGACCACGCTCCGCGACGTCAGCGAACCGCGGGGCTGACACCATGCGCGACGTGCCCGTCGCGTCGGCGCCGTCGCGCGCGCCGCGGCGGGCACCGTCGTGGGTTGCCTACATCGCCTCGTTCCCGAGGGCGACGCTCATCGCCGCGTGGCGTGCGGCGCTGCGCTTCGCGGCGAGCGACAACCTCACCTACGCGTCGTCGATCTCGTTCTTCTCGCTGCTCTCGCTGTTTCCCTTCCTCATGCTCAGCTTCTCGGTGCTGGGCATGCTCACCGCCGACGAGGCGTCGCGGCTGGCCGTGTTCGACTTCGTCCTCCGGTACTTCCCGCGGCAGTTCGACTTCGTCACCCGGCAGATCGACGCCTTCCGTGCGCAGCGCATCACGCTCGGCCTGGCCGGCAGCCTCCTGATGCTGTGGTCGTCGCTTGGCGTGTTCGGCGCCATCACCACCGCCGTCAACTACGCATGGCGGGTCGAGCGGACGCCGAACTTCTTCAAGCACAAGCTGGTGGCCTTCCTCATGCTGATGGCGGCGGGCGTGCTGCTCGCGCTGGCGCTCGCGCTGCTCAGCGCGCGGTCGGTCGTGGGGGCCTCGTGGTTCGCCGCCGTGCTCGGCAACGTGCCCGCCCTCGAGTGGCTGCTGGGGATCGCGGCGTGGTGGGCCAGCACGATCCTGTTCATCTTCGTGACCGGCCTCATCTACTACTTCGTGCCCAACACCAACAAGGTGCGTTTCCGCGACGTCTGGCCCGGCGCCATCGTCGCCGGGCTGCTGTGGCGGGGCGCCCTCGCGGGCTTCTCGTGGTACGTGCGCGACCTCTCGCGCTTCAGCGTCCACGGCACGCTGGCCAGCGTGGTGGTGTTCCTGCTGTGGGTGTACGTGTCGTCGGTGATCCTGCTGTACGGCGTCGAGCTGACCGTGGCCTACGCGCACATCCGGCGCACCGCGCGGGCGCTCGAGACGTCGCGGGCCTAGGCCGGCACCAGCGGGACGGCGTCGACGAAGAGCTCGGCGCGCGCCTTGCGCGCGACCGTGCGCGCCACGGCCTGGGCGTGGCCGGCGCGCGTGAGGATCACGATCGCGCCGCCGAAGCCGCCGCCGGTGATCCGGGCGCCGAAAACGCCGCGCTCGGCACGCGCGATCTCGACCATCGCGTCGATGTCGGCCAGCGAGACCTCGTAGTCGTCACGGAGCGAGGCGTGCGAGGCGTCGAGCAGCCGGCCGAGCTGCACGGCGTTGCGGTCGCGGATGGCCTCGACCGCCTTGAGCACGCGGGCGTTCTCGGTCACCACGTGCCGCGCGCGGCGGTCGAGCGGCGAGGGCAGCGCGTCGATGTCGGCGCGGCGCGTCTCGTCCACGTCGCGCAGCGACACGACGCCCAGCAGCCGGGCCGCTTCCATGCATTCCTGCTGGCGCTGTTTGTAGCCGCCGGTGGCGTGGCTGTGCCGGATGCCCGAGTTGACCACCGCGATCTCGACGCCAGGCGGCAGCTTGATCAGCTCGGTGGTGAGCGCCCGCGTGTCGATGAAGACCGCCTGGCCGGGCTGGCCCAGCGTGCAGGCCAGCGGGTCCATGGGGCCGACCGGGATGCCGATGAATTCCGTCTCGACGCGCTGCGCGAGCGCGCTGATCGCGCGGTCGTCGAGCGGCAGCTGCATCAGCGTGCGCAGCGCGCGCAGCAGCGCCACCACGAGGGCGGCGCTCGACGACAGGCCGCTGCCGAGCGGGACGTTCGAGCTGATGATCGTATCGAAGCCCGTCACCCTGACGCCTGTCGCCGCGAGCACGTGCGTCGTGCCCTGCACGTAGTCGAGCCAGTCGCCGCGGGGCGCCTCCTGGCCGATGACGTACGTGGCGCGCTGCGCGTCGTAGGGCACGGCGTGGCTGAACGCCCGCACCGTGCCGTCCTGGTTGGCGGCGACGGCCACGCGCGTGCGCTGCGGGATGACCGTCGGCAGCACGAACCCGCCGTTGTAGTCGGTGTGCTCGCCGATCAGGTTGACGCGCCCCGGGGCTTCGCCGCTCACCGACTGGCGGCGGCCGAAGTGGCGGACGAACTCGTGTGCGGGAATCTCGGCCACGTGCGCGGTCACGACGCCGGCTGCAGCAGACCCAGCGCGCGCAGGATCGCCGCGGCGAAGTGCGGCACGTCATCGGCCTTCCGCGCCGTGATCACGGCGCCGTCCTCGACCACGGGTCGATCGACGTAGCGACCGCCGGCGTTCTTGATGTCGATGGCAATGGAGGGCCAGCACGTGACGGTGCGCCCGGCGACGGCCTTGACCGAGATCAGGACCGACGCGCCATGGTCGATGGCCGCGACCGGCTTGTCGGCGGCCAGCGCGTCACGCACCAGGTCGAGCATGGCGTGCCGCATGCGGATCCGGTCCGGGGCGAACCCGCCGGGGATGACGATGGCGTCGAAGTCGGCCGCCTTCGTGCGGCCGGCCGCCAGCTCGGCCTGGAGTGCCGTCCCGCGGCGTCCCGTGTAGGTGCGGCCCGCCAGCGGGGCCACGAGCATCACTTCGACGCCGGCGGCTTCCAGCAGTTCCTGGGTCCCGACGAGGTCCCGGTCTTCGAACTCATCCTCGAGGAGGATGGCGACGCGCCTGCGTGTGTCGTCACTCGTCACGTGGACTCCAACCTGCGGATTCTACAACAATGGCGGCTATGGCCAACCGGCTCGCGCAGGCGAGCAGCCCCTACCTCCTCCAGCACGCCGACAACCCCGTCCACTGGTTCCCGTGGGGAGAGGAGGCCTTCGCGAAGGCCAGGGCCGAGCAGAAGCCCATCTTCCTCTCCGTAGGGTACGCGACCTGCCACTGGTGCCACGTGATGGCGCACGAGTCGTTCGAGGATCCCGCGGTGGCGGCGGTGCTCAACGAGTCGTTCGTCAGCGTGAAGGTGGATCGCGAGGAACGGCCCGACGTCGACCGCGTCTACATGCTGTTCGTCCAGGCGACGACGGGGCAGGGTGGCTGGCCGATGAGCGTCTGGCTCACGCCCGACCTCGAGCCGTTCTACGGCGGCACGTATTTTCCGCCCGAAGCGCGGTTCGGCCGGCCCGCGTTCATCGACATCCTGCGCAGGATC
>CAYSHC010000158.1:0-5784 GCA_964430855.1 uncultured Vicinamibacteraceae bacterium
TCATCGACGTGCTCGGCGACGGGGGCTCGGCGCTGGTCGCCGCCCTCGCCGCCTGTTGATGAGCACAGTGCTCGCGAAGATCAGCACCGCCATCTCGAAGAAGATGATGAAGAAGATCAGCATGCTCATGCCGTGCACGCCGAGGATCCGGTAGAACCAGTCGGCAGGCAGCAGGTGAACGGCCTGCCACCGCGTGAGCACCAGCAGAACGGCCGCAATCGCGCCGACGAGCAGCGCGACGACGGAGCTGACGGCGTGGACCTTGATGAGCCGCTCGGCGGGCAGGTGGACGCGCCGGCCGGTCGCCGGGCACGTGCGGAACACGGGAGGGCTCGCAGCTGACGTCGTCATCGTCCACCTCCTGCCCCGGCGACGGCCGGCGCGTCGTCAACGATGACGCGACCGACCATGACGTGATGGCCGATTCCACAGAACTCGTTGCAGATGATCCGGAAGTCACCCGCAGCCGTGGGGGTCACCCGCAGCCCGTAGTCGTAGCCGGGGACCACCTGAAAGTTGACGTTCAGCGGATAGAGCGAGAAGCCGTGGTTCACGTCGAGCGACGACAGGTGCAGCGTGTACTCGACGTCCTTCTGCAGCTTCAGAATCGGCATCCACTGGAACGAGAAGGCCACGAGATAGATGTCGGACCCGGGCGGCGGTGCGACGATCGGCATGCCGCGGTCGTCGCCCACCTGGTACTGGGTGATGAACTCCTGCACGCGCTCCATGAAGGCGACGGGCGTCGTGCGGCTGCGGATGCCGGAAGGATTCTGGCCGCCCTTCCAGTGCCAGATCGGCATCATCGCGAAGAGCACCATGCACCAGGCGAAGGCAATGCCGACCCAGACCTTCTCGGAGCGGTGGGCCGGCTCCCACCAGTGCCGTGGCGGCGTGTCCAGTCCGGTGTGCGTGTGCGCCATGGTGCACCTCAGGGAAGCGGCGCCTCGGGCAGGCGGTAGATCTCCCAGAAGCCCCAGCCGGTGTAGAGCACCAGCATGATCAGCAGGCCGAGCGCCAGCAGCAGGAAGACGTTGTCGAACAGCCGCTGCCCGGCCGGCAGCGGATCGTCGGAGCGACGCGCGTTCGTCGGGTTGCTCATGGCGCGACGGTAGCGCCGTCGCGGGCGCGGCGGTATGACGTCCGTCATATGGGCCGCGCGGGCCCGTCGCTAGACTCCGTACCGGTCGCGGCCCGATGCTGCAACGGCTGGAACGCTTCTCCCTCGCGGCGCTTTTTCGCGTCGACTCATGGTGCAATCGCTGGTACGGCGCGCGTCTGAACCCGCTGTATCAGAGCGGCACGATCGTCGTCGGGTTGTACCTGGTGCTGCTGGTGACGGGGCTGTACCTGTTGCTGTTCTATCGGGTCGCGGCCCCCTGGGAATCGGTCGCGCGGCTCACCGCCGACGCGTGGGTCGGCCGCACGGTCCGCGGCGTGCACCGCTACGCGACCGCAGCCGCCGTCGTCTTCACCCTCGTCCACGCCATCCGCATGTTCGCGCAGGCCCGAAGCTGGGGCGCGCGCGATGGCGTGGCTGAGCGGTGTCGTGCTGCTCGTGCTGCTCGTCGGGTGCGCCTGGACCGGATACGTGATGGTCTGGGACGTGTTCGGGGAGCGGCTCGCGCGCGAAGCCGCTCGCATGGCCGACAGCCTGCCCTTTCTCTCCGAGCCGGTCAGCCGCACGTTCACCGGCGAGCAACCGGTACCGACGTTCTTCTTTTTCGTCACGCTGTTCGCGCACGTCGCCGTGCCGCTCGGCATGGGCGTCGTGTTCTGGCTGCACGTGCGGCGTCTGCAGCGCCCGCTGCTGCTGCCGCCGCGACCGCTGCTCTGGAGCGTCGTCGGCCTGCTGATCGCGGCCGCCGTCTCCCTTCCCGTGGCCCTGGCGCCCGAGGCCGATCCGTTCGCACGGCTTCCACGCATACAGGCGGATCTGTTGATCGCGCCCTGGCTCCCGCTGGCCCCTCGACTGAGTGGCGGTGCGCTGCTCGGGATGCTGGCGGCCGGATGCGTGCTGCTGTTCGTCGTCCCGCTTCTGACGCGACGACGCGGCGCCAGGCAGCCGATGCCGTCGGTGGTCGACGAGGATGTGTGCACGGGATGTACGCAGTGCTCGATCGACTGTCCGTACGGTGCTATCGAGATGGTCGTCCGCGCCGACGGACGGCCGACGCTCGTCGCCCGCGTCGATCCGGCGCTGTGCGTCAGCTGCGGTATCTGCGCGGGATCGTGCGCGCCGATGAGCCTCGGCCCGCCCGGGCGGACCGGGCGCGATCAGCTCGCCGCCATCGGATCGCTGCTCGATTCATCGAGGCTTCCGCCGAGCGGCGTGGTGGTCGTCGGGTGCACGTACAGCGCCGGGGCCTTTGCAACGCTCCTGGAGCGCGAAGGTGCCGCCTTTCACGGCGTCGACTGCGCCGGCAACCTGCACACGTCCGTCGTCGAGCGGCTGATCAGGGGCGGCATTCCCGGTGTGCTGGTCATCGCCTGCCACGCACGCGACTGCCGACATCGCGAGGGCAGCCACTGGCTGGTCGAACGCGTGTTCCACGAGCGTGACGCCGAACTGCAGGCGCGCGTGCCCCGCTCGCGCGTGCGCGTGATTCACGCCGGCGCCCGGGAGTCGGCCCGCGCCATTGCCGCGCTCCGGCGCTTCTTCGTCGCCCTGACGCTGATTGGCCGCGTCGTACGACTCGACGACGACCTGGACGACATGGCGGAGTGCGAGGCCGCCGAGGTGAACGAGGTGCCCCAATGAGCCTGCGCCGACACGCAGCCGGTCTCGTCGTCGCGCTCGCCGCAACCGCCGCCATGGCGGCGATCTCGCAGGCACCGGTGCCGAGCGGCGAAGGCACGACCGGCACGCTTCGCCTCGCATGGCGCGCGCGACCGGAACGCATCGAGCGGTGCGTCGAACGCCACGCGTCCGAGGTCGCGGCGCTGCCGGCGCACATGCGGCAGACGGCGATCTGCGACGGATTCGCCGCGTCGTACCGGCTCGAGGTGCGCGTCGACAACGAGCTGGTCGTCTCCGATCGCGTCATGCCGGGCGGCCTGCGCCGCGACCGTCCGCTCTACGTCTTTCGCGAGATCGACGTCGCCCCGGGCATCGCCACTGTCGACATCACCTTCACGCGCATCGAGGAGTCGGACACGACGGAGTCCGGGCGCGACCTGCTGCGCGAAGCCGTCCCGCCGGACCTGCGGTGGACCGCCGATCGCTCCTTCGCCCCGGGACAGGTCCGGTTGATCACGTACGATCCGCAGCGCCGCGCCCTCGTCGAGATTACCGGCAGGTCGACCGGCGCGTCAGCGAATCTCCCGCGCATCCCGAGGCGGGGCGGCCTGCCTTGATCAGGAACCGCTGACGCGGCCGAGAGCGCCGACAAGCTCCCTCGGATCCTGCCGCACGCCCACCTGCCGGTGGCGGACGACGCCGTCGGCGTCGATGACGAAGACGAGCGCCGAGTGCGCGATCTCGCCGTCGGGCAGCGGCTGATACCTGACCCCCAGCACGGCCGCCAGGCTTCGGACGTCGTCCTCGGACGCGGCGAGCAGGCGCCAGCGCTCGGGGTCCAGGCCCCGCGCACGGGCGAAGGTGTTCATCGCCTCCGGCGTGTCGCGCCCCGGGTCGAGCGAGAACAGGACGAACTGCACGTCGGACCGGTCCCCGAGCTGCCGCTCGATCAGCCGCAGCTCGTCCGTGATGCGCAGACAGACCGCCGTGCACGAGGTGTAGATCATTGCGGCGATCATCGGACGTCCACCGAGATCACCGAGCCGCCAGCGGTCGCCGTGCTGATCGACGAGCGGAATGTCGAGGTCGAAGATCGAAGCGTCGTCCAGCATGGGATCGCCGGCCGGCAGCTCGTGGTCTGACACGTCGGTCTCGTGCGGCCAGGGCTCGGGCGCCGGTCGGCCGCACCCGGTTGCGAGCATCACGCCAGCCAGGGCGAGCGCTGCCGTGCAGGTTGTTCCTCGTCCGATCATTGCCCCGCTCCCGACAGGTTCCGGACGCCGCGGAAGCCGAGGCTCCCGACGCTGTAGCGCGCCTCGAGACTGCTCCGGAACGCGAAGCGCATGAACGCAGGATAGTTGTCGAAGTCGGCCGCCCCGGCTGCGCCGCTGCCGCAGTACAGGCCGGCATCGATCGACCCATCGCCGCGCGATTCGCCCGTCACGAGCGCCGAGTTGAAGTCGAGCGTCCATTCCCACACGAGCCCGTGCAGGTCGGCGATACCGTAAAGGTTCCGCAGGCCGGAGCCGGCCGGCGGCACCGGCTGCGGCAGCGTGCGTCCATACCAGCTGCGCAGACGCGCGAGGAAGGCGGGATCCCGCGACGCGTCGCGAACGGTCTCGTCGGCGGCCGCGACGTACTCCCACTGATCGACGGTGGGCAGGTCCTTGCCCTGCGCCTTCAGGTACGCGCGCGCCGCGAACCACGAGACGTAGACCACGGGGCTGTCGAGCGGAGCGAGGGGGCCCGGGTCGAGATCGCCGCGCCAGTGCGACAGGTACGCGCGATCGACGAACAGCTTCTTCGCCTGCGAGCGACGCCACTCCGGGTGATCGCGGACGAACGCCAGGAACTCGCCGTTCGTCACGGGGTGAACGTCCATGGCGAACGCGTGGACCTCGCGCCGCGGCGTGTCGCGTCGATCGACCACCCCGGTCGGCAGGCGATAGAGGGGACGATAGCTGCCCGCCGGAACGGTCACCATCGACGATGTGTCCGGCAGCGACATCGACAGGACCGGGGCCACGGCCAGCGCGGCCGCGAGCGCCGGCACGATCGCGCCGCGCAGCAGGTGCGTCATGTCCCCTCTCCCGTTCGCCACCGGCGTTCGCGTGGCCGTCGCGTCAGTGTGGCACGCCGACGGCCGACGCCTCGCGCGGGCCCGCCGCCCTGACGGCCGCCACTTCCTGCGGCGTCACTTCGAACCCGGCGTTGTTCCACGAGCCGTAGACGTAGGTCAGCACGTTCGCCACGTCCTCGTCGCCCATGCCGAGCGCCGGCATTACGCTGTTGTACTGCTGGCCGTTGACGGTAATCGGGCCCGTCAGCCCGAACAGCACGGCCGCAATCGCCCGTTCCCTGTCGCCGTTCAGGAAGTCGGATCCCGCGACGGGCGGGAAGACGGCCGGAATCCCCTGCCCTTCCGCCTGATGGCAGGCGGCGCACGTGCCCGCGTAGATGCGTTCGCCGCGCGTCATGCGTTCGGCCAGCGTGGCCGCGGGCGGGATGACTGGCGCATCCTCGGTCATCATCTGAATCGCGCCGCCCTCCGGCAGGTAGACTTCGTTAGCAAGCTGACCCGAGAAGATCCGCGCGTTCTCTGGCCCCTCGACGTTGATCATGCCGAGCGCGCCCTTGTTGAACGCCCGGAAGATCGAGTGATCGACCATGATGAACGTCCCCGGAACGTCCACCCTGAACTCGGCAAGGGTTGCCCCGCCGGCCGGCACCAGCGTGGTCTGAATGTTGCGGTTGACGAGGCCGGTGCCACCCTCGTGACGGACGATGTCGAAGATCTCCCCAATCACGTGGAACGACGACACCAGATTGGGACCGCCGTTGCCGATGTACAGGCGCACCGTTTCGCCGACCGAGGCCTTGAGCGCGCCGGTCCCCTGGAGCGCATCGACCGAGCCGTTGAACACGACGTAGTCGGGCCGCTCGTCAATCGCCTTCTCCATGTCGAACGGCTGCAGCCCGGGCTCGCCGTAGCGCCCGGCGGTGTAGAACTCACCCTGCATCACGTAGTACTCGCGATCGACGGG
>CAYSHC010000159.1:0-1891 GCA_964430855.1 uncultured Vicinamibacteraceae bacterium
TCGCGGCGCGCGCCGAGTACGGAGCAGGGGCGCGCCTCGTGCTGTCGCCCGAAGGGACGATCGCCAACCTCGGCTCGGTCGCCGACGCGCTCGAGGTCGAGCGCGGCGCGGAGGCCGCGGCCTCGGCCGCCTTCGGCGAGCTGCTCCAGTACGTCGTGGTGCCCCACGCCGCCGACGCCGAGGCCGGGCTGGCCCTCGTGCGCGAGCGCAACGCGGGGCGCGTCGGCTTCATCGTCGTCGAGGCCGCGCCGGCACCTGCCGCCGCGCAGCACGACGTCGAGGTGCCCGGCGTCAGGCCGCTGTCGAGCGTCGTGCGCGCGACGGGCCCGGCGGCGGCCCACATCTGGGCCGCCCTCGGCCCCGCGTGGTACGCCGAGGATGCGGAGGCCGCGCGCGTGGCGGCCCGCGTCCTGCCGGGCGCGGTCGTGACGCCCGCCGGCGACGTCTACCGGGGCGCTGCCGTCGTCGTGGGAGGCGGGCGCTCCGACTCCCGCGAGATCCTCCAGACGAAGAACGAGATCCGCGACCTGCGCGCCCGTATCGAGAGCGAGCGCGAGGCGCTGTCGGCGCTCGAGCAGGAACTGGCCGAGCAGGACGCCATCGTCGCCAGGACGCAGGCGGCCATCGAGGCGGCGGCCGCCCAGCAGGTAACGCAGGAGAAGGCCATCCTCGGCCTCGAGCTGCGCGAGACGCGTGCCCGCGACGAGGTGGAACGGCTGGCCAGGCGGCTCGAGCTTCTCCAGCGCGAGCGGCAGCGCGCCACCGAGGAGCTCGAGGCCCTCGACGTGCGCGAGGCCGAGGCGCGCCGGTCGATCGAGACCCTCGAGGTGGAGCAGCAGAGCCTGGGCGAGGCCTTGAACGACGCCCAGCGCGTGCTGCTCGACGCGCGCGAGCGGCAGGCGTCGATCGGGCGTCGCGCCGCCGAGGCGCGCGCCGCGCATGCGGCCCTCGTCGAGCGCGCATCGGCGCTGGCGCAGGATGTGCGCCGCCTCGAGGACGCGGCCCACGAGCTCGGACAGCGCATCGCCGCGCGGCGCGGCGAGTACGACGCGTCGGTGGCGCGCCGTGCCGCGCTGGAGCAGTCGATCGCCCTGCTGCGGCAGGCCCTCGACACGGACCTCGTGGACCTCGACGCCCTCAAGCGCGACGTCGTGGCGGCTGACGAGTCCGTCAACGAGCTGCAGGCCAGCCTGCTCGAGCGCGAGTCGGCCGGCCGCGACGAGCGCCGCCTGCTCGACGACGTGCGCGCGTCGGCCACCACGCTCGAGGTGGCGCACGCCACCGCGCAGTCGGATCTGGCGCACCTGGCCGAAGCCTGTCGCGAGACCCTCGACATGGAGCTCGAGGCGGTCGCGGCGGAAGTGGCGGAGCTGCAGGCGTCGGGTGCGAGCTTCCCGAGCGTCGCGTCCATCGAGGCCGCCGAAGCGCCAGAGGCCGACGAAGAGGCTGCCGAGCCGGGCGCGGCGTCAGAGACGACGGAGAGTGAGGCCCTGGCCGCCGCCGAGTCCGGGGCATCGGCAGACGAGGCGTCCGAGGCCGCCGGCGACGCTGCAGCCTCCGATACGTCGGCTGCCGACAGGGTCGTGACCGCCGAGCAGGCGATCGCGCGGCTGAAGTCGCGTCTTGCGTCGCTCGGCGCCGTGAACATGATGGCGATCGAGCAGTTCGACGAGCTCGAGCAGCGTCATGCGTTCCTGACGGGCCAGCGCAAGGACCTGATCGACGCCATGGCCGCCACCAGCGAAGCCATCAAGCGTATCGACAGGACGACGCGCGAGCGGTTCCAGGAGGCGTTCGAGGCGGTCAACGCGAACTTCGAGCAGATGTTCACCACGCTCTTCGGCGGTGGTCGTGCCGGCCTGGTGCTGCTCGATCAGGAGGACGTCCTCGA
>CAYSHC010000159.1:1991-3279 GCA_964430855.1 uncultured Vicinamibacteraceae bacterium
GCCAGCGTGCGACCGTGAACGAAGACAAGCGCACCAGGCATCGGCGGCTGCGGAGGCGCGTGCAGGTGCTGCACGCCGCCAGCGCCGTGCTGCTGCTCGTGACGCTCGTCGCGGCGAGCCACCGGTTGCCGGCCCCTACGGAGCTCCAGGTCGTCGGCGACGCCGCCGTGTTTCTCGTCGTCGGTGTGCTCCTTGCGCTGATCTCCACCCCCTGGGCCTGGATTCGTGACGAGCTGCTCGAGCGCCGCTTCGCGACGGCGCCGCCGGCCGCCTCGTCGTGGCTGTGGCGTCACGTGTGGCAGTGGGGCCTGTCGCTGGCCATGACCCTGCCGCTCTGGCTGGCCTTCCAGTTCCTCCAGCGTGTGCAGCCCTGGGCCGTGGTGCCCGGGACGGCGCTCCTCGTCGTGGCGGGCAGCGCGGCGTTGACGGGCCTGGCGCCGTGGCTCGTCGTCTGGTCGCCGCGCGTCGCGCCCCTCGCCGACGAGGCGGTGACAGGGCGCCTGCATGCGCTCGTGAGCCGTGCCGGCCTGCGCGTGGGCGGCGTCTACGCCTGGCGCGAGGGGCCGTTCGTCACCGAGCCCAACGCCGCGCTGCTCGGTGCCGGGCGCTGGCGGCGCCTGCTGCTTTCCGACGCGCTGCTCGCGCAGTTCAAGGCCGAAGAGGTGGATGTCGTGGTGGCGCACGAGCTCGGCCACCACGCGCACGGGCACCTCTGGCGGCGCCTGAAGCTGACGTGGGTCGTCAGCATCCTGGCAGTGCTCGCGGCGCAGCTCTCGGCGCTGACACGTGCCGCCGTGCTGGACGTGCCGCTGGCCGACCCTCGCGCGCTGCCGTGGTGCGTGCTGGCCGCAGGGCTCGTCGCCGTAGCGGCACGGCCGCGCCTGCTGGCCGCGTCGAGGGCGCACGAAGTGGAGGCCGACCTCTTCGCCCTCGAGGTGACCGGCCGGCCCGACGTCCTCGAGCGCGTGCTCGAGCGGCTGGGCGCGCACTACCGGGCCGCCCCCGAGCCGTCGCCCTTCGAGGCGGCGTTCTTCCTCACGCACCCGCCTGTCCGTGAGCGCGTCGAGCGGGCGCGCGCCTGGCGCGCCAGGGACATGACGCGGACAGCCGCCGTGGAGTAGCCTTGTCCCATGCTGACGCGACGCTCCTTCACCGCCCTGTCCCTGGGATGGCTGGCCGCGGCGCGGCGTTCGTGGGCCGCGCAGGAGTGGACTCCCAACTACGACGAATCGAAGGTGCCTCGGTACGAGCTGCCGCCGCTGCTGCAGCTGGCCGACGGACGCCGCGT
>CAYSHC010000159.1:3379-5697 GCA_964430855.1 uncultured Vicinamibacteraceae bacterium
GTGTTCGTGGGCCTCAACTTCTACGGCAACCACGCCATCCATCGCGATCCGGCAATCCGGCTCTCGACGCGCTGGATGCGACGCAACGAGCGGACGTTCACGCAGGAGCACCGTGCCACCGAGCGGTCGCGCGGGACGACGGCAGACAGGTGGCCCGTCGAGGCGATCGTGCAGGCAGGCTGCGCGGTCATGACGGCGTACTACGGCGACCTCGCGCCCGACGATCCCGCGCAGGTGGCCAATGGCATCGCGCCGCTCTTCACGAAGGCGGTCGAGTCGATTCCGGTGCCGGAGCGGTGGGGCGCCATCGGCATGTGGGCCTGGGGGCTGTCGCAGATGCGCACGCTCGTCGACGACCTGCCCGGCCTCGACCCCTCGCGCGTGGCCGTCATGGGGCACTCGCGCCTCGGCAAGGCGGCGCTCTGGGCGGGCGCGCAGGACGCCCGCTTCGCCCTGGTCATCTCGAACAACTCGGGCTGCGGCGGCGCGGCCCTCAGCCGCCGCGCGTACGGCGAGACCGTGGGGCGCATCACGAGCGCATTCCCGCACTGGTTCTGTTCGCGCTTCGCGTCGTACGCGGAACGCGAGGCCGACCTGCCCGTCGACCAGCACCAGCTGCTGGCGCTGGTGGCCCCGCGCCGCCTCTACGTCGCGAGTGCCGTCGAGGATCGCTGGGCCGATCCCCGCGGCGAGTTCCTGGCCGCCGCCGCCGTGACGCCGGTGTACGAGCTCTGGAAGATGCAGGGACTTGGCACCGGGACCATGCCGCCGGTGGACACGCCGATCGGCGACGCCGTCCGCTACCACATCCGTACCGGCGGTCACGACGTCACGATGTACGACTGGCGGCAGTATCTGGAGGCCATCGCCGCGTTGCCCGCGCGGTAGCGCGCGGCATCCCCGCGTCGTCGGTTCGACGCCGGATCGTGTCACGCGGCGTGTCGCGCTACCTGACGATCAGCTCGCCGCGCATCTCCCCACAGCCCGACTCGGCCCGCATGCTGCAGTAGAAGGGGAACCTGCCCACCTGGTCGGCACGGAACTCGAACGTGGTGGTGCCGCCCGCAGGAATGCGCTTCTGGATCCGGTACGCGTCAACCGTGAAGCTGTGCGCGATGTCCTCGGACGTGATCGTGAGGCGCACCACGTCGTTGTGGCGCACGTCGAGCACGTCGGGCTCGAACAGGTACCGGCGCGCGGCGACCGTGAACTCCTTCCGGCCCTCGGACGGCGGGGTCTGGATGGCCCGCGCCGGCCACGCCCTGGCGGGCACGAGCAGGGCCACGAGGCGGAGGAGGGCGCGTCGTCCCGATCGCATGTCCTGATCCTACAGAAGAGCGCTGCCGCGCCGCACGACATGGCGGCGCAGGCTGTCCGCGCCGGCGGTGTCGTCACGGTCCGAAGCGTCCGGTGACGGTCAGCAGAAAGGGCGCGTCCACGTGAGACGCGCCCTTTCCTGTGTGGCTCGTGTGGCTGCCGGCGATGGCCGCCTGCCCTATGCCTTCTGCTCTTCCTGGAGCAGCGCCTTGCGGCTTAGGCGAATCTTGCCCGACGGCTCGACGCTGATCACCTTCACGAGCAGCTGGTCGCCTTCCTTGAGCTCGTCGCGCACGTCCTTCACGCGGTGCAGCGCGATCTCCGAGACGTGCAGCAGGCCGTCCACCCCGGGCATGATCTCGACGAACGCGCCGAAGTCGGCGATGCGCACGACCTTGCCCATGTAGGTCTTGCCGGCCTCCGGCGTCGCCGTCAGCTCCTGGATGATGGCCACGGCGCGCGCCGCCGCCGCCTCGTCGTTGCTCGCGACGTTCACCTGGCCGTTGTCCTCGACGTCGATCTTCACGCCGGTGCGCTCGATGATGCTGCGGATCATCTTGCCGCCCGGTCCGATGACGTCGCGGATCTTCTCGACGGGGATCTTGATGGTGACGATCCGCGGCGCGAACGACGAGATGCTCGTCCGCGGTGCGGCGATGGTCTCGGCCATCTTCGAGAGGATGTGCAGCCGTCCCTCACGGGCCTGCGCCAGCGCCTGGCGCATGATCTCCATCGTGATGCCGCTCACCTTGATGTCCATCTGGAGGGCGGTGATCCCCTCGGCCGTGCCGGCGACCTTGAAGTCCATGTCGCCGTAGTGGTCCTCGGCACCCGCGATGTCGGTCAGCACCGCGAACTTGCCCGTCGCCTCGTCGAGGATGAGGCCCATGGCCACGCCGGCCACCGGCGCCTTCAGGGGCACGCCGGCGTCGAGCATCGCCATCGCGCCGCCGCACACCGAGGCCATCGACGACGAGCCGTTCGACTCGAGGATGTCCGAG
>CAYSHC010000160.1:0-5599 GCA_964430855.1 uncultured Vicinamibacteraceae bacterium
TGAAGATCGGGATGAAGATGGCGCCGATCTTCTGCGTGCCGAGCATCGCCCACACGACCTCGGCGACCATGGGCATGTAGCAGGCCACCGTGTCGCCGCGCGTGACGCCGCACGCGCGAAGGGCATTGGCCACGCGCGCGACCTCGCGGGCCGCCTCGGCGAAGGTGAACTGCCGCACCTCGCCGTCCTCGGCCTCGGCGATGAGCGCCAGCGCGTCGGCGCGCGCGCCGGCGGCGTGCCTGTCGATGCAGTTGAGCGCGATGTTCGTCTCGCCGCCGACGAACCAGTCGGCCCACGCCGGGCCGCGCGAGGTGTCGAGCGTGGTGGTGTAGGGCGTCGTCCAGGCGACGCCCATGTCATCGAGCGCGGCGTCCCAGAACGCCGGCGGGTCGTCCTGTGTCCACCGCACGAATGCGCGTGCCTGCGCGTGCACCTGCGCGAGGTCTGCCGGGTCGACGTCGTACCCGCAGCGGCGCATCAGCCGCGTCACGTTGGCTTGCTCGACCAGCGCCGGGTCGGGGTGCCAGACGTATGGCGATGACATGCCAACAGTCTATGGTAGGGACGGCTCTCCGAGCCGTCCTTCGGCAGGAACGGCTCTCCGAGCCGTCCGTCGGCAGGAACGGCTCCGAGCCGTCCTTCCTCGATCTGTCTGGCCCTCATCGCTGCCTGTTCCCGTGAACGGCTCGGACCGCGTCCCTGGCGGAGCTACCATGTGCGAATGGACATGCATCTCGCAGGCGCGTCGCTGGCGGCCGTGTTCGTCATGATCCCCTGCCTGGCCCTCGCGCAGGGCGCCGGCGGCACGAGAGCCGACGCCTCGCAGCGCATCGTGCTCGTCACCGGCTCGACCGACGGCCTCGGCCGGGAGGTCGCGCGACGGCTGGCCGCGCGCGGTGACCACGTCATCGTGCACGGCCGGAACGCCGAGCGCGGCGAGGCGCTCGTGGTCGAGATCGCGAAGAGCGGCACGGGCTCGGCGCGCTTCTACGCCGCCGACTTCGCGTCGCTCGATGCCGTGCGGGCGCTGGCCGACCGCATCACGCGCGACTACGACCGCCTCGACGTGCTGGTCAACAACGCGGGCGTCTGGGTGCACCGCGACCGCGGCCGCGTCGTCAGCGACGACGGGCACGAGCTGCACTTCGCGGTGAACTATCTGGCGGGCTACCTCCTCACGCACAGGCTGCTGCCGCTGCTCGAGCGCGGGCACGCGCCGCGCATCGTCAACGTCTCGTCGGGCGCGCAGCGGCCCATCGACTTCGCCGACGTGATGCTCGAGCGCGACTACAGCGACATGCGCGGCTACGCGCAGAGCAAGCTCGCGCAGATCCTTTTCACGAGGGACCTGGCCCAGGCGCTGGCGCCCAGGGGCATCCGCGCGTACGCGCTGCACCCCGCGACGATGATGGACACGCCGATGGTGCTGTCGCGCGGCGCCTCGCCGCGCAGCTCGGTGGAGGAGGGCACGGCCGCCGTGCTGCACGCCATCGAGACGGACGCGCCGAGCGGCACCTACTTCAACGGGCAGCGTCCCGCCGCGCCGCATGAGCAGGCCGAGGACGCCGAGGCCAGGCGCCGGCTGCGCGAGCTCAGCCAGCGGCTGACGGGTGTGCCGTAGCGCGAGGCGGCGTGACGGGCGCTTCCTCGAGGGGGCGAGTCGCGACGAGGCGGCTCGCAGCCGGCACGGCCCGCAGCCAGGAGGGCCCGGCGCAAGGACGCCGCGTCGCAACGACGGCTCGGCGCGAGGACGGCTCGGCCCACGGAAGACTCGGTTCGAGGACGGGTCGGTTCGAGGACGGCCCGGAGAGCCGTCCCTGCCGGCGTGATACGCTCCGCGCGGTGACGTGACGCCATGCGCATCGTAATCGTCGGCGGTGGACAGATTGGGCAGGGACTGGCGAAGGCGCTCGCGCCCGACCACGAGGTCTTCGTCATCGACCACGACCCCGCGGTCGGCGACGTGTTCCAGTCGATGGACGTCGAGTTCATCGAGGGCGGCGGCACCAGCGACGACGTGCTGCGGCAGGCCGACATCGAGCACGCCGACTTCTTCGTGGCGGCGACCGGCCTCGACGAGGTCAACGTCGTCGCCTGCGCGATGGCCAACCACCTCGGGCATCCGCAGACGATCTGCCTCGTCTCGCGCGACGACTTCGTCGAGGGCGACGGCGGCTCGGCCCTCCTCCAGTTCGGCATCAACCGCGTGATCTGGCCAGAGGCGCAACTGGCCGCCGACATCGAGCGGACAGTGACGGCGCCGGGCGCCATCGACGCCGAGGTGTTCGCCGGCGGCGTCGTCCGGCTCCTCGAGTACAAGCTCGACGCGTCGTCGCCGCTGCTGGCCGCGCCCGTCGCCCGGCTCGGCATCCCCCGGGGCTCGCTCATCGTCGCGGTCAAGCGCGGACGGCAGATCTTCGTCCCGCGCGGTCATACGCAGCTCCAGCGCGGCGACAAGGTCATCCTCATGGGCACGCCCGAGGCGATGGACGAGGTCGAGGCCCTGATCAGCCCGGAGCGCAAGGACGGCCACCTGAACGTCACCATCGTCGGGGGCGGCGACGTGGGCCTCCAGCTCGCCCGGCGCCTCGACGCGATGCGCCGCTGCGACGTGCGCGTCATCGAGCGCGACCCCGCGCGGGCGGAGCTGCTGGCCGCTTCGCTCCGCAACGTGCTCGTGCTCAACGGCGACGGCACCGACCTCGAGTTCCTCGAGTCGGAGGACGTCGGCCGGAGCGACGTGCTCGTCTCGGTCATCGACAACGACGAACGCAACCTGCTCGCCTCGCTGCTGGCGCGCCAGCTGGGCGTGCCGAAGGTGATCACCCGCGTGGGGCGCCCGTCCAACCTGCGGCTCTTCGAGCGCGTGGGCATCGACGTGGCGATTTCCGCCCGAGGGGCCGCGGTGGTGTCGATCCTCCACCACATCACCGGCGGCGCGACGAGCCTGCTGGCCGTCCTCGAGCACGGCGAGGCGCGCGTGTTCGAGCTGACGCTCGGCCGGCGCTTCGAGGCGCGGCAGCTCAAGGAGATCGGCACGGCCGAAGACGCCATCGTGGCGGCCATCCTGCGGGAAGACCATGCGGTGGTGCCGCGCGGCGACGACGTCATCGGCCCCGGCGACCGCATCCTCGTGTTCTGCACGCAGGCAGCCGCCGACCGCGTGCGTGAGTACTTCATGCAGGGATCCGAGTGAGGCGGCGGCAGCGACGATGCGGTTCTCCCTCGTCTTCCACGTCTGCGGCGTCATCGTCCGGCCCTTCGCCCTGATGTTCCTGGCGCCGCTGCTCGTCGCGTTCGGCAGCGGCGAGTACCGCGACGCCCTCGGGTTCCTGCTCGCCGGTGCCGCGAGCGCGGTCGTCGGGCAGGCGCTGTGGCAGGTAGGGGGGCCTGCCACGCGTGACGCCGTCGAGAGCATGCGCCGCGTCGAAGGGTTGGCCGTCGTCTCGGCCTCCTGGCTCATCGCGGGCCACCTCGCGGCCATCCCGTACGTGTGGACCGGCTTCGGGCCCATCGACGCGCTCTTCGAGGCGATGTCCGGCCTGACGGCGACCGGCGCCACCATCCTGCGCGACTACGCGGCCTGGGGCGAGGGCATCCTCTTCTGGCGGTCGTTCACGCAGTGGCTCGGGGGCATGGGCGTCATCGCGCTGTTTGTGGCCGTCCTGCCGCGCCTCGCCATCGGCGGCCGCGAGCTGTTCTTCGCGGAGGCGCCGGGCCCGAGCGACGAGAAGGTGAGCCCGCAGATCCGCCGCACGGCGCTCGCCCTCTGGCGGCTCTACACCGTGCTCACGGCCGTCCAGGTGGCGGCCCTGCACCTCACCGGCCTGTCGTGGCGCGACGCGGTGCACCACGCCATGACGACGATCTCGGCCGGGGGCTTCTCGCCGCATCCGCTGTCGATCGGCGGCTACGGCAACCCTGCCGCCGAGTGGGTGATCATCGTCTTCATGTTCATCGCCGGCGCGAGCTTCGTGCTCCAGTACCGCGCGCTGGTGCACGCCAGGCCCGGCCTGCTGGCTCGCGACGAGGAGCTGCGCGTGTATGCCGGCATCATCGTCGTCGCGTCGCTGCTCGTCGCGGCGGCCATCGGCCTGCAGGGCGACGTCGAACGCACGGCGCGGCTGGCGCTGTTCCAGGTGCTGTCGATCCTCACGACGACGGGGTACGCGACGGCCGACTTCCAGGGCTGGAGCGAGCAGGCGCGGATGGTGCTGCTCGCGCTGATGTTCATCGGCGGCTGCGCCGGGTCGGCCGCCGGGGGGCCGAAGGTCGTGCGGCACCTGCTGCTCGCGCGCTTCACGCTGCGCGAGCTGCGTCGCGCGCTGCACCCGCGCGCGGTGCTGCCGGTGAAGCTCGGCGGCCGCGTCGTGCCCGAGTCGGTGCTCGGCAGCGTGGTGGTCTTCTTCCTGTTCTACCTGCTCACCTACTCGATCTGCACCGGCATCGTCGTCGCCTTCGGGGCCGACATCATGACGGGCCTCACCGCGTCCATCGCGGCGCTCGGCAACATCGGACCGGGGTTCGGGGCGGTCGGGCCCATGGCGCACTACGGCGACCTGCACCCGGTGAGCCGCGTGACGCTGACGGCCGCGATGTGGATCGGGCGCCTGGAGGTGATGACGGTGCTGGTGATCCTGCGCCCGGAGGCGTGGCAAACAGGGCAGTGGGCCGTCGGCCGGCGGCGGCACGCGACGGCCTGACCTGGAGACGTGATGCGCTGGACCCTGAAGATTCCGCACACGCTCGCGCTGCTGGCCGTGATGATCGTCGGCGCGCAGCTGCTCACCTACGTCCTGCCGAAGGGCAGCTTCAGCCGCGTCGAGACGGCGGGCGGACGCGCGCAGGTCGTGCCGGGCAGCTACACGGTCACGCCCGACGCGGCGCCGCTGGCGCCGCTGACGGCGCTGACGGCCGTGCCGGAGGGCCTCGCGGCCGCGCAGGAAATCATCTTCTTCGTCCTGATCGTCGGCGGCGCCTTCGCGGTGCTGCGCATGACGGGCGCGGTGGACGCGCTCATCGGGCTGCTGCTCTCGCGCTTCTCGGAGCGGCCCCTCTGGCTCGTCGCCGGCAGCATCACGATCTTCACGGTGGGGTCGAGCACGATCGGCATGGGCGAGGAGTACGTGCCGTTCGTCCCGATGCTCGTGGCGCTGGCGCTCGCGCTGCGCTTCGACGCGCTCGTCGGCGTCGCCCTGATCTGCGTGGGCTACGGCATCGGGTTCGGCGCCGCGGCGACCAACCCGTTCACCGTGCTCATCGCGCAGGACATCGCCGGCGTCACGCCGGCCTCGGGCCTCTGGTACCGCATCGTGTGCACGGCCGTGCTCCTGCCGATCGGCATCCACCACGTCTGGCGGTACGCCACGCGCGTGGCGCAGGACCCCTCAGGCAGCCTCGTGGCCGACATCGCCCCGCCGCCGGTGCAGGCCGGCGGCGCCGGTCCCCTCACCACGCGTCACCGCGTCGCGCTCGGCGTCCTGGCCGTGTCGCTGGTGCTGATGGTGGTGGGGCTGACGCGCTGGCACTGGTACCTGGTGGAGATGAGCGCGCTGTTCCTCGGGCTCACCGTCGTGCTGGCGGCCATCGGCGGCCTCGA
>CAYSHC010000161.1:0-5430 GCA_964430855.1 uncultured Vicinamibacteraceae bacterium
CTCCCGGCTCAGCCTGTCAGGCCGACGTAGTTACACCGATGAACTGACACTCCCTACGGCATTCCGGTTGGGAGCCTGGGCGTTGGGTGGTACTTGCCTGGTGCGTGGCCGTGGCTGTATAGATGACCCCCGACGCCGTGGCGGCGCGTGCCCAATGTTCCACGTCGCGATGCGACTGGGGGTGTGAGTGGAACTAACCACCAACAAGGCTGTCGAGGACGCGGCTGTTGCGTGGGTCCTGAACCTGGAGCGCAACGCTGGACGCGATCCCATCGACGCACGGGCGACAGGCGCAGCTGGTGACGTTGAGAGTCCGCCACGGACCATCGAAGTGAAGGCCTACGGGCGATCGGCGCGTGGACAGGACTTATGGTTGGAACCGCGGCAAGTCGAGGAAGCTGACCGCAACCCGGAGTTCTACGTGTACGTCGTCGAGAACGTGCGCCAGGGTGATCCAGGTAAGTTCGAGCTGCGTGTGCTGGGCGGACCAGAGCTGCGGCGGCTGCTCGAGCGACGACGTGAGCAGCGGTACTTCACGGTGCCCTGGCCGGTCCGGGAGTACGACACGACGCCGAGAGGCCTCAGAGGCCGATAGCCGTAGTTCCGGGCGCCCTCCCGCCGGTAGTTCAGCGCTCATAGCTGCCATTTCGCAGGACGAGAGTGGCGCGCCGAGGCACTCGTAGACTCCCGTAGCGAAACGCGGACATGTGAGGTGCGATGCCCCTTCCCGGCGGCCCGTCGGACAAGGCGGGGAACAGCTACGAACGCCGCTGGACGGTTTTCGCGCTCATCAACCTGCTCGGCGGCCAAGCGAGCACATTGAGGATCGAGGTCCCCGGAGAGGACGGGGTCGGCTCCGAGTTCCGGCTCATGGTCGAAGGAGTCGCCGAGTGGCATCAGGCCAAGCGGCAACGCGCTGCCGGACCCTGGACGGTGAACGCCCTCATCACTGAGGGGGTCCTGCCGCCATGGCAGGCCAACCTCCGGCGGGGCGCATGCTGCGTCTTCGTCGCTAGCACTGGCGCGGACGAGCTTCGCGAGCTGGCTGACCGAGCGAGGAAGGCAGAGTCGTGGGACGAGTTCGACAAGGAGTTCCTCGCTGCCAAGGACGTGCGCACGGGCTTCGAGCGGCTCGAACGCGCGTGGAAGGATCTGTCCAAGGAGGACGTCTACCTCGCATTGCGGCGTGTCAGGGTTCGTGCGATCGGCGAGAGCGAGCTTGCTGACTGGATCAATGACCGCTTGCGAGCCCTGGTGACCGGCGCCGAGCCGGCCACATCGCCGCGGTGCTGGCGCAATTCGCCGATGACTCGGTCCACCGCGAGTTGTCGGCTGCCGACGTATGGGCGCACCTCGCCGAACACGGCGTCGCCCCTAACGACCTCAACCGCGATGCCGCTATCTTGCGGCGCGTCGCGGACAGCGCCGACGCGCACCTCGCACGCCTGCGGCCGCTCTACATCGGTGGCCACGAACTTCACCGCTCCGAAGCAGACACCGCCGCCGGGCACCTCTTCGACGGAAAGCGCATCGTCCTTGCCGGCGCCGCCGGTGCCGGGAAAAGCGTGGTCGCCGCCCAGGTCGTCAGCATCACCCGCGAGCGGCAGTGGCCCGTGTTCGTCCTCTCGGCCGACCGGTTGCCGGACGCGACGACGACGACTCAACTCGGCGTTAAGCTCGAGCTCCCGGAGTCGCCTGCGACGGTCCTCGCCGCGGTCGCAGCTGGGGGCGACGCGCTCCTCGTCATCGACCAGCTCGACGCCGTCAGCGTCACGTCCGGCCGGCACCCCGAGCGCCTCGGCCTGATCAGCGACCTGCTGCGAGAAGCGCGGAGCTACCCGCGTCTGCGCACGCTGCTGGCCGGCCGACAGTTCGACATCGACAACGACCGGGCGCTGCGCGCGGTTGCCCACGAAGACAACGCCGCAGTCGTCGCCGTCGGCAGCCTGGACGAGAATCAGATCCGGCAGGTCCTCGCTAATGCCGGGGTTGCCAAGGCCGTGCCGGCTCCCTTGAGACAGCTCCTCGCCGTGCCGCTGCACCTCGCCCTCTACGTCGAACTCGCCCGGGCCGGGGTCAGCGACCTCTCCTCGGCACGCACTCTCACCCAGCTCTACGACCGTTACTGGAACATGAAGCGTGACGCCTGCCGGCTGGCGCGCGGCGGCACGGACCAATGGCTGCCCGTGATCGAGCGGCTCGTCGAGCGGATGAACGACCGGCAGGAACTCAGCGTCCCCGAGCCCGTTGTCGACGACCTTGACCAGCAGGTCAGAATCATGGCCTCGGAGGGCGTTCTCACCGTCGACCAGGGACGGGTCTCGTTCTTCCACGAGACGTTCTTCGACTACTGCTTCGCGCGGCACTTCCTCGCCTCCGGCGACAGCCTCCGCCACCTGCTCACTCGGTTGGAGCAGGACCTGTTCCGCCGCGCCCAGGTCCGACAAATCCTCGCCTACGAGCGCGGCGCTGACGTCACCGCCTACCTCGCCGATCTCGGCTGGCTCGTCTCCTCGGCCGACGTCCGGCTCCACATCAAGGCCCTCGTCGTCGCCCTACTCGACACCGTGCCGGACCCCACCAGCCAGGAATGGCAGCTGCTGCGGCCGCTCGCCACCGATCCGCAGTGGCCCCTGCACCTGCGCCTGTGGCAGGCCATACGCAACAACCACGCGTGGTTCCCTGTCCTCGACGCCGGCGGCACGTGGGCGACGCTGCTCCGGGCCGGAGGAGACCTCGCCGACCGCGCCATCTGGGCGCTCACGGGGTGCGCGGCCGACCACGCGGCCCGCGTCAATGACTTGCTCGCTGACGCGCCGCCCGACGTCTGGCCATCCCGGCGCCGATGGTTCCTGCGCGTCGCCGACGTCCACCGCGCCCGTGAACTCGTCGACATGCTGCTCACGGCGATCGACGACGGCGACTTCGACGCCCTCAACACGGACCTCTCGCACACGCTGCGCCAGCTCGCCCAGGCGCAGCCTGCGTGGGGCGCAGAGGTCCTCGCGGCGTTCTTGCGCCGCGCCGCGGCAGACGAGGCCACAAACCCGTTCGACCCGTCCCGCCGGTTCCGCGGCGCCGCCCGGGACGGCCGTGAGGTACACGCAATCGCCAACGGGGCGCCCGCAGAGTACGTCGACCGTCTGCTGCCGCTACTCCTCGACGCGATGCGTGCGAACGCCCGCCCCGACTGGCAGATCACCGAGCTTGTACACGATGCGCTGTGGAGCCACCGAATCTATCGCGGACACCTGTCCCTGGGTGAGGATCTCTACGATGCTATGGGCGACGCGCTTGTCCGGCTCGCCGAAGTTGACCTAGTGCACGCCGCGACAGTGTTCACGCGGCTGCGAGCCGAGCCGTACGACTCGGCCGCGTTCCTCCTCGCCCGCGGGTACGCCGGCAACCCGGCCGTGTTCGCGGACGAGGCTGCCGACTGGCTTGTGACGACACCGGGCGCGCGGCTCCTCGGCTACTCCGACGCTTCGGCCTGGGTGACGCGAGAACTAGTCGCGGCGATCTCGCCGCACTGCTCGCCGGCCGTGTTCGACCAGCTCGTCGACGCCCTCCTGTACTACGCGCCGCGCTACGAACGCACCTACGACGGCCTGCGCGCGCGCGGCAGCACTGAGCTGTGCCTCCTCAACGGTATTGACCCGGCCCGCCGCCCCGCCAAGGTCAACCGGCGCCTGGCTGAACTGCGGCGTAAGTTCAACCGCGACGACGTTGCCCCGCCCCAAGGCGTAACAGGGGGTGTCGTCCCGCCGCCCATTCCCGAGGACCGGGCTCGGCGGATGAGCGACCGCCACTGGTTGACCGCCATGCAGCACTACGGCGCCTCGGACACGACGAACTGGCGTGACGGGCAGCTCGTCGGAGACGCCTGGACCCAGGCGCAGGTGCTGGAGGCTCTGACCAAGGAAGACCCGCAGCGGTTCGCCCGGCTGTTGCTGCGCATCCCTGCGGGCACGGCCGAGGCCTACGTCAGTGCCATCTTGCGAGGTCTCGCCGGCGAGCGTATCGACTACGACCTGCTTGTCGAGGTCTGCCGGCACGCCCAACATCTTGGTGGCAGCGACGTGAACCGATGGCTCGTCCGCCTCATCGAGGCGCACGCAGCCGGTCCGGTCGACGACGAACTCATCGAGATGGTCGCGGCCGTCGCGACCGGTGACCCCGACCCAGCGCCCCGGGAACCGGACGAAGAATGGGATGGAGGCAGCATCGACAGCGCGGCGTTGAACTCCACCCGCAGCGTCGCCGCACTCGCCATGGGGAAGCTCCTGGTCGAGGAGCCTGCGAGGCTGCGCCTCGTAGAGCCCGCGCTCCGTCGGCTTGTCGCGGACCCACAGATCGAGGTCCGCGCCGCGGCAGCCGCCTCGCTCGCCCCACTCCTCTACAGCAACCCGGACTTGGCCCTTGCGATGTTCAACGAAGCCGTCGACCAAGCCCCCGGCGAACTGCTAGGCAGCCGGTACGTCGAGCACTTCCTTCGCCACGCTGTGCGGCGGAGGCGGTACCCAGACGTCGCCGAACTGCTCCAGCGGATGCTCGCAGAGTCGGATGACAACACGCGACAGGCCGCCGCCCGGTGGGTGACGCTTGCCGCCTACTACGACCCGAACCTGGACAACGACGTCGACACTCTCCTCACGAGCGCCGACGACGCCACCCGAGCCGCGGCCGTCGAAGTATTCGCCGACAACGTCACCCACGCGCCACGGCGCGACCGCACCATCGCCGTGCTCTCCGCCGCTCTACACCACCCGGTGAAGGACGTCCGCGACGCCGCCCAACAAGCCTTCTATCGGCTCGAGGACCAACCCCTCGCCGACTATGGCCCGCTCATCGCCGCGTTCGCTGACAGCCCCGCTCTCGCCGACGGCGCGTCGGCCGCCCTCCACACACTCGAGTCGTCCCGCCAGCCGCTCCCTACAACGATTCTGGACGTGTGCGAGGCCTTCCTTGCAGTGCACCAGCACGACATCGGCGACATCAGCACCGCCGCCGCGGGCGACGTCACGTACGTGATCCGCCTCACTCTGCGAATGCACGCCCAGTACTCTGACCAGGACGTACGGCGCCGCTGCCTCGACCTCATCGACCAACTCGTCGTCCTCCGCGCCCACAACATCGAATCCGACCTCGACAGCATCGAGCGCTGATCTGACGGCCACGTACGCCCGCCGCTGTGACCGAGGCAGCGCGGCGGCGGCTCTGACACCTCGGCGCGATACGGCCAGCCGCCACGCTGTCGTCGGCTGTACGCTCGGCTGAGCTTTCGGTCGGATCGTTCCGCGAAGGAGCCCACCCGAAGCGGAAACGTCAGGGCGGGTCCAGCGGGCGACTACGGACCTACGCGCCGTCGCCCATTTCGGGAGTGTCAGTTCATCGGTGTAACTACGTCGGCCTGACAGGCTGAGCCGGGAG
>CAYSHC010000162.1:0-5342 GCA_964430855.1 uncultured Vicinamibacteraceae bacterium
TTCGGCCAGGCGGGCATCCTCGTGCGCGAGGTGTTCGACGACGCGCAGCGTGACGAGTTTGTCGAGACCGTCGCCGGCGCGCTGGCCGGCGTGAAGTCGGAGGAAGTGCTGGAGCGTGCGTTCTGGTACTGGAAGAGCGTGGACGCGACCATCGGCGCCCGCATCGAGGCCGCCGTCCGGAAGTCGCCTGCCGCCGAGTCGGAGCAGGTCGGCGTCTGATCGCGCACCGGGGCCGCGCGTGATTGCTGCGCGCGCCCGCTCTTTCCCGACACGTCCGTCCTTGTCGCCTGGCGGGGACGGACGTGTCGTTTCTACGATGCCGTTCGCACCGGTGATGCCTGGCGCACCGGCAACCCGCGCCGAATCGGCTGGAACACGCGGCGGTAGCGCCCCGGCGAGATGCCGGTCCGCCGCTTGAACAGCCGCCGGAAGAACGACGTGTCCTCGTACCCGGTCGCCGCGGCGATCTCCTCCACCGGCTCGTCGGACGACTCGAGCAGCCGCTTCGCCTCCTCGAGCCGCAGGTTCCTGCACGTAGTCGAGGATCGCGACGCCCGTGGCGGCCTTGAAGCGTCGCTTCAGCGTGCGCTCGGGAATCCCCGCATGCGCAACGACGCCCGCCACGGCGCCCGGTTCGCGGAAGTGCTCGCGCAGCCACGCCTCGCACCCGCGCACGACGGCATCTCCGTGCGGCTGCTGTCGGACCAGCGGCTCGTACGGCAGCTGGCCCTCGTCGTGCCACTTCAGCAGGTACACCTGCGCAATCCGCATCGCCTCGCCAGGGCTCACATGACGCGCGATGATGTGGAGCGCGAGGTCGTGCCACGACGTCGTGCCGCCGGCCGTGACGATGCGCCCCGTCTGGTCGGCGAAGCAGAGGTTCGGCTCGGGATGGAAGCGGATCTCCGGGTACCGGCGCCTGAAGAGATCGCGATAGCCCCAGTGCGACGTGGCGTCGCGGCCGTCGAGCAGTCCCGTCTCCGCCAGCATCAGCGCCCCGGAGCACGCCGAGTACACGTGGGACCCGGATGCGTATCGCGCCCGGATCCACGAGACGAGATCCGGGTATCGACCACGCAGGTCCTCGTCCGGCCCGAGCCACAGCTCCGGCAGGATGACGATGTCGGCGTGCGTGACGTCGCCGATGGCGGCGTCAGGCTCGACGGGTATCCCGTAACCACACCTGAACCTCTTGCGGCTGGTCCCGACCACGCGGACACGGAAGGGCGATGTCGACACCGGCGTGCGCGTCAGCGTCTGCCACACGTTCCCGGTGGCGCTGAGCACGTCCACCATGCCGTAGAGCGCCGACCCCGCGGTCTCGGGGACGGCGACGATGGCGGTCTCGAGCGAGGCGACTGGAGGCATCGGCCTGCTCCATGGCACAGGAAGCACGTTTCTGGCAAGAGCTCATCTTACGGCGTCGCGAGCGCGTCGCTATCGTGACCATGGCGTCCGCATCCCGGCACTGACGCCGCGGCACGCAGGACGTGGACTGGAGAGATCACGATGACGACGGCAACGACACGGCACGGCTGAACGGCCTCGACACGCAGCAGATGGCGGAGACCGTCGCGGCCCTGAAGGCCGACCCCGAGCTGGCGAAGTTCGAGTTCCGCGCGCGCAACCGCTGGATCTCGGGCGGCGCGAACCGTTCGACCATCAGGGACTTCTTCGGCGCGGGCCAGGAGGACACCTCGCGCGAGACGGCCTTCGAATTCACCAACGGCGAGCCGCCCGTGCTCCTCGGCCACAACGAGGGCGCCAATCCCGTCGAGTTCCTGCTGCACGCCCTGGCCGGCTGCGTGACCACCACCACGGTGCTGCACGCGGCGGCGCGCGGCATCGAGATCGAGTCGCTCCGCACGCGCCTGACCGGCGACATCGACCTCCAGGGCCTGCTCGCGCTGGCGGACGTCCCGGCGGGCTACGGCGCGATCCGGATCGAAATGGACATCAAGGCGACGAACGCGACCGACGCCGAGATCGACGACCTGCTCCGCTTCGCCCAGGCGCACTCGCCCGTGTGCAACACGGTGTGCCGACCGGTGCCGGTCACCATCGAGCGGGTACGGGGGTGACCGTCGGCGGTGCGCGGGACGGGCCGCCGGACCCTGCGGCGGCCGTCCCGCGCCGGCCATCTGCGGCGGGGCCGGCGAACCTGTGTAGGATGTGGTGTGACACCCATCACCACACGCCGACTTCCTCCCTGGTGAGCAGAACATGAAACGCCGCCGCTTCTTCGGACACGTCACGTCAGGCCTGGTCGCGGGCGTGATCGGCACGCGATCCGACGCCATGGCCGCGCCGCCCGCTGCGTCGCCCATGCCGTCGCCGGCGCCTGACGCCTCGCCCGTCCGCACGCCGCTCGCGCTCATGGCACCGCGCGCCGACGGCATCGACGCCATCTGGGGCGTCACGCGCCTGTGCACCGGGCGGCTCGAATGGGAAGGACCCGACCGACAGCGCGGCACGGCGGCCGTCGACCCGTTCGGCTTCGTGCCGCAGGGCGAGCACGTGCTGCGCGTGCGCCTGTCCGGCCTCAGGCCAGGGACCCGCTATCGCGTGCGGTCGGTGACGCGTGCCTCGGGCGAGACCGACCAGGTCGCGAGCCCGTGGAAGACCTTCCGCACGCTCGATCCCGGCGCGGCCGAGACGTCGTTCGTGGTGTGGAACGACACGCACATCCACGACGACACGATCAGGAAGCTGCACGAGGTCACGCCGCCGGCGGACTTCCTCCTGTGGAACGGCGACACGTGCAACGACTGGAAATCGCCCGACATCCTCGTGCCGACGCTGCTGCACCCCGGGCAGTGTGACGTCACCGAGGGGCGGCCCCTCCTTCTCACCTTCGGCAACCACGACGTGCGGGGCCCCTACGCCTTCGAGATGCCCGACGTCGTCGCGACGCCGTCCGAGCGGCCGTTCTACGCGTTCCGGTCGGGGCCGGTGGCCGTCATCTGCCTGCACACCGGCGAGGACAAGCCCGACTCGCACCCGAGCTTCGCGGGACGGGTGGCGTTCGACGCGCTCAGGCGCGAGCAGGCCGAATGGCTCGCCGGGATCATCCGGGAGCCGGGGTTCCGCGACGCGCCGTACCGCGTGGTGTTCTGCCACATCCCGCTCCGCTGGCTCGACGAGAGCCCCCAGGACTACGACGCCACGGGGTTCGACAGGCACAGCGGCCGCAGCCGTGAGGCCTGGCACGACGCGCTCGTCACGTGGAAGGCGCAGGTCATCGTGTCGGGCCACACGCACCGGCAGGCGTGGCTGCCTGCGACGTCGGCGTTTCCTTACGGACAGCTGGTCGGCGGCGGGCCGCGGATGCCGGATGCCACCTGGATTGGCGGCAAGGCCGACGCGCGGGCGATGACGCTGGAGACGCATGCCCTCGACGGCACCGTCCTCCAGTCGGTGTCGTTCGCTCCCCTCGCGTAGGGACGAGGCAGGCTCCGGAGGGAGGACGCGCCGATCTATCCTTCCCCATGCTCCATCTCCAGCTGGTGACCGCGACGGCGGCCCTGCTGCTGGCGTCGGCGCTGCCGGCGTCCCAGCCCGCCGCGTACGACGTGTGGGCCACGCACGACGGAACGAAGGTGATGCGGGACGGGCCACCGCATCCCGACAGGGAGCGCAATGCCGTCTGGGACGGCTCGACCATCCGGCTGCTGTCGGCCCGCAACGAGGTCGTGGCGTTCCAGGTGATCGTCGAGGCGAAGCAGCCGATACGGGCGCTCTCGGCGGTGCTGCCGTCGCTGACGCACGCGAGCGGCGCGCCGGTGCTGCGCTACACACCCCCCGACGTCGACCCGACGCGCTACGCCAACCGCCCCATTCAGCTGTACTCGCAGCATTACATGCACGTGCAGCAGCGCACGCGTGCGTCGTGGGTCTTCCGACCCGACGGCCCCGCCACCCCGACGACGCCGCTCGGCTGGACGCCGGTGCAGCTGGTGCCCGAGAACGCGCGGCCCGGGCGCGGCGGCTTCCCGCTCCAGGTACGCGCCGGAGAGCGTCAGGGACTCTGGGTTGAGGTTTACGTCCGGCGCGACCTGCCCCCCGGCGAGTACCGAGGCACGCTGGCCGTGGACATCGACGGGCAGCAGCGACGCCTGCCGGTCGTGCTCGAGGTGGTCGACGTCACGCTTCCCGAGTCGACGCTGCCGGCGATGGTCTATTACGAGCGCCAGCAGACGGACCTCTATCACGGGCGGAACATGGACGCTGCCTATCACCGCTTCGCGCGGCGCCACCGCGTCGAGTTCACGCACGCGTACGACGAAGCCAGCGCGCGCGCGGCGGCCTCGCGCTTCGACGGCCGGGCGTTCACCGCGACGGAGGGATACGAAGGTCCCGGCGAGGGACAGGGGTACCGCATCCTGCCGCGCACCTTCTACAGCCCGGGTACGGCGTTCGACACCTCCGAAGGCGCCCGCGACACGGTCGAACAATGGACGGCGTTCATCCGCGGCTTCGCTCCGGAGGCGCTGACGTTCGTGTACCTGCCCGACGAGCCGCGTCCCGCGCAGTTCCCGCGCGTGCTGGCCGTGGGACGCCACGTGCGCGAGGCCGCGCGCGCGCTCGGCTCGCCCCTGAAGACGTTCCTCACGCGGGGCTACGTCGCGCAGCTCGAGGAGGCGGTGGACATCTGGGCAGCGGTACCCGCCCACTACGACACGGCGCGGGCCCGCGCCGAGCGTGCCGCCGGGCGGCAGACCTGGTTCTACAACGGCGGGCGTCCGCACATGGGCGCGATCGTCATCGACGCGCCGGCCACCGACCCGCGCGTCGCCGGCTGGGCCGCGTTCCGCCACGACGCGGACGGCTATTTCTACTGGCACGCGAACCACTGGCGGCACAATGCCCAGAAGAAGATCGGCGATCGCGTCCAGGATGTCTGGCGCGAGCCCATCACGTTCGACAACCGCACCGAGGCCAAGATGGAGAACGGCTTCATCAACGGCGACGGCGTCCTCGTCTATCCAGGCGAAGAGGTGCGGCACCCCGAGCAGGATCGCGGTATCGCCGGGCCGATCTCGACCATCCAGATGGCCAACCTGCGGCGCGGGCTCCAGGACCATGCGCTGCTGACGCTGGCCCGCGAGCGCGGCCTGCACGACGCGGTCTCCGAGGCGCTCGACGCCGTCGTGCCGCGCGTGCTGTCGGATGCCGGGGCGACGGTGGCGTTTGCCGAGGACGGCAACGCCTGGGAGCGTGCGCGGCAGACGCTCCTTCGCGCGGTGGCCGGCAGGTAGCGCGCGGGCGCGCGAAGGACGGCTCGGAGGGCGGAACCCGCGCAGGACGGCTCGGAGGGACGACCCGCGCAGGACGGCTCGGAG
>CAYSHC010000163.1:0-5092 GCA_964430855.1 uncultured Vicinamibacteraceae bacterium
GCCGCGCGGGCGCACCGACACGTTCGCGTCGCAGCGCAGGCTTCCCTCCTCGAGGTTGCCGTCGGAGACGCCGATGGCCACGAGCACCTCCCGGACGTGCTCGAAGTAGGCGGCCGCCTGGGCACCCGAGCGCAGATCGGGCTCCGAGACGATCTCGATGAGGGGGGTGCCGGCGCGATTCAGGTCGATGTGGGTGCGCGTGGCGTCGGCGTCGGCGTCGTGCAGCGACTTGCCGGCGTCCTCCTCCATGTGGATGCGCGTGATGCCCACGCGCACGGCCTCGCCGTCCACCTCCAGGTCGACGTGCCCGCGCAGCGCGAGGGGCCGGTCGAACTGCGAGATCTGGTAGCCCTTCGGCAGGTCCGGATAGAAGTAGTTCTTCCGGGCAAACTCCGATGTCGGCTGCACCTCGCAGCCGAGCGCGAGCGCGGCGGCGATGGCCGCCTCGACGGCGGCGCCGTTGAGCACGGGCAGCGCGCCGGGCAGGCCCAGGCACACCGGACACGTCTGCGTGTTGGGCGGCGCGCCGAAGGCCGTCGAGCAGCCGCAGAAGATTTTCGTGCGCGTGCGCAGCTGCGCATGCACCTCGAGGCCGATGACGGCCTCGTACTTCGAAACGTCGGTCGTGTCGGACTTGTCGGAAACGGGCGCCGCAGGCACGGCGCCTATTGTAGCCGCGCGTCAGGTGCGGGCGGCCGAGAGCTGCGGCAGGCGCACGAGGACGTCGACCAGCTCGGGGTCGAACTGCGTGCCGCTGCCCCGCCGGATTTCGGCCTCGGCTTCCTCGTGCGAGAGCGCGTCGCGGAACGGCCGCGGTGTGCGCATCGTGTCGTACGAGTCGGCGAGCGCCAGCACGCGGCTCGCGAGCGGGATCTGGGCGCCCGCCAGCTGCCGCGGGTAACCAGTGCCCGCGAACTCCTCGAAGCGCGACCTGACGATGCTGGCCACGCCCGTGAGCGACGGCACCGACTCGAGCACCGAGGCGGCGAGGGTCGGCACGCGTCGCCAGTAGGCACGGTCGTCGGCGGTCAGCTCGCCCGTCTTCTTCAGCAGGCTGTCGGGCAGGACGAGGCGCCCGACCTCGTGCAGCAGCGCGGCGTGCTCGACGAGCGTGACCTGGGCCTCCGGCACGCGCGCCGCCTGCGCCAGCGCGACGGCCAGCGACGCCACGCGCCGGCTGTGCTCGCGCCACTCGTCGTGGCGGAACGCGAGCAGGTCGAGCGCGGCGCGAATCTCGTCGGTCGACGACACCGACAACCGACGCAACGCCTGGACGAGCCGCGCGTGCCTGTCGGCGAGCTCGAGGGCGCGCTCGTCCTGGAGGTAGCGCACGTGCCGGCGCTCGCGATGCTGGCGCAGGGCCGACTCGAGCGCCCGCGACAGGCTGCGCTGGTCGAACGGCTTCAGCAGATAGTCGACGGCGCCGATCTGCAGGCCCCGCAACGCCCAGTCCACGTCACGAAAACCCGTGACCAGCACGACGGACGTCTCGGGCCGCACCTCGCGCAACGCCTCCGCCAGCCAGAACCCGTCATGGTCCGGCAGGTGGACATCGCACAGCACCACCGAGACGGCGTGCGCGTCGGCCAGCGACAGCGCCTCGGACGCCGAGGTCGCACGCAGCACCTCGCAGCCGTCGGCGGCCACCCATTCGGCCATGACCTCGCAGATGTCCGGATCGTCGTCGACGACCAGCACGGGGCCGGGCAGCAGCGGCGGCAGGGTCGTGCGGCGGGCGGGTGCAAGCGTGGACATGCGTCAGGCCACCCCTTCCGCGCGGCGGCTGATCGTGGCGCCGAGGTCCAGCCGTTCGAGACGCCGGTAGAGCGCCCGGCGGCTGACGCCCAGCATCGACGCCGCGGCCTTCTTGTTGCCGCCGGCGCGCTGGAGCGCGCGGATGATCGCCTCGCGCTCGACATCGGACAGCGGCTGCGGGTCGTCGGGCGCGTCCGCGGCGCGTGCCGGGCGCGGCGGCGGGGGCGGCGCGCCATCCGCCGAGGTCCGCCGGACCGCCGGCAGGCTCGCGCGGATCTCGGCCTCGCCGATGACGGCGCCTTCGGCCACCATGCAGGCGCGCTCCATGACGTTGCGCAGCTCGCGCACGTTGCCCGGCCAGTCCGCCTCGCGCAGGAGGCGCTCGGCGCCGGACGAGAGCCCGCTCAGGGGCTTGGCAAAGCGTGTCGCCATCTCGCGCATGAAGTGGCTCGCCAGGTAGACGATGTCGTCGCGCCGTTCGCGCAGCGGCGGCACGTGCACCTCGACGACGTTGAGGCGATAGAACAGGTCGCGCCTGAAGCGTCCGGCGGTGCACTCCTGGTCGAGGTCGCGATTGGTGGCCGCCAGGATCTGGACGTCCACGCGGCGCGGCTCGAGCGACCCGACGCGCAGGACCTCGCCGTACTCGAGCGCGCGCAGCAGCTTGGCCTGTACGGTCAGTGGCAGCTCGCCGACCTCGTCGAGGAACAGCGTCCCGCCGTCGGCCAGCTCGAACAGCCCGGCCTTGCTCTCCGACGCGCCGGTGAACGCGCCCCGCACGTGCCCGAACAGCTCGCTCTCGAAGAGCGTCTCGACGACGGCCGAGCAGTTGATGACGACGAAGCGCCGGTCGGCGCGCGGCCCGAGGCGATGGATCGCCCTGGCGACGAGCTCCTTGCCCGTGCCCGTCTCGCCCGTGATGAGCGCCGTCCGCACGTGCGGCGCCACCTGCCGCAGGAGGCGGAACAGCCGTTGCGTGGCCACTGAGCGCCCGATCATGCCGTGAAACGCCACCCCAGGCGACCGCTCGGCCGGGAACAGGTGGATGCGGCGGCGCAGCGCCGCCTCGTGCTGGTCGGTCAGCACGCGCGCCAGCGCCGCGGTGTCCACGGGCGCCGTGAGGTACGTGCGCACGCCCAGCCTGATGGCCTCCACCGTGCTGTCGAGCGACGCCTGGCTCGCCAGCAGGACGAGCGTGACGTCGGGCATCTCCTCGTGCAGCTGGCGGACGATCGCCAGGCCGTCGGCATCGGTCAGGCCCAGGTGGACGAGCACGACGTCCGGGCCTCGCCGCCGCACCTCGGCGACGGCGTCCACGCCGGTCGTCAGCACGTTCAGCGAAAACGCCGCACGCGTGGCCGCGGCGGCCACGGGCGACGCGTCGAAGTCGGGCGGGGCGATGACGAGGAGCAGGGGGTCGTGAAACGCCATGACGTCGCTTGAGGAATCGACACGGCCCCCGCCGACTTGAACCACGACGGCACACCCGTCCCGGATCCGCACACGCCCGGGGTATCGTGGGCGGGTGCGTCGCCTCGCCATCATGGCCGCCCTGCTCCTCGCGGCCAGTGCCTGCGCGACCCGGCAGCCGGCCCGGGTTCCGCCACGCCCGCCCGCGGCGACGGGCGTCCCCTCCGTCCTGCACGTGGAAGTCGGGCCGCGCGGCTCGGGCCAGGTTCGCCGGCTGGCGCTCGACGCCTACCTGCGCGACGTGGTGGCCTCCGAGATTGCCGTCGCCCCGGCCGATACCGCCATCGCCCTGCCCGTCTACGAGGCGCAGGCGATCATCGCGCGCACGTACGCGGCGCGGTCGCGCGGCCGGCACGCCGGTGAAGGCTTCGACCTCTGCTCCACGACCCACTGCCAGGTGTACCGGGAGGGCACGGCGGCGCGCAGCCGCTGGGCGGCCGTCATCGCGGAGGCGGTCGAGCGCACGCGGGGCGCCGTCCTGGTCTACGACGGACGGCCGATCGAGGCCGTGTTCCACGCCCACTGCGGCGGCCACACGAGTGCGGCCGCCGACGTCTGGCGCAGCACGTCCGCGCCATACCTGGCCGGAACCGCCGATCCGTTCTGCGTGCGAGAGCGGCCGCTCCGCTGGACGTGGCGGCTGGCCCTGGAGTCGCTGCTCCAGGCGCTCAACCGCGGGCCACTCACCAGCGTCGGCGCTCGGCTCGACGGCATCCAGGTAGTGCGCCGCGACGCGGGCGGACGCGCCGCCGAGGTCCTCCTGTCGGGCGAGCGCGGTCCCATCGTGACCGGCGAGCAGTTCCGGCTGGCCGTGCTGGCCGCGCAGGGCGCGGCGAGCCTCCGCAGCGCGCGGTTCGAGGTGCGGCGCGTGGGGCGCGAGCTGGTCTTCGAGGGCACCGGCGCCGGGCATGGCGTCGGCCTGTGCCAGACGGGGCTCATCGGGAGGATCCGGGCAGGGCAGTCGCCGCGGCAGGCGCTCGAGGCGTACTACTGGGGGGCCAGGATCGCGACGCTCTGAGCGGTCGCGGGTGCGCCGCACGCGTACGCGGCTCCGGACGCCGACGCCGGGCCGGCGTCAGAACAGCGTGACCAGGTCGCGGAAGGCGTCCACGCGGAGGCGGCGCGGGTCCGGGTCGGACGGCAGATCGGCGATCTCGAGCGCCCACGTGGCGTGGTGCGGGACGTAGACCGCGCCGAAGCCCGCCGCCCGCGCAGGCAGGATGTCGGACCGGGGGCTGTTGCCGATCATCCAGGCACGCGCCGGGTCGACGCCCAGCCGCCGGGCCGCGTCGCGATAGGCGGCCTCGTCCTTCTCGCGGACGACGTCGATCTGGTGGAACAGGCCGCGGAGGCCGGACCGCACGATCTTGTCCCACTGCTCGTCGTGGTTCCCCTTGGTGAACAGCACGAGGCGATGGCGGCGCCGGAGGACGGCCAGCGTGTCGGGGACGTCAGGCAGCAGCTCGACGCGCTTGCGCCGCAGCGCCGCGACCTCGGCCTCGAGGAACGGGCGCAAGTCGCCGAGCGCATGGCCGACACCCACCTGCTCGCAGAGCACGGCCAGCGAGGCACCGAAATTGACCGACCCGTAGCCGTGGCGTGCGGTCCGCTGGCGCTCGATGTCGAGCAGCGTCTGCCGGACGTGCGAGGCGGCGAGCCCGAAGTCGGCGAGGCGCCCTGCGGTGCGGTCGATGACCGAGTCGAAGTAGACGTTGTTCTCCCACAGGGTGTCGTCGGCGTCGATGAACAGCGTCTGCCCCTTCATGACGTCATCGCGTAGACCGCGAGGTTCACGCCGAAGCGCGTGTTGTCGTCGCGGCGGAACCGCTTGTTGCGCCAGTCGTAGTCCCACTCGCAGCCGTAGTCC
>CAYSHC010000164.1:0-4732 GCA_964430855.1 uncultured Vicinamibacteraceae bacterium
TCGAGGACGACCTCATGCGCATCTTCGGGTCGGCGAACATCGCCGGCCTGATGCAGCGCCTCGGCATGGAAGAGGGCGTGCCGATCGAGAGCCGGATGGTCACCAAGGCGATCGCGCGCGCCCAGAAGCAGGTAGAGGCCCAGAACTTCGGCACCCGCAAGCACCTGCTCGAGTACGACGACGTCATGAACAAGCAGCGTGAGAGCGTCTACACGCTGCGCCGCCAGTTGCTCGAGGGCGTGATCAGGCTCGAGGACGGCGAGGTCGACATCCGCGAGTACCTGCTGACGCTCGCCGACGAGCAGCTCGAGGAGCTGATCGGCACGTACGCGCCGGCCGACGAGGACCCCGAGTCGTGGGACCTCGGCCAGCTGCGCGAAGAGGTGACGCGGCTCTTCGGCCTCGACGAGGCCATGCTGCGCGACCTGACGCTCGAGGAGATGGACGCCGACGCCATCCACGCCGCGCTGTGGGAGCGCGTCGAGGCCGCGTACGTCGCCAAGGAGCGCGAGGTCGGGCGCGACCTCCTCCAGCTGCCGCCCGAGGTGATCGCGCAGTTCGTGCCGCCCGAGGCGCTCGAGGAGATCCACCGGGTCGACGGCGAGGAACGCGTGGCCCGGGCCGGGCGCGCGATGCTCGGCCCGATCGAGCGCAACGTGATGCTCCAGGTCGTCGACAGCCAGTGGAAGGATCACCTCTACTCCCTCGACCACCTGAAGGAAGGCATCGGGCTGCGCGGCTACGGCCAGCGCGACCCGCTCGTCGAGTACAAGAAGGAGAGCTTCGCGCTCTTCCGCGCGATGAAGCAGCGCGTGGACGAGGAGACCGTCCGCTACCTGTGGCGGCTGCGGCCCGTGTTCAGCCCCGCGCGTGCCGAGGCGGCGCCGTCGCGAGCCGGTGGGGCCGCGCCCGCGAGGCCCGCGGCCCCCTCGGGCATCTTCTCGCCGCCGCGTCCGAGTCAGCTGCAGGAGAACCGCCCGGCCCCCACCTCGCCCCTGGCGTCCGCGGCAGCCGCCCGGCCCCGACCGGGCGGCATCGTCGGCAGCGGTGCTGCCGTCGCCACCGCACCGACCCCGGCGCGCGTGGGCGGCGACGACGCGGGCGTCCGCACGGTGCGGCGCGAGGAGCCGAAGGTCGGTCGCAACGATCCCTGCCCGTGCGGCAGCGGCAAGAAGTACAAGAAATGCCACGGAGCAGGCCAGTGACAATGGAGACGCTGTCGGTCATCACCCCGGCCGAGCAGGTTGAGCGCGGGCTCCGCACCGCCCTCACCTTCGACGACGTGCTGCTCGTGCCGCGGCGGTCGGAGGTCCTGCCGAGCCAGGTCGACGTCTCGACCCGCCTCACCCGCAACATCCGCCTGAACGTCCCGCTCGTCAGCGCCGCGATGGACACCGTCACCGAGTCGGCGCTGGCCATCGCGATGGCGCAGCAGGGCGGGATGGGCGTCATCCACAAGAACCTCTCGATCGAGGACCAGGCGCAGGAGGTCGATCGCGTCAAGCGTTCCGAGAGCGGGATGATCGTCAATCCGATCACCCTCTCGCCCCGCCACTCGATCCACGAAGCGCTCCAGCTGATGCGCCGCTACCGCATCTCGGGCGTGCCGATCACCGACGACGGCAGCCGCGAGGGCCGGCTGGTGGGCATCCTGACCAACCGCGACCTGCGGTTCGAGACCCGCCTCGACCGGCCCATCGCCGACATCATGACGCGCGAGAACCTGATCACCGTCCCGGTCGGGACGACCCTCGATCAGGCGCAGGACATCCTGCACACGCACAAGGTCGAAAAGCTGCTGGTGGTGGACGCCGACTACCGGCTCAAGGGCCTCATCACGGTCAAAGACATCCAGAAGGCCATCAAGTACCCGATGGCCTCGAAGGACGCCCTCGGCCGCCTCCGCGTCGGCGCCGCGATCGGCGTCTCCGCCGACACGATGGAGCGGGCCGAGGCCCTCGTCCAGGCCCACGTGGACGTGCTGGTCATCGACACGGCACATGGTCACTCGGCCGGTGTCATGCGGATGGTCGAGCGGATCCGCGAGCGCTTCACCGACGTCGACATCATCGCCGGCAACGTCGCGACCGGCGACGCCACGCGCGACCTGATCGACATCGGCGTGGACGCCGTGAAGGTGGGCATCGGCGCCGGCTCGATCTGCACCACGCGGATCATCGCCGGCATCGGCGTCCCGATGGTCACGGCCGTGGCCGAGTGCGCGCAGGTGGCGCGCGAGCGCGGCGTCCCGATCATCGCCGACGGCGGCATCCGCTACTCGGGCGACATCACCAAGGCGATTGCCGTCGGCGGCAGCGCGGTGATGGTCGGCAGCCTCTTTGCCGGCACCGACGAGAGCCCGGGCGAGGTCATCCTCTACCAGGGCCGGTCGTTCAAGGAGTATCGCGGCATGGGCTCGATTGGCGCGATGCGCCGCGGCAGCCGCGACAGGTACTTCCAGGACGAGTTCGAGCTGAATCCGACGACGGGCGAAGGCACCGACAAGCTGGTGCCCGAGGGCATCGAGGGCCGCGTCCCCTACAAGGGCACGGTCGCGGCGATGGTCCACCAGCTGGTGGGCGGCCTGCGCGCCGGCATGGGCTACTGCGGGTGCGCGACCATCGAGCAGCTCCAGCGCGAGGCGCAGCTCGTACGCGTCACCAGCGCCGGCGTGCGCGAAAGCCACGTGCACGACGTGATCATCACGCAGGAAGCCCCGAACTACCGCGTCGAGCGGTAGCCTCCTTCGCCGGGCAGGCTGGTCGCGCGCCGCGCGGCCGAAGTAGTATGCCCGGATGAAGCAGATCCTCTCCTCTGTCATGGCTGTGGCGCTCCTCGGCGTATCCGCCGCGGCGCTGCAGCCGGCGACCCCGCAGTCGCTCCGCATCATCGCCTTCGGCGCGCATCCCGACGACGCCGAGCTCAAGGCCGCCGGCGTCGCCGCGCTCTGGGCCGCCGAGGGCCACAAGGTGAAGTTCGTCGCCATGACCAACGGCGACATCGGGCACTTCGCGCAGGCGGGCGGGCCGCTCGCGCAGCGCCGCTACAAGGAAGTGCAGGAGTGCGCCCGCATCCTCGGCATCACCACCGACGTCATGGACATCCATGACGGCGAGCTGATGCCCGATCTCGAGACCCGCCGGCAGGTCGCCCGCAAGATCCGCGACTGGCAGGCCGACATCGTCATGGGCCACCGGCCGTATGACTACCACCCGGACCACCGGTACGTCGGCGTGCTGCTCAACGACGCGGCCGTTGTCGTCGCGGCGCCGTTCTTCGTGCCCGACACGCCGCCGACGCAGGGCAACCCGGTCTTCATCCAGTACTCGGACAATTTCGAGGACCCGCTGCCCTTCGTGCCCGACATCGTCGTCGACATCGACGCGGCGGCCGAGAAGAAGTGGCAGTGCATCTCGGCGATGCCGTCGCAGTTCGGCGACCGCGACTCGTGGCAGGGACGCACCCGGCCCGACGTGCCCGACAGCGACGCGGAGCGCCCGGCGTACCTGCTGAAGCTCGCGCAGGGGCGGACCGCGGTGGTTGCCGACCAGTACCGCGACAAGCTGATCGAGCTCTATGGCAAGGAGCGCGGCAGCAAGGTGCGCTACGCCGAGGCGTTCCAGGTGAACCAGTACGGGCGCAGCGCGACGGTCGAGCAGTTGAAGCAGATGTTCCCGACGTTCTGATGCGGACGGGGATTCGAGACAGGAACGACGGCTCGGGGAGCCGTCCCTACCTTCGAGGAAGGTCCATGAAGCAGATACTGTGTGCCCTCATCGCCGTCGCGGCGCTGGGCGTTTCCGCCGCGGCGCTGCAACCGACGACGCCGCGTCCCCTGAACATCATCGCGTTCGGCGCGCATCCCGACGACGCCGAGCTGAAAGCGGCCGGCGTGGCGGCCCTCTGGGCGGCCAACGGCCACAAGGTGAAGTTCGTCGCCATGACCAACGGCGACATCGGCCACTTCTCGCAGGCCGGCGGGCCGCTCGCGCAGCGCCGGTACAAGGAAGTGCAGGAGTGCGCCCGCATCCTCGGCATCACCACCGACGTCATGGACATCCATGACGGCGAGCTGATGCCCGATCTCGAGACCCGCCGGCAGGTCGCCCGCAAGATCCGCGACTGGCAGGCCGACATCGTCATGGGCCACCGGCCGTATGACTACCACCCGGACCACCGGTACGTCGGCGTGCTGCTCAACGACGCGGCCGTTGTCGTCGCGGCGCCGTTCTTCGTGCCCGACACGCCGCCGACGCAGGGCAACCCGGTCTTCATCCAGTACTCGGACAATTTCGAGGACCCGCTGCCCTTCGTGCCCGACATCGTCGTCGACATCGACGCGGCGGCCGAGAAGAAGTGGCAGTGCATCTCGGCGATGCCGTCGCAGTTTGCCGACAGGGACTCGTGGGGTGCCCGCTACGGGCGCAACGTGCCCGAGGACGATGCCGAGCGCGCGGCGTTCATCCTGAACAACCACAAGCGGCGCGTGGCGGCCGTGGCCGACCAGTACCGCGACAAGCTGATCGAGCTGTACGGGCAGGAGCGCGGCAGCAAGGTGCAGTACGCCGAGGCGTTCAAGTTCAATCAGTACGGACGCCAGGTGCCGATCGAGCAGCTGAAGGCGATGTTCCCCACGTTCTGACGACACTCGGTAGGGACGGCTCTCCGAGCCGTCCCTACCCGTGACGTTCCTTCGATTACCGCGTGACTTCCGAGAGCGGCACCGGCGCGC
>CAYSHC010000165.1:0-4571 GCA_964430855.1 uncultured Vicinamibacteraceae bacterium
CGCGCGCGCCGACGCCGCGCGCGGCGTCGTCATCGCGCGACACGTGCGGAGCCACTCACACATCGCCCTGCTCCAGCAGCCGCAGCAGGTACTGCCCGTAGGAGTTCCTGCGCATCGGCGCGGCGATGCGCTCGAGCTGCGCGGCGTCGATGTAACCCATGCGCCAGGCGATCTCCTCGACACAGGCGAGCATCAGCCCCTGCCGTTCCTCCAGCGTCTGCACGAATTGCGACGCCTGGAGCAGCGACTCGTGCGTCCCGGTATCGAGCCAGGCATAGCCGCGGCCGAGCCGCTCCACATGCAGGTCGCCGCGCTCGAGGTAGTGCCTGTTGACGTCAGTGATCTCAAGCTCGCCGCGAGCCGAGGGCCGCAGGCCGGCCGCGATGTCGAGCACGTCGTTGTCGTAGAAGTAGAGGCCCGTGACCGCCCACGGCGAACGCGGCCGCACCGGCTTCTCCTCGAGCGATATCGCGCGGCCGGTCGCGTCGAGCTCGACGACACCATAGCGCTCCGGGTCGCGGACGAAGTAGCCGAAGACGGTGGCGCCTTTCGTGCGTGCGGCCGCGGTCGCGAGCAGCTCGGGCAGGCCGTGCCCGTGGAAGATGTTGTCGCCGAGCGCCAACGCCACCCTGTCGCTCCCGACAAACGCGCGCCCGATGACGAACGCCTGCGCCAGCCCGTCGGGGCTCGGCTGCTGCGCGTAGCTGATCGACAGCCCGAGGTCGCCACCCGTCCCGAGCAGCCGCCGGAACGCGTCGCTGTCCTCCGGCGTCGTGATGACCAGCACGTCCCGGATCCCCGCCAGCATCAGCGTGGACAGCGGGTAGTAGATCATCGGCTTGTTGTAGACGGGCACGAGCTGCTTGCAGACGCCGCGCGTGACCGGGTAGAGCCGCGTGCCGGATCCCCCGGCCAGGATGATGCCCTTCAGGCCTGCCATCGCCGCATGATTGTGAGGGGGCACGCGGCGCCGGTCAACGGGCCCGGAACAAAGTTCCAACCCGGGGAGACTTTAGGTTTCCGTGAAAGCCACCAGCTCAGCAGCAAGGGTTGCAGATTTGTGCGTTCCTGCACGAAATCGCCCCGATTCGTAATCACTGGCTGATCGGTACGCTCCTTGCTAATGGTTCGGGCGGCCGACGCACACATGGACATCCACTTCATTTCCTCCTTGAACCCCGACGACGAGGACCGCCTCGCGCCGGTCATCCTGGCTGCGCTGCGTCCCATGCTCGAGATGATGCCGATCGCGTATACCGTCAGGATCCGCACGTCCAGCAACAACGTCTACCAGCACACGAAGGCGGAGTTGCAGGCGGCGCCGGAGCCGGCCGCCGCCGAGCCCGACGCCGCCTTTCGGCTATCGTAGACAGCGTGCGCGGCCGTCGCCGTGCGCGTCCGCGACGAGATGAGATCGAGATCCTGGCTGGCGGCCGCCGCCGCCGTCATCGTTGGCTGGAGCACGGTTGCCGGGGCGGCCCCACGTGACGATGTCCTCGTGCTCGTGAACGGGCGGCACGAGGGCAGCGCCGCGGTCGCCGAGCGTTATCGGCAACGCCACGGCATACCGGAGGCGCAGGTCCTGACGCTCCAGGTCGAGCGGACGGACCAGGTGTCGCGCGAGACCTACGTGCGCGACATCGAGCAGCCCGTCGCCCGCTGGTTCCACCGGCACGCCGCACACGACCGGATTGCCTACATCGTCATCGGGCCGGGCTTCCCGCTGCGCGTGGCCGGCACCGTGGGCCGCAGTGGCACGGTCGCGAGCGTCGACTCCGAACTCGCCGTGCTCTACCGCACGATGGCGGGAGGCGTCGCCGGGCCCGTCGGCCCCGTGCAGAATCCCTATTTCATCGAGGCGCAGGCGGAGGGGCGGGACGGCTGGCCCGCGTTCGACAGGGCACGGCTCGACACGTACCTGGTCGGGCGCCTCGACGGGTTCACGACCGACGATGCGCTGGGGCTCGTCGCGCGGTGCGAGGCGGCGGACGCCGCGCGCGGCAGCGGCGCGATCGGGCGGTTCGTCCTCGACGACCGCGCCCCCCTCGACGTGCGCGAGCATCGCTGGTTCGCCACCGCCGCCGAGCGGCTGGCTGACGCCGTTGGCGCCGACCGCGTCGTCTTCGACCGCACGCTGTCCACGGTGCAGCACGAGACCGACGTCATGGGGTATTACTCGTGGGGCGCCGCCGACCCCGGCAACCGGGTCCGGCCCATCCCGCTGACGTTCCGGCCCGGCGCGCTCGTCGCGAGCCTGTCAAGCACCGATGCGCGGACGCTCGCCGAGCCGCCGGCCGAATGGCGCCCGGGCAGCTGGCAGCAACGCGACACCTATTTCAGGGGCAGCCCCGAGTGGCTGGCCGGCGACCTGATCCGCGCCGGCGCCAGCGGGGTGGTGGCCAACGTCGCCGACCCGTACGGCGACGGCGCCGTCAGGCCCGACGTGATGTTCCCGGCCTACGTCTCCGGACGCACGCTGGGCGAGGCCGTCTGGATGGCGACGCCGTCGCTCTCGTGGCAGACCGTGCTCTTCGGGGATCCGCTCTGCCAGCCGTTCGGCACGCCATCCGTACCGGCGTCGACCTTTACCACGCACCAGCCGTCGAACCTGACGCAGCCCTTCTTCGATCGCCTCGTCGACCAGGCGGCGATGAAAGAGCTGGGGACGCCTCGCGAGGCGGTGGCGGCCATGGTCTCGGCCCGCGCCCTGCTCGAGCAGCAGCAGCGCGACGCGGCCATTGCGGTGCTCGACGGGCTCGCGGCGTCGCATCCGTCGTACGTGCCGGGGCTGGTGCTGCTCGGGCAGACGCTCGAGGCCGCGGGGCAGCAGGAACGGGCGGTCGAGGCGTACCGGGCGGTGCTCGCGCAGGCGCCCAACGACCTCGTCGCGCTGAACAACCTTGCGTACATCCTCGTCGAGACGCCTGACGGCACGGCGGAAGCGCTGGCGCTCGCGCGCCGGGCGTTCGACGTGTCGCGAGGGGCGCCCGTCGTGGCCGACACGTACGGCTGGGTGCTGCTGCGCAGCGGCGACGTGGCCCAGGCGACGCGCGTCCTGCGCGACGCGGTCGCACGGCAGCCGCGCATGGCCGAGCTGCGCATCCACCTCGCACGGGCGCTGCTCGCATCGGGCGAGGTGGCCGAGGCTCGCACGCAGTGGGAAGAGGCGGTGAAGCTCAGCGCGGACGCTCCCGGACACCAGCACGCGGGGCCGCTGGTCGAGACGTTTGCCGTGAAGCCGTCCGACCCATGACGACGCGCGCGCGGGCGCGCTGGGCCGCGGCCGTCGTCGCGACGCTGCTCGCGGCCGCCTGCCCGGCGGGGCAGTGGCTCGTGCTCGAGCGGCGCGTGGCCGACCCGGACGCGATCGTGGCGCTGGCAAGCCATGAGCACGAGCGGTTGCCCGCGGCATGGCAGCTCGCGCTGGATCATCCGCGGGCCGTCGTCGTGCTCTCGCAGCCGGCGGAGCCCTCGCCCTGGAACTGCCAGGACTGCGCGCATCGGGTGGACAGGCTCGTCGGTTGGGGGGTGGTGGCCTCGAGGGTGCACGTGATGGACACGCCCGTCCGCAACTCGCACGACGAGCTGGCCGCGGCCCGCGTGCTGGCGCTCGAGCGCGGATGGACGCGGCTCCAGGTGGTGACGTCGCCCTACCACGCGCGCCGCGTCGTCGGCCTCATCAGGGACCTGGACGGCGACGGGCAGGGAGGCGGCGACAGGCTGGAATGGGGCGTCACGACCGCGGCCGCCGAGCCCATCAGGCCGTGGGCCTGGTGGAGTCGCCGCTACGATCGCCGATATGTGGTGTACGAGCTCGGCGCCATGGCGGCCAACAGCTGGCGCTACGGGATCTGGCCGTGGGCCTGGTGGGCGGCGTTATAGACGAGGTTAGACTGGAAGACAGTCGTTCATCGGTGGCGGCGCAGGATGCGCGCGGGGCTGGGCTCCGGCGCCAGACGTGGGAGTGAGCGGTGGCAAGACTCAGGAAGACGCTTCACGCGTGTCTCGTCGCGATGGCCGTGGCCGTCGTGGGCTGTTCGGGCGACGACGAGCAGGCCAAGCAGCAATACATCGCCAACGGCGACGCCCTGTACGAGAAGGGTGAATACGCCGACGCCGTCGTCGAATACCGCAACGCGGTGCGCATCGACGGGATGGACGGCGAGGCCCGGTACAAGCTGGCGGAGGCCTACGCGCAGCTCGGCAACGCGGTGCGTGCCGTGCCCGAGTACATCCGGGCGGCCGACCTGCTGCCCGACAACGTCGAAGCCCAGATCAAGGCGGGCAGCGCGCTCCTGCTGGCCGGCCAGTTCGAGGACGCGCGTGCCCGGGCGGAGAAGGCGCTCGCCATCGATCCGCGGAGCGTTGACGCCCAGATTCTGCTGGGCAACGCCACGGCGGGCATGAAGAACCTCGACGGCGCCATCGAGGAGATCGAGGCGGCCGTCGCGCTCGCCCCCGAGGAGGGCCGTGGCTACTCGAATCTCGGCGCGCTCCAGATGGCGAAGGGCAACGCCGAGGAGGCCGAGAAGTCGTTCCGGCGGGCCGTCGAGGTCGAGCCGACGTCGGTG
>CAYSHC010000166.1:0-4429 GCA_964430855.1 uncultured Vicinamibacteraceae bacterium
GGCAGCCGCCGGCACCGGCGCGAGTTCGACCCGCGGGCGCGCGGCGGGCGCCGCGACGGCCACGGCGACCCGCCTGACCGAGGGCGCCGGCGCGACGCGGACCGCGTAGGCCGGCGGGCGGCCGCGTTCGCCGTCGAGGCGCTCGAGCGTCACCGTGTCGTCGCCGTGTCCTGTCACGAGGCTCACGTCGCTGCCGGCGGCCACGCTGCCGACGACCAGCCAGTGTGTGGACGCCGAGGGCCCGATCTCGACGTGCCGGACGAAGGCGACCCCGCCAGCGGCGGCCGGCGCGGTCGACACCCATTCGCGGACGGCGACGCCAGACACGTGCAGTTCGAGCACCGCGCCGGCGGCCGTGAGGCGCACCGCCTCGAACCGTCCGGCGCCGGCGTCGATGGGCCCGCGGCCCACCTCCTCGATCGAGGGCGCCGGCGAGCGCGGATCGTCGAACGACGGGCGATCGCCCGTCTGCCATCCCGGGTAGATGCCGGTGGCCAGCGCCACACGGCCGGCAGGCACCGGCAGGGCATTCTGGCCGCCAGGTGTCTTCCTGTCGGGCACGTGGTAGGAGCCCGGCGCCAGGGCCGTCGGAGCCACGGCGTCGCCCTGCCAGACGGCCACCACGCGCAGCAGGTCCGGGTCGTAGGCCGCCCACCAGTCGTTGCCGGCACGCAGCACGAGCGCCCGCGGCGCGAGGTTGTCCGAGGGAAGCCCCTCGCCGACTGCCCGGGCGTCAACGACCGACGAGAAGAACGGCGCGTCGGGCTCGAGCCACGGCCCCCACGGCGAGCCGTCGGCCGGGACGCCGATCGACGGCGGCACAGACGACGGGTCGGCAGATGACGCAGGGCCCTGTCCGCGCAGCGGCAGGGGCCGGGCGGCCAGCGCGAGGACGATCCCCGTGGCAAACAACCCGGCGACGGCGACGGTCGACCGCGAGTGGCGCATCAGGGCGGCATCTTACCGCGGCCGGTCGTGTTGACACCGGCGAGCCCATCCGTCAGGCTGGGCCTGCCTGCCGCCGAGGTGCATGCATGCGTCGAACGCCGAGTGCCGTGATGGCCATCGCGGGCGTAGCCCTGCCGCCCACGCTCGTTGCCGCTCCACAGGCGCCCATCTTCCCGGGAGGCTTTCCCGCTCCCGTGTACACCACCGAGGTGCGCGACACGGTGCCGCCCTGGATGGAGCTGCCGCGCACGGCACGCATCAGCACGGGCGACGGGCTGCGGTTCCGGCCGCTGCACAACTCCGCCGTCTCGTTCGAGAACCTGAAGATTGGCATCCTCGTCGGCGCGATGCGCAACGAGGGCGACTGCGCGACGGCCGTCAACGTCCGCCTGCACTACGTCGACCAGGACTGGCAGCCGATCGGCGACGGCATCCCGAACGAGGCACGCATCAGCCAGGTTCCGCCAGGCGGCGTGCTGCCCTTCCGCTTCAGGCTCCGCAACGTCGACGCGAAGACGCAGGCACCGTCGGCCTACGTGATCGTCGTCGAGGAGGACCACAACCCGCTCGCCAACCCGTTCACCTGGAAGCGCTGGGTCTCGAGCCAGCCGGCCGCGACGCCGAAGGCCTGCGAGCCCGCGGCCACCACGGTCGAGGCCTCCGTGACGCGCCGCAGCCAGTTTCGTGAGGGCTATCGGCTCGGCGGGACCGTCACCCTGGTCGAAGGCGAGGCCGTGCGCGCCGACGGCATCGTCATCACGGCGCTGCTGCGCGACGAGAACGACCGCGTGCTCGAAGTGCTCGTCGGGACGCCGGCCCTGCGGCACCGCGCCATCGACGACGGCCGGCTGCTGCCGCACCGTCCGGTGCCGTTCTCGCTGCGCACCGACATCCCCGTCGGCAAGGACGTCGCTGACGTGGACGTGATGGTGGAGCTGCTGCCAGACGCGGTCGTCCCGCAATGAAGCCGTGGGTCACGCTGGGCACCGCCACGGCGCCCGACGGCACGGCGATCACCCTCGCCCGCCGCGACACGGAGTACGTGCTGCTCGCGAACGGTCAGCTCCTGATGACCAGTCGCCTGCATGCGTCCGAGCTCCAGCTGGCCGCCATCGCGTGCGCGACGCTCGGCGCGCGCTCCGCGCCGGTCGTGCTCGTCGGTGGCCTCGGCATGGGCTACACCGTCCGCGGCGCCCTCGACGCGCTGCCGACCGACGCGACCGTCGTCGTCGCGGAGCTGATGCCGAGCGTGGTGGCCTGGAACGAGGGCGAGCTGGGCGCGCTCGCCGGGCATCCGCTCCGTGATCCGCGCGTCAGCGTGGAGGCGCGCGACGTCGCCGACGTGCTGCGCGACTCGCGCGGCCGGTTCGACGCCATCCTGCTCGACGTCGACAACGGCGCCGACGCGTTCGCCGCGACCGCCAACAGGCGGCTGTACGGCCCCGCGGGGCTCGCGTCGCTGGGCGCGGCGCTGCGCCCGGGCGGGGTGCTGGCCGTGTGGTCGGCCGGACAGGACAGGCGCTTCGCGCGTCACCTGCGCATCGCCGGCTTCGAGGTGACCACGCACGCGGTGCGCGCGCGGCCCGGGGGCCGCGGCCCGCGCCATGTCATCTTCATCGCCCGCTGGCCCGCGGCCTGATGGCCTTGAACTTCTTCGTCTGCTCCTCGATGGCGACCTCCGTCGCGAGGCGCTCGATGCTCGACGCCCCGAAGAAGCCGGCCACGCCTGTCGTCCGGTCGAGCACGTACTGCGCGTCCTCGGGGTGCGCGATCGGGCCGCCATGGCACAACACGATGACGTCCGGGTTGACGGCCTTCGCGGCGTCGTGCATCGCCTGCACGCGCTCGACCGCTTCGTCGAGCGACATGACGGCGTCCCGCACGCCGATCGAGCCGGCGACCGTCGTGTTCACGTGCGCCACGACGACGTCGGCGCCGGCCTCGGTGAAGCGCCGGGCGGTGTCCTCGTCGAAGACGTACGGGCAGGTCAGCATCCCGAGCTCGTGCGCCTGCGCGATCATCTCGACCTCGAGCTGGATGCTCATCCCGGTCTCCTCGAGGATCTGGCGGAACTGCCCGTCGATGAGGCCCACCGTCGGGAAGTTCTGCACGCCGTCGAAGCCGAGGCGCTTCAGCTCGGGCAGGAAGACGCGCATCATGCGGAACGGGTCGGTGCCGCAGACACCGGCCAGCACCGGCGTGTCCTTCACGACCGGCAGCACCTCGCGCGACATGTCCACGACGATCGCGTTCGCGTCGCCATAGGGCATCAGGCCCGCGTTGCTGCCGCGGCCCGCCATCCGGAACCGCCCCGAGTTGTAGATGATGATGAGGTCGACCCCGCCACGCTCGGCGAACTTGGCCGAGATGCCGGTGCCGGCCCCCGCGCCGATGATCGGGCGGCCCGCCTCGATCTGCGCCCGCAGGCGCCGCAGGCATTCGTCGTACGGAATGAAAGGCACGTCAGCGGTCTCCCCTGGCGTCGACGTTCGTTGCGTGTGTCGCCGCTGACGTGTCGACGAGCGCCAGCAGCTCCGTGGTCAGGGCCTGCGCGAAAGCCGGGTCGTTGATGTGGGCGTCGACCTCGACCACGCGCACCGGCGGGCCGAGGTGGGCGCGCAGGCTGTCGAAGAGGGCGCGGTTGGCCCCGGGGTCGTGGAACGGCTGCCCGGGCGCGTCGATCGCGCTGACGCCGCGCAGCGGCAGCACCAGCACGGTCGGGCCGGTGGCAGCCATCAGTTGCGCGGCGATCCGCTCGCCGATGACGCGGCATTCCTCCGGCGTCGTGCGCATCAGCGTGACGGTCGCGTTGTGGCGGTAGAGCGTCCGCCCACGGAACCGCTCCGGGACCGTCGCCTCGGGACCGAAGTTGACCATGTCGAGCGCGCCGACGGAGACCACCTGCGGAATGCCCGCGCGGCCCGCCGCCGAAAGGCGCGTCGGCCCGGCCGACAGCACGCCGCCGACGACCTCGTCGCACCACTCGGTCGTGGTGACGTCGAGGACCGCCGTGAAGTAGCCGTCGGCGATGAGGCCTTCCATCGCGCGCCCACCGGTGCCGGTGGCGTGGAAGACGACGATGTCGTAGCCCGCGTCCTCGAGCTGCGCGCGCGCGGCGGTGACGCACGGCGTGGTCACGCCGAACATCGTCGCGGCGATGAGCGGACGCGCGGGACGCGGCGGCTCGGGGACCTCGGTGCGTACCATCCCGGCGATGGCGCCCGCGGCGTTGGCGAGGATGCGCCGCGACAGCGGGTTCAGGCCCGCGATGTCGACGACCGGGTACATCAGCGTGAGGTCCTTGACGTCGACGTATGGCGCCGTGTTGCCAGACGCGAGCGTCGATACCATCAGCTTCGGGACGCCGACCGGCAACGTCCGCATCGCGGCGGCGACCATCGTCGTGCCGCCGCCGCCGCCAAGGCCGAGGTCGCTGACGTGCGACGTGGTCGTCGTGGGCTCGGGCTTTGCCGGCTCGCTG
>CAYSHC010000167.1:0-4420 GCA_964430855.1 uncultured Vicinamibacteraceae bacterium
CCATCGGCACCGAGCTCGACGTGATCGCGGCCGTCGTCATCGGCGGCGGCAGCCTCTCGGGCGGCGAGGGCACGATTGCCGGCGCGATGATCGGCGCGCTCATCATGGCCTTCCTGCGCAACGGCAGCCAGCAGATGGGCTGGCCCAACTACGTGCAGGAGATCATCATCGGCATCATCATCGTCGTGGCCGTCGCCCTCGACCGCTACCGCCGCGCCCCAGATCGGTAGGGACGGCCCTCCGGGCCGTCCTTGCTGGCGCCTCCGGGCCGTCCTTGCTGGCGCCTCCGGGCCGTCCTCGCAAACCGTCCTCCCGGGCCGTCGGTGCCGTGGTCACGCCGGCGAAAAATGCAGTACCATTCGCCATCCATGCGACGACTGACGCTGCTCCTCGTGCTCGCCCTTGCTGTCGCCAGCTGCGGCGGCGCCAACGACGCCGCCGGCCCCCCGCGCTATCGCTTCGCGGTCATTCCGAAGTCGCTGGACATCCCGGTGTTCAACTACGCGAAGATTGGCGCCGAGCGGAAGGCCGCGGAACTGGGCGACGTCGAGGTGATCTGGCGCGGGCCCGAGACGGCCGACCAGCTGCGCCAGAAGGAGATCCTCGAGTCGTTCATCACGCAGCGCGTGGACGGCATCGCGATCTCCTGCACCAACGGCGACTTCCTCGCGCCGACCATCGACAAGGCCATCGAGGCCGGCATTCCCGTCATCACCTGGGACGCGGACGCGCCGACGTCGAAGCGGTACGCCTACTACGGCGTCGACGACTTCGCCGCCGGCCAGCGCCTGGCGCAGGAGGCCGTCGCGGCCCTCGGCGGCAAGGGCACCGTCGCCATCCTCACGAGTCTCGGCTCCTACAATCTCCAGCGCCGCCTGGACGGCGTCAATGACGTCCTCCGCCAGCATGCCGGCATCCGCGTCGTCGAGACCTTCGACGTGAAGGAGGACATCGTCCGCGCGCAGGAGATCATCGCCACGGCAACCAACCGCTACCCGGGCCTCTCGGCCTGGATCTCGGTCGGCGGGTGGCCGATCATGACGCGCAGCGCGCTCGCGCCCGTCGACACGACCAGGACGCTGGTCTTCAGCTTCGACACCATTCCTCCGGCGCCCGAGCTGCTCAAGGCGGGCAAGGTGCACACGCTCGTCGGGCAGAAGTACTTCGGCTGGGGCTCCGAGGCCGTGCGGCTGCTGTACGAGATCACGCAGGGGAACATGCCGGACGAACAGATCATCGACTCCGGCGTCGACGTCGTCACGAGCGAGAACGTGGACGACTTCCTCGCCAACTGGCACCGGCTCGAGAGCGGCACGTAGGTCGCGTCGTGGCTCTCCTCCGCTTCGAGCGGGTCGCCAAGCGCTATGGCGGCGTGCGGGCCCTGCGGGGCGTCTCGGTGTCGATCGCGGCCGGCGAGGTCCACGCGCTCGTCGGCGAGAACGGCGCGGGCAAGTCCACCCTGATGAAGATCGCCGCCGGCATCGTCCGGCCGGACGAGGGGCAGGTGGTGCTCGACGACCGCGTGGTCGGCTTCGACGAGCCGCGCGACGCCCTGGATGCGGGCATCGGCCTCGTCCATCAGGAAACCTGCCTCTTCCCGAACCTCGACGTCACCGAGAACATCTTCGCGGGACGCGAGCTGACGCGCGGCGGGCGGGTGCAGCGTGCGGCCATGCGGGCACGCACCGCGGACCTGCTCGCCGACCTGCACCTCGACGTCTCGCCGGATGCCGAGGTCAGCCGCCTCTCGGCCGCGCAGCAGCAGCTGCTCCAGGTGGCGCGCGCGCTGGCGTTTGACTGCCGCGTGCTCATCCTCGACGAGCCCACCACGAGCCTGACCGACGCCGAGGTGGATCACCTGTTTGCCGTCCTCGAGCGGCTGCGTGCCCGCGGCGTGACGCTGGTATACGTATCGCACCGGCTGCCCGAGGTGTTCCGGCTGTGCTCCCGGGTCACGGTGCTGCGCGACGGGGAGCTCGTCGGCACCTGGCCCCTGCGCGACCTGACGCCGCACGACGTCGTCATGGCGATGGTGGGGCGCGACCTGGAGCCGGGCGCCGTGCCGCGCACGACCGCCACGCCGTGCCGGCTCGCCGTCCGCGGGCTCACGCGGGCGCCGGCCGTCCGCGACGTCTCCCTTGACGTCTGCGCGGGCGAGGTCGTCGGGCTCTTCGGCCTGATCGGCGCGGGCCGCACCGAGCTCGTGGAGACGATCTTCGGGCTGCACCGCCCCGACGCCGGGACCATGACGCTCGACGGCGAGCCGTACAGCCCGGCGACCCCCGTCGACGCCATCCGGGCCGGCGTGGCGCTCGTGCCGGAGATGCGGCAGGCGCAGGGGCTCTTCTTCGACCTGTCGCTCACCGAGAACATCGTGCTGGCCCGTGAGGCCGCCGCCCGTCGGTGGCGCCGCCCGGTCGGCAGGGAACGGGAGGAGAGCCGCCAGCTGCTGTCGCGCTGGGGCATCAAGGCCGCCTCGCCCGACGTGCTCCCGGGCAGCCTCAGCGGTGGCAACCAGCAGAAGGTGGTGCTGGCGCGCTGGCTGCTGACCTCTCCGAAGGTCCTCCTGCTCGACGAGCCGACCAAGGGCGTGGACATCGGCGCCAAGCACGATATCCACCGGCGGATTCGCGACGAGGCCACGCGCGGCATGGCGTGCCTGGTGGTGTCGAGCGACCTGCCCGAGCTGCTCACGCTCGCCGATCGCATCGTCGTCATGAAGGAAGGACGGGTACAGGGCGAGGTGCCGGCCGGCGCGACCGAGGCCGACGTCATGCGGCTCGCGACGACGCCGCACGAGGTGGACGCGGCGTGACGGCGTTCTGGCGCTCGCGGGAGTTCAGCACGCTCGCCATCCTGCTGGTCGAGATCGCGTTCTTCGCGTGGTACCTCTGGCCCGAGGGCGGCGGCCGCCACCCGTTTGTCAACGCCGACAACGCGCTGCTGATCCTGAAGTATTCCTCGATCTACGGGATCGCCGCGATCGGCGCCGCGATGGTCATCATCTCGGGCGGCGTCGACCTGTCGCCGGGTGCCGTCATCGCGCTCTCGACGGTCGTCGTCGGCCATCAGTACCTCGAGAGCGACTGGCCCCTGTGGGCGGCGATTGCCGCGGGGATGAGCGTCGGCACGCTGGCCGGCCTCGCCAGCTCGTGGCTGGTGGTGGCGGTGAAGCTGCCGCCGTTCATCGCCACGCTCGGCCTGATGGGCGTGACGCGCGGGCTCGCCTACATCATCACCGAGGGCCGCTTCTTCGATGTCACGCAGCGCATCCCGCCGGGATGGGCGCCGCTCGGCATCCCGCTCGACTGGCTCGCGCCGCTCGTGATGATCCTCCTGACCGTCACGTTCCACGTCTTCATGCGCGAGTTCCAGGCCGGGCGTGCCGTCTTCGCCGTGGGCGGCAACGAGACGGCCGCCATCTACAGCGGCATTCGCGTGGGCCGGGTAAAGACGATGGTCTACACCGTCGCCGGCGCGCTGGCGTCGCTGTCGGGCGTCATCCTGATCCTCGGGCAGGGGCAGGGCAAGGCCGACCTGGCCAATGGCTACGAGCTCGACATCATCGCCTCGGCCGTCGTCGGCGGGGCGAGCCTCTCGGGCGGGCGCGGGTCGGTGGCCGGCGCGGTGCTCGGCACGCTCATCTTCGGCGTCCTGCGCAACGCCCTGCCGCAGATCCCGGGCGCCACGTTCTACGACCGCCTGATCGTCGGGCTCGTGGTCGTGGTCATCGTGGTGATGGACCAGATTCTCGCCCGCCGCTCCGCCTGACGCTTCTGGTACGATTCAGGCGTCATGAGCCTCGACACCTTCAACACCCGACGCGCCCTGACGGTGGGTGGTGACACCGTCCACTACTACAGCCTGCCGGCCCTCGAAGCGGCCGGTCATGCGGGCATCGGGCGGCTGCCCTACTCGCTCCGCATCCTCCTCGAGAACCTGCTCCGGCGCGAGGATGGCCGCTGGGTGCGCGCCGCCGACATCGAGGCGCTCGCCGGGTGGGACGTCACGGCCGGGAAGGAGCGCGAAATCGCGTTCATGCCCGCGCGGGTGCTGCTCCAGGACTTCACCGGCGTGCCCGCCGTCGTCGACCTTGCGGCGATGCGCGACGGCATCGTCAAGCTGGGCGGCGACCCCTCGCGCGTCAACCCGCTCCAGCCCGTCGAGCTCGTCATCGACCACTCGGTGCAGGTGGACCACTTCGGCGTGAGCAACGCGTTCGACCTGAACGTGATGCTCGAGTACGAGCGCAACCGCGAGCGGTACGAGTTCCTGCGCTGGGGCCAGAACGCGTTCAACAACTTCCGCGTCGTGCCGCCGGGGACGGGCATCGTCCATCAGGTCAACCTCGAGTACCTCGCGCGCGTCGTCTGCCGCGAGACGAGCAACGGCGAGACGTTCGCCTATCCCGACACGCTCT
>CAYSHC010000168.1:0-4382 GCA_964430855.1 uncultured Vicinamibacteraceae bacterium
CTCGGGCTGACGATTCCGTTCCCGCTTTACGGTATCTTTCGCTACCTTTATCTCGTGCATCGGCGCAGCCAGGGCGGCAGCCCTACCGAGCTGCTGCTGGCCGACCGTCCCTTGCTCCTGTGCGTGGCGCTGTGGGCGCTGGCCGTCGTGGGCATCATCTATGCCCCCGTGTTCTGACGCCACGCGCAGCCGCACACGCGATTGACAGCCACCATGTCCGACTTCTCGCTCCGTGCCGATTCCGTCAACGTCGAAGAGATCATGCAGCAGATTCGCGCGCGCATCAGGGAGAAGCGCGGGGCGGACTACACCGAGCAGGAGGTGCGCGAGCTCGCGCGCGTCAAGCTCGAACGCTTCCTCGACCCGCAGGCCGTGCGGTCGGACCTCATCGAGCACTACCGGCGGCAGCGCACGATCACGCCGCTCACGAGCATCGAGCCGGCGCCGCCCATCTACGCCTTCGACCAGGAGACGCTCTACGCGTCGTCGCGCGGCGCGGCGGGACGGATCCTGCGCGGCATCCGGAAGCTGCTGAACCCGATCCTGAAGCTGTTCTTCAACCCAAATCCGCTCATCCACGTGATGAGCATGCAGGCCGCGCTCAACGGCTACTACTCGCGCAGCCTCGACCGGATCAGCGAGCGGTTCGTGCAGCGCGACCAGCTCGACGCGCTGAACTTCGAGGTGCTGAACAACCTGGTGGTGGAGCTCACGCGCCTCGGGATCGAGAACCGCAACCTCAAGATGCGCGTGGAGTCGCTGAACACGCGGCTCGACTTCGCCGAGCGGCGCGGCCGCGCGCTCGAGGCCGTCGTCCAGTACAAGCCAGGCGCCTCACCCGTGTCGCTGACGACGCTCGAGCCGGTGGAGGGCGCCGACGAGGATGGCGACCGCGTGGGCCGGAAGCGCCGCCGGCGCCGCGGCCGTCGCCGGTCGGAGGGCGACGGCGCCTCTTCCCGTCCCGACGGCGAAGGCGCCGACGCGGCGCCGGACCGGGCCGGGACCGACCGCGGCGACGGCGATGGCGGGCACGCCGGCGGCGGCGACGGCGCCGTGACGGGCACGGCCGCGCCCGGGCCGGCGGCCGCCCGCCCCGAACCCGACGCGACGCCTGGCCGTCCGGATACCCCCGCCGCCGACACCCCGTCCTCCGAATCGTGAAGCTCGGGGTCGTCGTCCAACGCTACGGCGCCGAGATCAACGGCGGCGCCGAACTGCACGCGCGATACATCGCCGAGCGGCTCGCGCGCCGGCACGACGTGACGGTGCTCACCACGTGCGCCGAGGACTACGTCACGTGGCGCAACGCGCTTCCGCCCGGCGAGTCGACCGTCAACGGCATCCGCGTCCTGCGCTTCCCCGTGAGCCGCGAGCGCGATCCCGACGAGTTCGGGCGCCTGTCGTTCGACGTCTTCGACCGGGAACACTCGGTGAAGGACGAGCTGCGCTGGCTCGACGCCGAGGGCCCGACGAGCCCGGAGCTCATCGGCCATCTCGAGCGCCACGCGTCAGCGTTCGATTACATCTTCTTCTTCAGCTTCCGGTACTACCACAGCTACCACGGGGCGCGCGCCGTGTCCGACAGGGCGATCCTCGTCCCGACGGCCGAGCGCGACCCGGTTATGGGGATGGGCATCTTCCCGCCCATCTTCCGCGGTGTGCGGGCGATCATGTACAACTCGCCCGAGGAGCGGGCGATGATCCAGGCCGCGTCGGGCAACACCGACGTGCCCGGCGTGGTCGTCGGCGTCGGGTCGGCCGTCCCGGAGCACGCGCATCCCGAGCGCTTCCGCAAGCGGTTCGGGATCGACGGCCCGTTCATCCTGTACCTCGGGCGCATCGACGAGAACAAGGGCTGCGCCGAACTGTTCCAGTTCTTCCAGCACTACCTGTTCAACACGCGGCGCGACCTCACGCTGGTGCTCGCCGGCCGGTCGATCCTGCCCATCCCGGATCACCCGCGCATCCGGCACCTCGGGTTCATCGACGACACGGTGAAGTACGACGCGCTCGCCGCCGCCGAGGCGCTCGTCATGCCGTCGTTCTACGAGAGCCTCTCGATGGTGGCGCTCGAGGCGTGGGCAATGGGCCGGCCCGTGCTCGCCAACGCGCGCTGTGACGTGCTCCAGGGCCAGTGCCTCCGGTCCAACGCGGGCCTGTTCTACAGCGACTACCCGGAGTTTGCCGAGACGCTGCACGCGCTGGTGACCAACGGCACGCTGAATGCCGCGCTCGGGCGCAACGGCCGCGCCTTCTTCAAGGCGAACTACGCCTGGCCGGTGATCGACGCGAAGTACGACGCGATGCTCGAGCAGCTGCAGCAGGCCGACGTGCATGGCCGCCCCTCGCGGATGGAGCCGCTGCCGGGCTGGCTGGCACGGCAGCGTGGCACGCTCCCGCCGGCACGCGAGGTGCTCGCCAGCCTGCCGTCCGGCCCCGTGCGCGAGACGGCAGACGGGACGCCCTCCGCCGCCGGCAGCGCCCGCGACAGGAACCGCTCGCGCCAGCGCCGCCAGCGCGGCCGGCGTCCAGCCCCCACAGGACGGTGAACGGCGTGGCTCAGGCAGTCCATCAGGTCCTCGCGACGCTCGGCTACGGCGACGCCATCGGCCACGAGGTGCTCGGCATCCAGCGCGTCCTGCGCGCGGCGGGCTACGCGTCGGACATCTTCGTCGAGACGGCCGACCCGCGGCTGATCGACATGACGCGCGACTACCGCGAGCTGGTCGAGGCGAGCGCGCCCGACAACGTCCTCATCCACCACTTCTCGATCGGTTCGCGGGCGAGCCGGGTGGCCTACGCGCTGCCCGACAAGATGGTGCTCGTCTACCACAACATCACACCGCCCGAGTTCTTCATCGGCGTGCATCCGCTGCTCGTGCAGCTGTGCTTCATGGGGCGGCGCGAGCTCTCGGCGTACCGCGATCGATGCGTGCTGGCCCTCGGCGACTCGCGGTTCAACAGCGACGAGCTCGACGCGCTCGGCTTCCCGCGCACCGACGTCCTGCCCGTCGTCCCGAGCTTCGATCACCTGGCCGGCACGCCCGACACGCGCCTGGCCGCGGGGTTCGACGACGGGTGGACGAACATCCTCTTTGTCGGGCGGATGATCCCCAACAAGCGGATCGACGACCTGATCCGGACGTTCCACGCCTACAAGACGCAGTTCAACCCGCGCTCGCGGCTGCTGCTCGTCGGCTCCTACGGCGGGTTCGACCTGTACTTCGCGATGCTCCAGCAGCTGGTCGCGACGCTGCGCGTGCCCGACGTGTTCTTCATGGGCCACGTCAGCAACGAGGAGCTCACGGCCTGGTACGACGTGGCCGACGTGTTCCTGTGCGCGAGCGAGCACGAAGGGTTCTGCGTCCCGCTGATCGAGGCGTTCCACAAGCGCGTGCCCGTCGTGGCCTACGCCGCGACGGCGGTGCCCTCGACCATGGACGGCGGCGGCGTCCTCTACACGGACAAGTCCCCGCTCCACGTCGCGCAGATCCTTCACGCCATCGTCGACGACGACGAGCTCGCCGAGCGCGTGCTCGCGTCGCAGGACGCGGCGCTCGCGCGGCTGCTCGCGCAGGACTTCGACGGCACGCTGCTCCGGTTCGTCGACGAGGCGCTGGCCGCGCCCCCGGGGGAGGCGCCCGACGTGCCGTTCGACTTCTGGGAGCAGTTCCGGCTGGCGGAGCGCCTCGAGGAGCTGCGCATGTACCGGCCGTCGGCGCTGCGCGCGCTGCCGGAGGAAGACGGGCGGACGTGAGCCTGCGCAGCGTCCACCAGTGGGTGCCGGCCGCCCACAAGGGCGACGCCATCGGCGACTCGGCCCGCAAGGTGCGCGACATGCTGCGCGCCCGCGGCTACGCCTCCGAGATCTTCGCGCTGACGATCGACGACGACCTGCGCCACGAGATCCGGCCGTTTGCCGACCCGGAAGCCCGCCGCGGCGACGTGACGGTGCTGCACTTCGCGCTGCCGTCGGTGATGACGGGCGCCTTTGCGACGCTGCCAGGCGGGCGCGTGCTCCAGTACCACAACATCACGCCGGCCCACTTCTTTGCCGGCTACGACCCGAACATCTACCGCCTCGCCACGCTCGGCCGCGCCGAACTGGCCACGCTGGTCGGCCACGTGGACCTGGCGCTCGGCGACTCCGAGTACAACAGGCAGGAGCTCGAGGCGCTCGGCTTCGCGCCGACGGGCGTGCTGCCCATTGCCGTCAACACGGCACGCATCACCGACGCGCCGCGGCGGCCGGCGCTCGAGCGCGTGCTGGCCGACGGCCAGATGAACATCCTCTTCGTGGGCCGGATCGCGCCCAACAAGAAGATCGAGGACCACATCCGGCTGGCCGAGTACTACAAGCGGTACGTCGACACGTACTACCG
>CAYSHC010000169.1:0-4360 GCA_964430855.1 uncultured Vicinamibacteraceae bacterium
TCCGCAGCTCGTCGCACATCTACGTCCAGGCGATCGACGACGCGACCGGGACGACGATCGCGGCGGCGAGCTCGACCGAGCCCGCGCTGAAGTCGCAGCTGACCGACGGCCAGCGCGGCAGCAACCGCGGCGGCGCCACCACCGTGGGGCGGACCGTCGCCGAGCGGCTGAAGGAAAAGGGCATCACGCGCGTCGTGTTCGACCGCGGGGGCTTCCTCTATCACGGCCGGGTGCGGGCCGTCGCCGAGGCGGCGCGCGAGGCCGGGCTCGAGTTCTAGGGACGAGGTAGGCAGGGACGGCCCTCCGGGCCGTCCATTGAGAGGACACCGATGTTTGAATTCCGGGAACGGATCGACCCGAGCCAGTTCGAGCTGAAGGACACCGTGGTGTCCATCAACCGCGTGACCAAGGTGGTCAAGGGCGGCAAGAACCTGAGCTTCAGCGCGCTGGTGATCGTCGGCGACGGCAACGGGCACGTCGGCTTCGGCATGGGCAAGGCCAAGGAAGTGCCGTCGGCGATCAAGAAGGGCATCGAGGCGGCGAAGAAGTCGCTCATCCGCGTGCCGCTGAAGGGCTCCACCGTGCCGCACGAGGTCGTCGGCCGGTTCGGGGCGGGGCGCGTGCTGCTCAAGCCGGCGCCCGAGGGCACGGGCATCATCGCCGGCGGCGCCGTGCGCGCCGTCGTCGAGGCGGCGGGCATCCAGAACATCCTGACCAAGTCGCTCGGCACGACCAATGCGCACAACGTGGTGCGGGCCACCTTCGCCGGGCTTGCCGCCCTGAAGGATCCCGAGAAGATCGCGCGGCTGCGTGGCAAGGACGTCGAGGAACTGGTCAACGCATAGGACGGGGCATGGCTGAGACGACCACAACGCGGCGGCAGAAGCCGTCAGGACCGACGGCGCCGAAGGGGCCGACGCTCAAGGTGACCCTGGTGCGCAGCACCATCGGGTTCGATCGCAAGCAGGGGCAGATCGTGCAGGGCCTCGGCCTGCGGCGGATCGGGCACTCCGTGGAGGTGCTCGACCACCCGGCGATGCGCGGCATGATTCAGAAGGTGCGGCACCTCGTCACCGTCGAGCAGGTTCCGTCGAACAGGTAGGGACGGCCCGCGGGCCGTCCGGAGGCACGGGGCACGTCCCCGTGGAGTGGAAGACCATCATGGATCTCAGTGATCTGAAACCCCCGAAGGGCGCCACCCACGCGACCAAGCGCGTCGGCCGCGGCCAGGGATCGGGCCACGGCAAGACCGCGGGGCGCGGCCACAAGGGCGCCAAGTCGCGCTCCGGCTTCAAGCGGAAGCGCGGCTTCGAGGGCGGCCAGATGCCGCTGCACCGCCGCCTGCCGAAGCGCGGCTTCACCAACGTGTTCCGCGTGGAGTACGCGGTGATCAACCTCGACCAGCTCGACAAGCTGTTCGAGGCCAACGCCGAGGTAACGCCGGAGGTGCTCCAGCAGCACGGCCTGGCGCAGGGAAGCCAGCTCATCAAGGTGCTCGGGCGCGGCGACCTCGGCAAGGCCCTGACCGTCAGGGCGCACCGGTTCAGCGGCGCGGCCGCGCAGAAGATTCAGGCGGCCGGCGGCGCGGCCGAGACGCTCGCCGGGTGAGCTGGCAGGTAGCCATCGATGGATAGCTTGAGGAACATCTTCGCCATCCCCGAGCTGCGGGCCAGGGTGCTGTTCACGCTGGCGCTGCTCGGCGTGTTCCGCATCGGCCACCACATCCCGACGCCCGGCGTGAACACCGAGGCGCTGGCGCTGCTGGCCGAGCAGGCACGGGGCACGATGTTCGGGCTCTACGACATGTTCTCGGGCGGGAACCTGTCGCGGGTGACGATCTTCGCGCTGGGCGTCATGCCCTACATCAGCGCATCGATCATCCTCCAGCTGCTGACGGTCGTGTGGCCCTACCTCGAGCGTCTGTCGAAGGAGGGCGAGCTCGGGCGCCGCAAGATCACGCAGTACACGCGCTACGGCACGATCCTGCTGTCGGTCATCCAGGCGGCGAGCATCGCGATCTTCCTGGAGCGCCAGACCAACATCGCCGGCGGGCTGCCGCTCGTGTACGACCCGGGCTGGGCGTTCCGCCTCATGACGGTGCTCACGCTGACCACCGGGTCGGTGTTCGTGATGTGGCTCGGCGAGCAGATCACCGAGCGCGGCATCGGCAACGGCATGTCGCTCATCATCTACGCCGGCATCGTCGTCGGGCTGCCGCGGGTGGTGATGACGACGCTCGACCAGCTCCAGACGGGCGAGATCGGGCTGATCCGCCTGACGCTGCTGGTGCTGCTGATGGTCGGCGTGGTGGCCGCGATCGTGTTCGTGGAGCGGGCCCACCGCCGCGTCACGGTGCAGTATGCCAAGCGCGTCGTCGGACGCCGCCAGTACGGCGGGTCGAGCACGCACATCCCGCTGAAGGTGAACACCGGCGGCGTCATGCCGGTGATCTTCGCCTCGTCGCTGCTGGCCTTCCCGGCGACGATCGCGGCCGTGTTCCCGCCCGACAGCTGGGTGCAGGGCGTGGCGCAGCAGCTCTCGTGGGGCATGCCGCTCTACAACCTGCTGTACGTGGTGATGATCGTGTTCTTCGCGTACTTCTACACCGCGATCGTCTTCAACCCGGACGACGTGGCGGAGAACATGCGCAAGTACGGCGGGTTCGTCCCGGGCATCCGGCCGGGCAAGCGGACCGCCGAGTACATCGACACGATCCTGTCGCGGATCACGCTGGTGGGCGCGCTGTACCTCGCCGTGGTGGCGATCCTGCCGGAGTTCCTGATCACCGGGTTCAAGGTCGCGCCGATCCCCTTCATCGGCGAGAGCCTCGATGCCGCGCTGCCCGACTGGGTCACCAACGGCCTGGGCGTGACGTTCTACTTCGGCGGCACGTCGCTGCTCATCATCGTCGGCGTGGCCATGGACACCGTCCAGCAGGTGGAGTCGCAGCTCATCATGCGGCACTACGACGGGTTCATGAAGAAGGCGCGGATTCGCGGGCGGAGAGGATAGGCCGGCGTCTTGGCTCAACCCGGACCGAACGTGGTGATGCTCGGGCCGCCTGGGGCGGGCAAGGGCACCCAGGCACAGCGGCTCGCCAGGACGTATGGCGTGCCGAAGATCTCGACGGGCGACATCCTCCGGGAGGCGGCCGCCCAGGACACGCCGCTCGGCCGGCAGGTGCGGGAGCGGATCGACAAGGGCAATCTCGTCAGCGACGAGGTGGCGATCCAGATTGTCAGGGAGCGCCTCTCTCGACAAGATGCCCGAAAAGGGTTTATCCTTGATGGTTTCCCGCGCACGGTCGTGCAGGCCGAGGCGCTGGAAGCGATCATGGACGGCCGGGGGCCGCTGATCGTGCTGCACATCGTCGTGCCCGTCGATGTGCTGGTGGATCGGCTGCACAGCCGGCGGGTGTGCAGTGTGTGCGGGGCCAACGCCGACCCGTCGGCGCCGGAGGCCACGCGATGCGGCGTGTGCGGCGGCGAGCTGGTGCAGCGCGCCGACGACGACGAGGCGGTGGTGCGCAACAGGCTGGAAATCTACGACGCGCGGACGCGGCCCCTGGTGGAGTATTACCGGGGGTGCCCGACGTTCTTCGAGATCGACGGGAACCAGTCGCCCGATCGGGTCGCCGAGGCGATGGAGGCCGTGATTGCGCCGACCGTCGCGGGCGGGGGCCGGGTGTGATCACCCTGCGCTCGGCCGCCGAGCTCGTGAAGCTCCGGGCGGCCAACCAGCTCGTGGCGAGCATCCTCGCCGAACTGGCGCGGATGGCGGTGCCGGGCGCGACGACCGCCGAGATCGACGCCGAGGCCGAGCGCCTCGTGCGCGCGGCGGGCGCCGAGCCGGCGTTCAAGGGGTACCGGGGGTTCCCGGGCACCATCTGCGCGTCGGTGAACCACGAGGTGGTGCATGGCTTCCCGAACGACCGTGTCCTCGAGGAGGGCGACATCCTCTCGGTGGACATGGGCGTGAAGCTGGCGGGCTACTACGGCGACTCGGCCGTGACGCTGCCCATCGGGCGGATCGCGCCCGAGGCACAGGCGCTGCTGGATGTGACCGAGGCCGCCCTCTACAAGGGCATCGAGGCCATCACCGTCGGGGGCCGCGTGTCGGATATCGGCCACGCGATCCAGCAGTACGTCGAGGGCCACGGGTATTCGGTCGTGCGCGAGTTCGTGGGCCACGGAATCGGCACGCGGCTCCACGAGGAGCCGCAGGTGCCCAACTACGGGCCGCCGGGCCGCGGGCCGCGCCTGGCGGAGGGCATGGTCCTGGCCATCGAGCCGATGGTCAACCAGGGCCGGCCGGCGGTGCGGGTGCTGGCCGACGGGTGGACGGCGGTGACGGTGGACGG
>CAYSHC010000170.1:0-4353 GCA_964430855.1 uncultured Vicinamibacteraceae bacterium
CTCGCGGCCGCGGCCGACGCGCAGGTCATAGGCATCGTCCGCCACCCTGATGACGTTGCCGTCGCGCGACGCGCGGGTGCACAGCACGTCGTGGTGCTTGGTGGCGGCCAGAGCGAAGCGATACGGAGGCTGGCGCCCCAGGGCGTCCGGCACATCGTCGAAGTAGCCTTCGGCGCCAACATCGCGTTCGACACCGAGGTGCTGGCGCAAGGAGGCTCCATCGCCGCCTTCGCCACGGATGTCGCGAGGCCGTCCGTTCCGTTCTGGCCGCTCCTCTTCAAGAACGCGCAGATTCACCTGGTGGGCAGCGACGATGTGCCGGCCGAGGCAAGAGCGGACGCCGCGCACGCGATCAGCGAGGCTCTCGCTGACGGATGGGAGGGCCTGCCCATTGCGCAGACACTACCTCTCGAGGAGATCGTCGCGGCGCACGAACTCGTCGAGGCTGGGGTGTGTCGGGGCAAGATCGTTCTGACGTTGTGAGCGCCGTCATCTGGCGCACGGTCGGAATGACGGCGCGCCGCACGGCAGAGCCCACTCTCGATCTTCTCCCGTGGAAGCACTGACTGCGCGCGGCAGCTGACCGTTCAGGACGGGACTTGCAGGTCGGGCATCGGCACGCCCGCGAACAGGCGCCGCGCCGGACGGCTCATCCAGCGGGCCCACCGCACGGAGGTCTGACAGCGCGCGCTATCGCTCGAGATTCCCGTGTTGGCGTACATCTGGCGGTACAGCTTGGACGCCAGCACGAAGGCCAGCCGGCTCTTCATGGACGACACGCACCGGCTGCGCGCCCACACGTTCGAGAGGCTGTAGAAGCGATCCCAGACCCGCTGGGTGTGCGTGCGGATCTCGTCCGCGCTCATCGACGGATGGGCCATGTAGAACTTCGGGCGACGCTCGGACGGGATCAGCCAGTGCCTGGTAATGGGGACGCCATCGACCTCGGGGGGCGCATCGCCGAAGCTCCGCTCCCATCTGTCGAAGTCGACGGTGCCGGGGAACGGCGTCAGCATCACGAACTGCGCGAACGTGATGCCGGCCGCTGCGGCGACCTCCACGGTGGCGTCGAACGTCTCGACGCGGTCGGTGGGCAGGCCGAAGATGAAGGAGCCGAGGACGTGTACGCCGTGCGCACGAAAGATCTGCAGCCGCGCGGCCAGGGCGTCGCCAGCGAGGTTGAAGTCCTTGTAGACAGCCTTCAGACCCTCGGCCGTCACCGACTCGACGCCCACGAGCGCGCCCTTGATGTTGGCGGCGCACATCGCGTCGAGGAACTCCGGGTCTTCGGCGGCCTCCATGGTGATCTGGGTGAAGAAGACCGAATCGCTCGGTTTGGCCAGCCCGGCCATCAAGGCGAAGCGCTCGGCGCGCAGCGCCTCGAGCTCGTGAAGGCGCGTCGGGTTCTCGAGGCGCCGCGCCTGTTCGAGATCCCGCATCGACACCGGGTAGAAGTTGTCGTCGGCCAGGGCGATGAACCGGAACCCGCGCCGCCTGAGGGCGACGATCTCGCCAAGAACCGCTTCGACCGTACGGTTTCGCGGCGCCTGGCCATCCGTCCGCCAGACGGAGCAGAAGGAGCAGTGCTTCGGGCAGCCTCGCACGGTCTGGACCGAGGCCCACATGTAGGTGCCCTGCGACGCGAGATCCCAGCGGGCCGGCATGAAGCGCATGCCGTCGACCCGTCCGCCATCGTATCTGGGAAGCAGTGCCCCGGCCTCGCAGTCGGCGAGCACCCTCGGCCAGGCCAGATCGCCATCACCAGTCACCACGGCATCGGCGGCACCCCGCTCCCACACCTCGTCGGGAAACAGCGTGGCGTGGATGCCCCCGAACACGACCACCGCCCCCCGGGCGTGGGCTTCGCGCCCAATCATGTAGCCGCGCAGGGCATTGCCGGTGTGGACGCTGATGCCGACGACGTCCCCCGGCTCGACCTGTGCCGGGTCGAAGCGGGAAAGCGACTCATCGACGAGCAGGGGTGTGCCGAAGCGCTCGGGCGTGGCCGCGGCGAGGACGAAGAGCCAGCGAGGCGTAATCACCGCCATGCCGAAGGTGATGTCGCTGGGATTGACGAGATGCACGCGCACGCAGGCAACCTCCACCGGAGCATTGGCGAGGCAGGCGACTGAACGCCGCGGTGCTCAGGAAAGCAGTGTTCATCCTACAGCAGTTGGTGTACACCGCTGACGTCGTCAGTCGTGCAGGACCACGCTAAGGAGGCCGCCGCGGACGATGAGCTTGCCGTTGTACTCGATGTAGCCCAACTTGCGGAACTTGTTCATGAAGAAGTTCACCCGCGAGCGAGTGGTTCCGACCATCTCCGCGAGCGTCTCCTGCGAGAGTCGCGGCAGCTCGTGCTGCTCCGCATCCGGCTTGCCATACCGGGCCAGCAGTAACAGCGTGCGCGCGAGGCGCTTCTCGCTCGAGTTGAACAGCTGATCGACGAGATCGGCTTCGATCCGGATGTTACGCGCCAGCATGTGACTGATGAACCGCACGGAGAAGTCCTGCTGCTCCTGCAGCATCCGCTGCATGTCGGCGCGGCGGATGCGCAACAGCTTTGCAGGCGTCACGGCGATGGCCGACGCCATGCGTACATGCTGGCCCGCCAGGCACCCCTCACCCAGGAAGTCGCCGCGTTCGAGCATCGCCACGACCGCTTCCTTCCCGGTGGGCGACAGCACCGCCAACTTCACACTTCCAGACTCGACGTAGAACACGCTGCTGGCCTCGGCGCCCTGACGAAAGACCACGCCGCCGGCGGCACGGCTCAGCGTCGGCGCCGAGACGCTCGACGTCTTCAGGAACAGCGCAAGGTCAGAGGGCGCGACGCCTGGCGCCGGCGCCGCAGTGTTGGCCATGCGGACATCATGACACGCGCACCCACGATCCAGCGCCCTACAGGTGTGCAGGCGGCCGCCGTCAGCGGATGGACTCCTGGATGCGCTCCGACGTGCTCGGCAGCGGCTCGCGCCAGAAATAGAAGAGGATGGCCGGCGGAGGAACGGCGATGGCCAGCAGGGTCAGCCACGTCGACACCGCAGTGGCGTGCCACGCCAGTCCCATCATGAGAACCGCCGCACCCCAGACGGTCGTTAGCGCGAGTTTGGTAGACATCGGAGTCATGGTCCCAGCATGCGTCTGAACCGCGGCTGACGCTGTCGCCAATTGCACACCCCTACGCTCGGGAGGCGCAGCCTCTGGTCCATACTGACCGCATGCCTGCCATTGCGCGTATCGAAGGCGCGCTCATGGAACGGCTCGTCGTGGCGAGACGTCACGGCTCTCCCGACCTGTCGCCGCGCGCCGCTACCCAGTACCACGCGGCCCTGTCGCGGCTGCCGTGGGCCGACGCACATCGGCGGGTGGTGGGTGCGTTCGACGAGCGAGGTGCCCTGCTGGCTAGCGTGGAGCGCCTGGCGCTCACGGGCGTCCTCGATGGCACGCCGGCCCGCATCTGCCTGGTCGGCGCAATCGCGGAGTACGAGGCCACCGACGCTCGTCCGGCCGGCCTGCTCATGACGCAGGTGCTCGAGGAGGCGGCCCGGGAGGGCGTCGACCTGGCGCTCATGGTCGGCGATCACGACGTGCCGATGTCCGACGGCGCCTACCGGGTGCCAACCAGTGACGTCACACTCCGGGTCATCGAGTCGTCGCGGCGAGGAGCGCCGATGGTGCCGGTGCGATCCGGGGACCATGGAGACTTCGCGGCAATGGCCGCGATGCCGCCGCTTGGCGGTGACACCGGGGGACTGCTGGTCGACCGCCCCGCCGACTACCTCGAGTTCTGCGTGACCCGCGCACGCCTGCGGGCCGGCCTCGACAGGGAGGGCGCCAGGCAGGTGCAGTTCCTGGTCGTCGAGGAAGGGGGCCGTGCGGCGGCTTACGCAATCATCAGCATCGTCGGCACCACCTGGTTGGTCGAAGCCTGCGGTGACTGCGATCCGTCAGGGGCACGGGTGGGTGCCATTCTGCAGACGCTTGTGGCTACGGAACCAATGGAGCGTCGCCCGCTCATCCAGGCCTGGTGGCCCTCGCCGGTGATTCCGCCACAGGTGGCGGAGGTATCTGCCCGCCCTTCCGCCGATGCGCTCTGGGTGCACCCACTGGTGAGCTCCCGTGCCGCTGCGGCGCTCGACAGGGGCGACATCAGGCTGTGGCGCCTTGATCTCCCCTGAACGCCGACGATTCCTCGCGCTCCAACGCTTCGACACGCGCCACCGCGACCCGGCGCAGCGACGCCGCATCGCGAACGATGGCGCGCTCTCCCTCGCCGTCGCGCTGAGGACGCCGTCCGTCCAAAGCCGCGATGACGTCGCGCAGGGCGCCGATCAGTGTGCGGCGAGATCT
>CAYSHC010000171.1:0-4087 GCA_964430855.1 uncultured Vicinamibacteraceae bacterium
CACGGCGAGGACGCCGTCATCCGCATCCTCGACAAGGAGTCGATCAGCGAGCAGTTCCGGGAGCTGCGGCTCGACATCCTCGGCTTCCCCGACGAGGAGCTCCGGCGCTTCCGCAAGTACATCCGCGAGCCCTACGGCATGGTGCTGGTGACCGGCCCCACCGGCTCCGGCAAGACGACGACGCTCTACGCGGCGCTGTCGGAGATCAAGTCGGTCGAGGACAAGATCATCACCATCGAGGACCCGGTCGAGTACCAGCTTGCCGGCATCGTGCAGATCCCGATCAACGAGAAGAAGGGCCTGACGTTTGCCCGCGGGCTGCGCAGCATCCTGCGCCACGACCCGGACAAGATCATGGTGGGCGAGATCCGCGACGCCGAGACGGCGCAAATCGCGATCAACTCCGCGCTCACCGGCCACCTGGTATTCACCACCGTGCACGCCAACAACGTGCTCGACGTCCTCGGCCGGTTCCTGAACATGGGCGTCGAGGCCTACCAGTTCGTCGCGGCGCTCAACTGCGTGCTGGCGCAGCGCCTCGTGCGGGTGATCTGCCCCCACTGCAAGCGCCCGGCGACGATCACCCGCGAGCAGCTCGTCGAGTCGGCCATGGACCCGGCGCTGCTCGACACGCACGTCTTCTACGAGGGCGAGGGCTGCCTCGAGTGCGGCGGCACGGGCTACCGCGGGCGGATGGCGATCTGCGAGCTGCTCGACGTGACCGACAACATCCGTGACATGATTCTGGCGCGCCGGCCGAACTCGGAGATCAAGCGCGCGGTGCGCGCCGAGGGCATGCGGTTCCTGCGCGAGTCGGCGGTGGCGCGGGTGCTGAGCGGCGAGACGACGCTGCGCGAGATCAACAAGGTCACCTTCGTAGACTGAGTCCATGTCGCCCCTGCCTGCCTGGCTCGAGACCCCCCCCCCCACGCTCGCCCTGGCCATCGACGCTCGCGGCGTGGCGGCCGTGGTCGCGCGCCCCGGCGGATCGTCGCCCGTCCTCGACGCGGCGAGCCGCGTGGCCCTCCCGGCGGGCGCCGTCCAGGCCTCGCTGACGGGGCCGAACGTCCTCCAGCCGGAACCGGTGATTGCCGCCGTACGCCAGGCCGTCGGACAGGTGAGCGGGCGCCATCGGCGGTGCGCGCTCGTCCTCCCGGACACCGTCGCCCGCGTCTCGCTGCTGCGCTTCGCACACCTGCCGGCGCAGGCGCGCGACCTCGAGCAGCTCGTGCGGCTGCAGCTGCGCAAGGCGCTGCCGTTCCCGGTGGAGCAGGCCCAGCTTGCGATCGTGCCCGGCCACACCGGCGGGGCAGGCCACGAGCTGGTGGTGGTCGCCGCCCGGCGCGACGTGATCGAGGCCTACGAGCAGGTGTGCGCCGAGGCGGGCCTGCATGCGGGCACCGTCGACCTTGCCACGCTCAACATCGTCAACGCCGTGCTGCTGACGAATGCGGCCGCCGCGCGTGGCGACTGGCTGCTGGTGCACGTCGGCGCCGACTGCAGCTCGCTGGCGATCGTCCGTGACGGCTACGTCATCTTCTTCCGCACACGCCCGGCCGACGCGGACGAGCCGCTGGCCGACGTCGTCCACCAGACGCGCATGTACTTCGAGGACCGGCTCGCGGGGCAGGGCTTTGCGCGCGTGCTGCTGGCGGGAGGCGGCGCCGCCGCCGAACGCAGCCGACTGACGGCGGAGCTGTCCGAGCGGCTCGGCATCGTCGTCGAGCCGGTGCGTCTTGGGCGCGAGGTGGCGGGCAGCGTGCAGGCAGGCGGCTCCGAGGCCGGCGGCGACCTTGCCGCGCCCTATGGCGTGGTGGCGAGGGCGATGTGATGCTGCGCGGCAACCTCTCGACGCGGCCCTTCTACAACGAGCGCGCCGTCCACCTGGTGCTCGGCGCGATCACGCTGGTGCTGGCGTTGCTGGCCATCGCCGGCATCACGCGCTTCCTGACGCTGTCGCGCGAGCAGACGGCGTTGTCGGCGCGTATCGCCGTGGACGAGCAGCGCGCGGCGGAGCGCCAGCGCGAGGCGGCGCGCGTGCGGGCCGGCGTCAACCAGGCCGAGCTGAACGCGATCGTCGCGGCGACGCGCGAGGTGAACCGTGCCATCGACGAGCGCGTGTTCTCGTGGACGGCGCTCTTCAACACCATCGAGCGGACCATCCCCGCGGAGGTCCTCCTGACGAGCGTCTACCCGACGATCCAGGAGGGCACCGTGATGGTGCGGCTCGTCGTGAAGGCCGCGCGTGCCGATGACGTGGGCACGTTCATCGACGCGCTGGAGGCGGCCGGCAGCTTCAGGGGAATCAGGACCGTCGAGGAAGTGCGCGAGGACGACGGGACGCTGGTGGTGACGTTCGACGGCGTGTACAGCAGCGACGCCGGCGAGCCGGCCGCGCCGGAGACAGCGACGTCGGAGGCGGCGCGATGAGCGGGTGGCCCCTTCGCCGGATTGTCGCCGACAAGCGCCTGTGGGTGGTGCCGCTCGCCCTCCTGGCGGTCGTCGATCTCGTGCTGCTCGGCGTGGTGCTGGGGCCGCTTGCGGCGCGCGTCCGCGGCCTCGAGACGCGCGCCGACACCGCGGCGCTGGCCGCCGCCAACGCGCAGCGTGACCTGGACGCGGCGCGCGAACTGAGCACGGGCACGCAGCGCGCGGCCGGTGACGTCGAGCGCTTCTACACCGAGATCCTGCCGGCCGACCAGGCCAGCGCGAGACGGCTGACGTTCCTGCGCCTCGCACAGGTCGCGCGAGACGCCGGCCTCGATTTCGACAGGCGCGCCTTCACCCAGGCGCAGGAGCGGGACGGCCGGCTGGTGCGCGTCGACCAGACGCTCGTCGTCCGCGGGCGCTACGATGCGCTGCGCGAGTTCCTGCACGCCGTGGAGGCGGGCGATGACTTCGTCGTCGTGCGCAGCATCACCGTCGCACGCGCCGACGATGGCAGCGGTGAGCTCGAGGCGTCGCTGGGCGTCTCGACGTACTACAGGGCCGACGATGGCCGCTGACCCGCGACGACAGCGGGCCCTGCTGGCGGGCCTCCTGGTGGTGCTGCTGCTCGTCGTGTGGTGGCAGTTCGGCACGCCGGGTGGCGCGCCGGCGCCCGCATCGGCGCCGAAGGCGCAGCGGCAGCCCGCCAGGCGCGCGGCGACGCCGGCCGACACCATTGCCGAGGGGGTTGCGCTCGATCGGCTGGCGCGCGAACCTGTGGCGCCGGTGGACACCGGCCGCGACCCCTTCGCGTACGGTGCCCGGGCGAGCGCCTCTGCCGGGTCGCCGGCAATCGGCGTGCCGACGGGCCAGGCGCCGCCGTCGGTCGCCAGCGTGCCGACAGCCCCGGTGCAGGCCGGGCCGCCCGCCCCGCCGCCCATCGACGTCCGGTTCATCGGCGTCATCGAGCGGGAGGACGTGGGCACGCTCGCGGTCCTGAGCGACGGGCGGAACGTCTACTATGGCCGCGAAGGCGAGATCGTCGACGGCCGCTGGCGTATCGTCAGCATCGGCGAGGAGTCGCTCCAGATCGAGTACGCGGACGGTCGGGGCCGGCAGACCGTCAGGTTGACCGGATGATGGGAGCAGGAGCGTTCGTGTGATCCAGCGGAGAGGGACGGCGTGGATGCGCCGGATGTCACTCGTGTGCCTGGTGGGCCTCACGCTGGTCGCGGCGGGGTGCGGCGCGTCGCGCGCCTATCGCAGCGGCCAGCAGGCCGCCGCCATGGGCGACTGGGACCTTGCCGTCGCGCAGTACCGGCAGGCGCTGCTCGACGATCCCGACAGGGCCGACTACCGGATCGCGCTCGAGCGGGCCATGCAGGCGGCGTCGCTCTTCCATCTCGAGCGCGCGCGGCGGGCCGACGAGGCGGGCGACCTCGAAGTGGCGGTCGTGGCCTACCGCAAGGTGTTCGAGTACGACCCCGGCAACCGCAACGCCATGCTGCGCGCCGCCGAAATCGACCGCGTCATGCGCGAGCGCGCCGAGGCCGCGCGGCCGCGCCCGGCCATCGAGGCGATGCGCGAGACGGCCAACCAGCGGACGGCGCCGCCGCTGCTCGACCCGACGTCGCGCGACCCCCTCGTCGTGCGCTTCGAG
>CAYSHC010000172.1:0-4082 GCA_964430855.1 uncultured Vicinamibacteraceae bacterium
CGGTGGGCGCCGGCACGATCACCGAGATCCTGGCCTAGGACACGACCATGCGAGACATCGTGCAGTTGGCATGCGGGGAGTGCAAGCGGCGCAACTACAGCACCACCCGCAACAAGAAGAAGACGACCGAGCGGCTGGCCATGAAGAAGTACTGCCGGTTCTGCCGGTCGCACACCGAGCACAAGGAGAGCAAGTAGGCGGACGGCACAGGCCAATAGCTCAATTGGTAGAGCACCGGTCTCCAAAACCGGGGGTTGGGGGTTCGAGTCCCTCTTGGCCTGCCAGACTCCTGCGCGCCCCGCGGCGGCTGCCGTCGCGGGCGTTCATCGGGACCTGACTACGACGATGGCGGACAACAGCAGGGACGGACAGGTCGCGCGTCGCGACGGCGAGCCCCGGGCGGGCGTGCTCGGCTGGTGGCCTCGCGCGAAGGACTTTCTCACGAAGGTGCGCGAGGAGACGTCCCGGGTGACGTGGCCGTCGCAGCGCGAGGTGCAGGCCACCACCATCGTCGTGATCGTGTTCTCCATCTTCATGGGCCTGTACCTGTTTGCCATCGACGCGGCCTTCAACAAGGTCGTCGAGTGGATCTTCACGAGCTTCGGGGGCGTGGCATGAGCGAGGCGCAGCGCGAGGAGCCGCAGCGGCCCCCCCGTCAGTGGTACATCGTCCACACCTATTCGGGCTTCGAGAAGAAGGTGAAGGAATCGCTCGAGCAGCGGTTCCAGGCCTATGGCCTCGAGGACCAGTTCGGTGAGGTGCTCGTGCCGCAGGAGACCGTGATGGAGATGCGGGGCGGGCGCAAGTACGAGGCCCAGAAGCGCATCTTCCCGGGCTACCTGTTTGTCGAGATGGCGATGACCGACGAGGCGTGGCACGTCGTGAAGAACACGCCCAAGGTCACCGGGTTTGTCGGGGCCGGCACCCGCCCCACGCCGCTCACGCGGGAAGAGGTGGACAACATCCTGAACCAGGTGCGCGAGAGCGCCGAGAAGCCCAAGCCGAAGTACAGCTTCGAGAAGGGCGATCTGGTGCGGATCAACGAAGGGCCGTTCACGAGCTTCAACGGCACGGTGGACGAGGTCAACCACGAGCGCAACACGCTGAAGGTCATGGTGACGATCTTCGGCCGTGCGACGCCGGTCGAACTCGACTTCCTCCAGGTGGAGAAGCTCTAGGCATTTGGACAGGGGCGGCCGTCCGGGCCGTCCGGCAAGGTCGACAGAGACGTCATGGCAAAGAAGGTCACAGCGGTCGTGAAGCTCCAGATTGCCGCGGGCAAGGCCACGCCTGCGCCGCCGGTGGGCACCGCGCTCGGTCCGCACGGCGTGAACATCATGGACTTCTGCAAGAACTTCAACGCGAAGACCGCCGGCCAGGACGGGCTCATCATCCCGGCAGTCGTCACGATCTACGCGGATCGGTCCTACTCGTTTGTCACCAAGACGCCGCCGGCGCCGGTGCTGCTGAAGCGGGCGGCGAAGGTGGAGCGCGGATCGGCCGAGCCGAACAAGTCGAAGGTCGGCACGGTGACGGCGGCGCAGATCGAGGAGATCGCGCGCACCAAGCTGCCCGACCTCAACTGCGAGAGCCTCGAGGCCGCCATCCGCAGCGTGGAGGGCACCGCGCGCTCGATGGGCCTCGACATCGTCCGGTAGGCGGCAGGCAGGGACGGCAGGTAGGGACGGCTCTCCGAGCCGTCCTCTGAACATCATCGTGGGAGGCCCACCGCGGGCCGCTCGCACCACGGAGAACGACACATGGCAAGGAACGGCAGGAAGTACACGGCCGCACGCGCCCGCGTCGAAGAGCGGTTCTACACGCTCGACGAGGCGATTCCGCTCGTCCAGGAACTGAAGTACACGAAGTTCGACGAGACGGTGGAAGTGGCGATGCGCCTCGGCGTCGACCCGCGTCACGCCGACCAGATGGTCCGCGGCACGGTGGTGCTGCCCCACGGGCTCGGCAAGACCAAGCGCGTGCTGGTCATCGCCAACCCCGAGAAGCAGAAGGAAGCCGAGCAGGCCGGCGCCGACATCGTCGGCGGCGAGGAGCTCGTCGAGCGGATCGCCGGCGGCTGGACGGACTTCGACGCCGTCGTCGCGACGCCGGACATGATGCGGGCGGTCGGACGGCTGGGCAAGGTGCTCGGCCCGCGCGGCCTGATGCCGAACCCGAAGACGGGCACCGTCACGCTCGACATCGCGAAGGCCGTGCAGGAGATCAAGGCCGGCAAGGTGGAGTTCCGCGTCGACAAGACCGGCATTGTGCACGCCCCCATCGGGAAGGTGTCCTTCCCGGCCGAGCAGCTGCTCGCCAACGCCCACGCGCTGGTGGACAGCGTGATCAAGGCGAAGCCGGCGGCCGCCAAGGGCAAGTATCTGAAGAGCTTCACGATCAGCTCCACCATGGGTCCCGGCGTGGCCGTGGATGCGAGCCAGGTCGAGACGCTGACCAAGTAAGGCGGAATCGAGATGGCCGTTTCACGCGCTGAAAAGGAACAGGAGCTCAGCCAGCTGACGGAGGCCCTCGGGCGCACCGACAGCGTGATCCTGCTGGGATTCAAGGGCATCTCGGTGCCCGAGGTGACCGAGCTGCGGCGCCAGGTGCGCGCCGTGGCCGGCGAGTACCGCGTCGTCAAGAACACGCTGGTGCGCCGTGCGGTGAAGGGCACGCCCTTTGACGCGCTGACGCCGCACCTGGTCGACACGACGGCGGTGGCCTTCAGCGGCGACGACCCGATCGCGCTCGCGAAGGTGCTGACCAGCTTCGCCAAGACGACGCCGTCGCTCGTGCTCAAGGCGGCGGTCGTGCAGGGCGACGTGGTCGAAGGGGCGGCGGTGAACGACCTGGCGTCGATGCCGGGCAAGCCCGAGCTGTACGCGAAGCTGCTGTACCTGCTGCAGGCCCCGATGGTCCAGATCGTCAGCGTGCTGAGCGCTGCGCCGCGCGATCTGCTGACCGTGCTGACGCAGGTCGAGAAGAAGAAGAGCGAGTAACGACGAGGTCGCTGTCAGCTATCGGGCACTCTGCGATCGCCTCGCAGCCGACGTGACGCCCCAGATAGCTGAAAGCCGATGGCAGAGAGCTGATAGCCGACAGAAGGAGACAGGTGATGGCCGACGTGACGCAGGAACAGGTAGTTGAGTACATCAAGAACATCTCGGTGATGGAGCTGTCCAAGCTCGTCAAGACGCTGGAAGAGGAGCTTGGCGTCTCGGCGGCCGCGGCTGCTCCGGTAGTGGTGGCTGGCGCGGCGCCCGCGGGCGCGGCGGCGGCGCCGGCCGAGGAGAAGACCGAGTTCGACGTCGTGCTGACCGACGTGGGCTCCAACAAGATCAACGTGATCAAGGCGGTGCGCGAGGTGACGAGCCTCGGCCTCAAGGAGGCGAAGGACCTCGTGGAAGGCGCGCCGAAGCCCATCAAGGAAGGCGTGCCGAAGGAAGAGGCCGAATCGATCAAGAAGAAGTTCGAAGAGGCCGGCGCGAAGGTCGAGATCAAGTAGGTTCGACACCGCAGCGAGCCGCGTGAGCCCGCCCGCGCGCCCTCCGGGCGCCCCGGCGAGGCCGCGCGGCTTTCGCCGTTCGAGTGTTTGGCCGTTCGCCCTCGCTGGCGGACGCGCCCTGGTGACGATCACCCCAAGGAACCGTGAAGTATGAGCAGCAGCCTGCCGAACAACGTCTACCGCGAGCGCATCGACTTTTCCAAGATCAGGACGACGGTTCCGATTCCCAATCTGATCGAGATCCAGAAGCGGTCCTACGACCGCTTCCTGCAGATGTACACGCTGCCGGGCGAGCGTGAGGACATCGGCCTGCAGGCCGTCTTCAAGTCGGTCTTCCCCATCAGCGACTTCCGCGAGAACTCGTCGCTCGAGTTCATCGAGTACTCGATCGGCAACTGGGACGAGTGCGGCTGGGGTGACGAGGCGCGGGGCCAGGTCCACGAGATCGGCGGGCGCCGCATGGCGCTCAACCTGAAGTACGACATCAACGAGTGCCTCGAGCGCGGGATGACCTACGCCATCCCGCTCAAGGTCACCATCCGCCTCGTCGTCTGGAACAAGGACCCCGAGACCGGCG
>CAYSHC010000173.1:0-3850 GCA_964430855.1 uncultured Vicinamibacteraceae bacterium
TCGAGAAGATGTTGCACGAGACCCAGCGCACGTCGGCGCCCAGGTCGGCGAGCGTCTCGATGAGCACCGCCGTCTGCACCGTCATGTGGAGGCTGCCCATCACCTTGACGCCCCTCAGCGGCTTGCTGCCGGCGTACTCCTCGCGGATGGCCATGAGGCCGGGCATCTCCTGCTCGGCCAGGCGGATCTCCTTGCGCCCGAACTCGGCGAGCGACAGGTCGGCCACCTTGAAGGCGGGCCGGCCGGCCTGCTCGGCCTGCGCGAACGCGTGCTGCGTCTCGGTTGCCACTGGGGTCATGCGTGCCTGCTCCTCTGGCGCGGCATCAGTGCCGCGCCTCTTGATGGACGGCCCGGAGGGCCGTCCCTGCCACACTCACGGACGGCCCGGAGGGCCGTCCCTACCGCTTCGTCACGGACGGCACGGAGGGCCGTCCCTACCGTGTCGTTCCTACCAGCCGCGGGCAGCGAAGAGCGCCGGGCCCCGGACGCCGGGGGCCGGCGGCAACGCCACCACACGTGTCTCCGCAAAGCCGGCGCCCGCCAGGCGTCGGCGGATGTCTGCCTCGGTGAATCCCAGCCAGACGTGGCCCATCTGCGCGCGGTACTCCTCGCGGTCGTGGGCCTGCATGTCGAGCACCAGGACGATGCCGCCGGGGCGGACGACACGCCGCGCCTCACGCAGGATGCGTGAAGGATCGCTGACGTGATGCAGGACCAGCACCAGCAGCGCCAGGTCCACCGCGCCATCGTCGATCGGCACCGCCTCGAGCGTCCCCTCGCGCACCTCCACGTTGGCGTGCGCCGCCAGCCTCAGACCGGCGGCGTCGAGCATCTCGCGCGATGCGTCGACGGCAATGACCCGCGAGACGAACGGCGCGACGGCGTCGGCCGTACGCCCGGTGCCGCAGCCCAGGTCGGCCACGACCGCCGCCGGGTCCAGCACCGCGAGCAGTCCGGCCAGATGGAAGGTCTCGCCGAACAGCTCGTCGCGGACCGCGTCCCACTGCCCGGCCGACCGCGAGAAGTAGTCGGCCGACCTGGCGCGCCGGGCGGCAAGCACCCGCGCGAGCCGCGCCTGATCCTGCGCCACGCCGGGCGTCTGGAGCAACTGCCCCTTTACCAGCCGCCAGAGTTCCGCGGCGGCCGGGTCGAGGTCGTCCGCGCTGAGCGCGTACAACCGGCTGGTGCCCTCGCGGCGCGCATGGGCCCACCCGCCGTCCACCAGGGTCTTCAGGTGACGGCTGACGGTGGACTGCGGCAGCTGCAGGACGTCGCACAGCTCCCCGACCGACAGCGTCTGGCCGTCGAGGACGAGCAGCAGCCTCGCACGCAGCGGGTCGCCGAGGACGTTCAGATGTGCGAGCACCGGATTGCCGAGCTGATTCATCGCTCTATCCGGATGAAAGTATACCGATTCCGCCAACAGCCGGTCAACACGATTCGACGCGTCCGTCCAGACAGCAAAGGGGCCGGAGGAGTGACTCCTCCGGCCCCTGGTGCAGCGCGACGGGTCTGGCCGACTACGACCGGCGACGCAGGCGCAGCGCACCGCCCATCAGGCCGGCGCCGAGCAGCAGGAGCGCCGTCGGCTCCGGCACCGGGTCGCCGGCGATGAGCGGCTCGTACTCGACCCACAGCTTCGAGCCGAGGACCGCAAACGGCACCGGATCGAAGTCCGGCGACAGGAAGTTGAAGCTGAACTGCTTGTCGATGAGCACGTTGAGGATGCCGCCCTCGTTCAGGCTCGCGGTGATGAAGCCATCGGAGAAGGTGCCGCCGATGGGTCCCAGGGGGCCCAGCAGGTTGAAGCTCAGGTCGTGCGACACGTACACGTTGTCGTTGTTGCCGGCAGGGACCGCCGCGATGATCGTCAGCGTCGCCGACGTGAAGGTGCCGGCCGGCGGCGCGACCCAGGTGAGGTCGTGGGTGTAGGAGACGTCGTCCCAGTCGACCTTCCCGAAGCTGCTGCTCACGTTGTTCTCGGACCGGACGAGCGACGAGTTGGCGGTGAACTCGTTCGTGTCGGGGCTCACCCGCCAGCGCCAGACGTCGGGCACGCCGGTGAGCAGTTCCGGGATCCAGCCGTCACCGATGATCTCGAAGGCGCTGACGGGCGCCGCCGTCGCCTTCGTCGGCTGTCCCACGATGGCCAGGGCGCCGAGCGCGATGACACAAACCTTTACAACCGACTTGTACACAGTCCTTGCCTCCTTGCGGGCCTCGCGCCCGCCGCCAATTGCCGAGCTGAAAAGCAACAGCTGTGCCGGACTGTTGAGTCCCGGATTGGCAGGGCTGCGCCGTCATTCCACAGGCAGAGAGTTCACCCCATTAGCCGTCAGGGGGACATCAAGTCAGCCGTTCGGGTGACTTGACACTAGCAGGCGCCAGCCGGCTGCGGCGCGTACCCGAGGTTTGGCGCCAGCCACCGCTCGGCTTCGTCTCGCGAGAAGCCCTTGCGCTGCGCGTAGTCGGCCACCTGGTCTTCGCCGATGCGCCCGACCATGAAATAGGCCGCCGCCGGATGCGCGAAGTAGAGGCCCGACACGCTTGCCGCGGGCCACATGGCGCAACTCTCGGTCAGCGACACGCCGATCCGCTCGGCGTCGAGGAGGCGGAAGAGCGTCCGCTTCTCGGTGTGCTCCGGGCAGGCCGGGTAGCCGAACGCCGGGCGAATCCCCCGGTAGCGCTCGGCCACGAGATCCTCGGGCGACAACGTCTCGTCGCGCCCGTAGCCCCAGTCGCGGCGGGCCTGCGCGTGCAGGTACTCGGCCAGCGCCTCGGCGAGCCTGTCGGCCAGCAGCTTGGCCATGATGGCGTTGTAGTCGTCGTTGGCGCGCTGGTGAGCCTGCGCCAGTTCCTCCGCACCGTGCACCGTCACCGCGAACGCGCCGATGTAGTCGGCGCCCTGGCCGACGGGCGCGACAAAGTCGGCGAGCGACCGGTTCGGCTTGCCCTCGGGCTTGCGCTCCTGCTGGCGCAGCATCACGAACCGCGCCGCCTCGCGGCTGCGGGTGTCGTCGGCAAACAGCACGATGTCGTCGCCGTCGGCGTTGGCGGGCCAGAAGCCATACACGGCCCGGCACGTCAGCGTCCGGTCGCGCTGGATCGTGTCGAGCGCGGCGTTGGCGTGGTCGTAGAGCGCGCGCGCCTCGCTGCCGTACTGCGGATGCTCGAAGATGGCGGGTACGCGTCCCTTGAGCTCCCATGCGTTGAAGAAGAATGTCCAGTCGATGTAGGGCCGCAGCGTCTCGACGGGCACGTCGATCTCGCGCCGGCCGGTGAACGACGGCACCGGCAGCGTCTCGGCGGCCCAGTCGATGCGCTGGCGGTTCTCGCGCGCCTGCCGCAACGACAGCAGCGGCTTCTCCTGCCGCTGGCTGTGGAGCGTTCGCAACCGCTCCTGGTCGGCCCGGACCTGCGCGACGTAGGCGTCGTGCTGGCGCGGGTCGAGCAGGCTCGACACCACTCCCACCGCGCGCGACGCGTCGAGGACGTGCACCACGGGCCCCGAGTACTCGGGCGCGATCTTCACCGCCGTGTGCTGCGGGCTCGTCGTCGCGCCCCCGATGAGCAGCGGGGTCTTCATCCCGCGCCGCTCCATTTCCCGCGCCACGCCGGCCATCTCGTCGAGCGAGGGCGTGATGAGGCCGCTCAGGCCGATGACGTCCACGCCGTGCTCCACGGCCGCGTCGAGGATGGTGGCGGCGGGCACCATCACGCCGAGGTCGATGACCTCGTAGTTGTTGCACCCGAGCACCACCCCGACGATGTTCTTGCCGATGTCGTGGACGTCCCCCTTCACGGTGGCCAGCAGCACCTTGCCTAGCGCTCCCTGGCCGCCCGCGGCCTT
>CAYSHC010000174.1:0-907 GCA_964430855.1 uncultured Vicinamibacteraceae bacterium
CGCGTCCGCGAGGGCGAGGCGCCGGGCGGCGGTCGGCACCGGCGGCTGCTGCACGGCAACACCATCCACGGCAACCAGTTCCTCGAGCCACCGCGTCGCTACCAGCCGACGACCTACTACACGGAGGGCAGCGGGGTCGGCCGCGCCGTCGGGTGGCTGCACGCAATGCACGACCGCCCGCTGCGCATCGGCGTCGTCGGGCTGGGCGCCGGCACGATGGCCGCGCACGCCCGCACGGGCGACCTCGTGCGCATCTACGAGATCGACCCGCAGGTGGTGGCGCTCTCGGAGGGCAGCGACCCGGTCTTCACCTACGTGTCCGAGTCGCGCGGGCACATCGAGATCGTGCCAGGTGATGCGCGCGTCAGCCTGGAGCGCGAGGAGCCGCAGGGCTACGACCTGCTCGTGCTCGACGCCTTCAGCAGCGACTCGGTGCCGGCGCACCTGCTGACGGTGGAGGCGTTCGCGCTGTACGGGCGGCACCTGCACGACGAGCGGAGCATCCTGGCCGTCCATGTGTCGAACCGGTTCCTGGACCTGCGGGGCATCGTGAGGACGGGGGGCGCGGCCGAGGGGTTCAGCGCGGTGGTGGTGTCGCACTATCCCGCCAGCGACGACGAGGGCGCCGAGTCGACGACGTGGGTGCTGCTCGCGCGCGATCCAGAGGTGCTGGCGGCGTTCGGCGACGTAACGGAGGGCGCGGACGAGCCGTGGGTGCGCCCCTGGACGGACCGGTGGAGCAACCTGTTCGATGTCGTGGCTGACGACTGACCGTGGGGTCAGGTCTCGATTTGGCCGGGGGCGTGGGGTCAGGGGGCGTGGGGTCTCGTCTCGGAATTGGGGGGTGCGGGGTCAGGTCTCGAGAACGGGCCCTCCGGGGTCAGGTCTCGCGAGCGCCGATCGCGAG
>CAYSHC010000174.1:917-3691 GCA_964430855.1 uncultured Vicinamibacteraceae bacterium
GCGCGGCGCCAGGGTCTCGAGCGCGTGTACAGCCTGGGGGGGGGGGGGTCCCGGTCTCCATCCCGGGCCCTCGGGGGTCTGGCCCCGCGCGCGCCGTTCGCGCCCCCTGACCCCGGAGTCGCCATTTCGAGACCTGACCCCAGAGACGCTCAGTTCGAGACCTGACCCCGGACCCGGCCAAATCGAGACCTGACCCCGCCCGGGGCGTATCCTGATCAGCGTGTCAGCTGTTGCGCCTACCACCCCGGTCGTCCCCGAAACCCTCGAAGGCTGGAGCCTGCTCCACCAGTTCTTCCGCGTGGACTGGCATGCCCTCGCCGACCTCTCTCCCCACGAGCGCGGCCACCTCGCCGACGAGCTCGCCACCTGGCTGGCCCCCTGGGCCGACGCCGACGACGGCGGCTCCATCGCTGTCGCCACGCTGGGCCACAAGGCCGACCTGCTGCTCATCCACGCGCGGCGGTCGTTCGACGAGCTCCTCCAGGCCCAGCTCGAGGTCTCGCGCCTGGGCCTGTCGCACGCCCTCGAGGCGACCGCGTCGTACGTGTCGGTCGTCGAGCTCGGGATGTACGACATGACGGCGAAGATCCACGAGCAGCTCGTCGCCGCGGGCCATGCGCCAGGCAGCGACGGCTATCTGGCCGCGCGCGACGAGGCGATGCAGACCCAGAAGACCCGCGTCGAAGGACGCCTTTTCATGCGCTTCCCGCGACGGCGCTACGTCTGCTTCTACCCGATGGACAAGCGCCGCGGCGAGGTGAAGAACTGGTACCGCGCGCCGTTTGCCGACCGCGCCCGGATGATGCGCGAGCACGGGCACATCGGACGGCGCTACGCGGGCACCGTCACGCAGATCATCTCGGGCTCGATCGGCTTTGACGACTGGGAGTGGGGGGTGGACCTCTTCGCGGACGACCCGCTGGTCTTCAAGAAGCTGATCTACGAGATGCGGTTCGACGAGGCCAGCGCCGACTATGGCGAGTTCGGCCCCTTCTACGTGGGGATGCAGTTCGACCCGCGCGAGACGGCAGCCTGGCTCGACGGGCGCGTGCCGGCGCTCACGCCTGCTCCGCCGTCACAACCGCCGGCAGCCGACGGCGACGCCCCTCAGTAGCTGCTGCCCGCACGGGGACCGGCGGGCAGCGGCGCGGCAGCGCCGCCCGTCCTCCCGAGCGACTCGCTGACGATACGCACGCCGGCGCTCGCCCCGATGCGCGTCGCCCCGGCGTCGACCATCGCGCGCGCGCCGGACAGGTCGCGCACGCCACCCGCGGCCTTCACGCCCATGTCGCCGCCCACGACGCGCCGCATGAGCGCCACGTCGGCGACCGTGGCGCCACCCTTCGAAAACCCCGTGGACGTCTTCACGAAGTCGGCGCCGGCCGCCTTCGCCAGCGTGCAGGCCGTCACCTTCTCGTCGTCGGTCAGCAGCGCAGCCTCGATGATCACCTTGCTCGTGACACCGCACGGCCGGCACACGTCGACGACCGCCTCGATGTCCTTCTGGACGGTGCGGACGTCGCCGGCCTTCAGGGCCCCGATGTGGATCACCATGTCCACCTCGGTGGCGCCGTCGAAGATGACGCGACGCGTCTCGTACGCCTTCACGTCGCTTGCCGTCGCGCCCAGCGGAAACCCGACGACCGTGCAGACGCCGACGCCGCTGCCCCGCAGCAGCCGCGACGCGAGCGGCACCCAGACCGGGTTGATGCACACCGTCGCGAACCGGAACTCGGCCGCCTCGCGGCACAGCGTCTCGATCTCGGCGCGCGTGGCCTCGGCCTTCAGCAGCGTGTGATCGATGAGCGAGGCGACGTCGCCCGCCCGTCCGCCCGCGGCATGCAGGCCGAGCCGGGAGGCGCCGGCGTCGAGCACCCCGCGCACCCGATCGGGACAGCACTCCTCGTGGACGGCATGGCACCGGCAGCAGCCCGCCGCATCGGCAGGTGCGGTGCCGCCGGTGGCGCGGAGCACCTCGTCGGTCACGATGGCGATGAGCCGCTCGACGTCGAATGGCGTCATGGACATGGGCTTCGGTTCTCTTCCCTACTCGGCGCCGAGCCGCGCCTGACGCCGCTCGAGGCGCGCCAGCTTCACGAGCCGGCGCAGGTATCGCTCCTCGGTCATCGGCGTCTCGAGGAACGCCGCGACGATGGCCTCGGCCTCGGACGCGCTGACGAAGCTCGCGCCGAGCGCGAGGACGTGGGCGCCGTTGTGCTGCCTGGCGTACCGCGCCAGCGTCGGCGTCAGGCAGAGCGCCGCCCGCACGCCCTGCACCTTGTTGGCGGCCATCGTGGACCCGAGACCCGCGCCGTCGATGACGATGCCTGCGTCGGCTTCACGGCGCTGCACCGCGAGGGCGACCTGCTCGGCGATGTCCGGATAGTCGGCGGGCGCGGGGGCGACGCCGGTCGGCCCGACGGCATCGACGTGCCGGCCATCGGCGCGGAGCCACGCGACCAGGTGGTCCCTGAGCGCGACGCCCGTGTGATCGGCTCCGACGACCACGCGCCGGACGTCGGCGACGGGCGCCAGGCTGGCGACGTCGGCGTCGACCGTCCCGTCCAGCCGGATGACCGTGATGCGCCTGTCGCGGAGCGTGTCGGCTGCGAGCGGCGTGATGTGTCCGCGCGGCAGCAGCTCGACGGTCGTCCCCTCCGGGAGGACTCGCGCGTCGGCTTCGGTGATCATGGAGAAACGTAGCATCTGTGCTAGGCTGCGCCGGTCCGCCACATCATCGCATGACCACGCTCACGCCCACGCCACCGTCGCTG
>CAYSHC010000175.1:0-3687 GCA_964430855.1 uncultured Vicinamibacteraceae bacterium
TACGTCTACCAGATCAGCCGGCGGCGGACGGCGTTCGGCAAGCGGTTCGTGTGGTGGGTGCGCGAGCCCCTCGACGTCGGACGCATGCGGGCCGCCGCGGCCACCTTTCGGGGGCTGCACGACTTCGAGGCCTTCTCCGACGACAGCCGCGACGAGAAGTCGACCAGGGTGCTGGTCGATGACGTGGCCGTCGTCGAGCGCGGTGATCTCGTGCTGGTGCGGGTCACCGGATCGCACTTCCTCTGGAGGATGGTGCGGCGCATGGTGGGCGTGCTCGTCGCGGTCGGCACGGGCGACCTGGCGCCGTCAGACGTGGCGCCGCTGATGCGCGGGTCCGGCGAGTTGCCGGCGCGGCTGACGGCGCCGGCGGCGGGGCTGTTCCTCGAGGCTGTCGTGTATCCGGGCGAGGCGCTGCCGCCGGCGGACGGCGCGGGGTTGCTGGAGCTGCCGACACTGGAGGCCCTACGCGCGGCGCCTGCGGTCGCCGGGCGGGACGGTGACGTCGGCTCGCGCCGGATACCGCCGCACGCGGCGACGGCGCCAGCGCGTCCGTCCGACGCGGCTGACGTCCGCCGGGGCGGCGCGTCTCGGCATGCACCGCGGCGTCCGCCTCGGCGGCGGCGCTGACAGGCGCGCGCGCGACCCTGTACGCTGCGATGATGACGGTGATCTACGACGGCGACTGCGTGTTCTGCCAGCGGTCGGTCCGCTTCATCCACAGGCACGACAGGCGCGACGAGTTCAGGTTCGCGAGCCGCCAGGGTCGCGCCGGCGAGCGCCTGCTGCGCGAGCATCGCATCGGCCTCGCGCCGAACTCGATGGTGCTGGTGGATGATGAAGGGGTGTGGCTGCGCTCCGATGCCGTCCTGCGCATCGCGGCGCGGCTGCCGCGTCCATGGTCGTGGGCGCGGGTGCTGCTGTGGGTGCCGCGGAGCGTCCGCGACGTCGCGTATGGGTGCGTGGCGGCGGTGCGCCACCGGGTGTCCGGGTACCTGCCGGCGTGTGAGCTGCCGGATGCGGCGCTGCGGGCGAAGATTCTTGAGTAGCAGAATCTGCAGCGTCTGCGGGGCGAGACCTGACCCCGAATGGTCTCGAATCGAGACCTGACCCCAGTGAGGCCCAGTGAGGCCCCTGCCCCCGGGACGGGCCCGGGAGCAGGGGTGGAATGCATCAGAAGCGGAAGCCGACGGCCACTTCGAAGCGCCGGGCTCCCGGGTAGTGAGCATTGGACGTGCCCTTCCCGAAGTTGGCGCCCTTGATGTAGCCGGTCGGCAGCCCGAGCTCGTCGCGCGGGCTGTTGGGATCGGCCGTGACCACCGTGTTCCACTGGATCAGCTTGTCGTTGTTGAACAGGTTGTAGACGTCAAGCTTCACGTACGGCCGCAGCGAGCGGAACACCGGGATGCTGTAGTTCAGGCCCAGGTCCCACAGGTGCGCGGCGTCGAACAGCTCCGAGCCGCGCTCGGCGAAGAACAGCGTCTGCGTGGCCGGCAGCGACACGTAGCCGGCACCGCGCGCCTGCTGGATCGCCGTCAGCGGCACGCTGCTCGCCGAGAGGCTGTAGGTCAGCGGCGAGTCGTAGCGGTAGAACAGCGCCACGTCGACGTCGCCGACGAACCCGAGCGGCTGCGTGTAGAGGCCCCAGGCACGGACGCGGTGCGCCTGGAAGTCGTTGAGCCGGCCCGTCGGGTAGTTGCGGTCCTTCGAGTAGATCTCCGGACGGTCGCCGATGAGCGACGAGATGCCCGGCGTGTTGGCGCCCTCGCCCTCGAAGTTGCCGTCGTTCTTCAGCTGGTACGTGTAGTTGGCGTAGAGGCTCAGCCGGTCGAACAGCGGGTAGCGGCCCTGGAACACCAGCGCCTGGTAGTCGCGCTGCGGGTCGTCGCTGTTGCGGAAGTGGATGTTCTGGAACGTGCCGTAGTTGATGCCGTCCCGGATCACCGTGGTCGTGCCGCCGTCGACGGTGATGAAGTCCTCGACGAAGTTCGACATGTTGCGGTTGACGAACGTCATCTTGCCGTACCCGCGGCCGAGCTGCGCGCCGAGCGACGCCGTGAACTCCTTGGTCACGGGCGACGAGAGCCCGCTGTCGAAGAACACGTTGGCCGTCGGGAACGAGCCGTCGTAGGTCACGTAGTTGTTCGGGTCGAAGCCGGGGGCGAAGTCGCGGCCCTGGCCCTCCGGCCCGACGTACTCGCCGAACACGGCGGCCGGGTTGCCGACGTCCGTGTTGCCGGCAAACTGCGACTCGCTGTACTTGCCGGCGTACCAGGCGTACGTGCTCTGCACCACGAACCGGCCGTCACCGTTGATGTCGTAGGTGGCCGCCAGGCGGGGCACCCACGTGTCGGTGTCGATCGGGCGGATGCCGCCGGTCGCCTTGCCGCGCACGCGCTCGTACCGGGTGCCGATGTCGAACGTCAGGTGCGTCCCCGCGCGCCACGAGTCCTGGAGGTAGAACGACGTCGTGCGGATGTCGATCCGCGCGCCGCGCGTGGCCAGCCAGTTCTCGTTGTAGGTCGCGCCCGGCGCGAACACCGGGATGAAGCGGCCATCGGCGTCGAACACCGGGTTGCCCGCGCCGTCCTCGAGGTAGTCGGCGATGATCACGTAGCCCGTCGAGCTCTGCGAGTTGCCGCCCGTCCGGTAGCTGTTGAACACCTCGAAGCCGCCCTTGATGTCGTGGCTGCCGAGGTTCGGCGTCGTCAGGAAGTACGACAGGCTGCCCGCGACCTGGTAGTTGTTGCGGTCCTCGGGGTCGGTCGCGTCGAAGTACTGCGCGTTGTAGTGCACCAGCTGCGACAGGCCGATGATCGGCGAGTCGTTCAGGTTCGTCGACGTGCCGCCGGCGTCACGGAAGCCGTAGGTCTTGCGCGAGGCGCGCAGGTCGGCAAACAGGCGGGGCGTCAGCACGCCGCGGTAGTTGGCCACGAAGCGGTCGTTCGGGAACGACGGCGCCTCCGCGACGTTCGGGTCGATCGAGAACGCGAACGGGACGCGCGTCGAGTCGGTGGCGTTGTTCATGTAGCTGCCGCTGATCGTGTGGTCGTTGGCCACCGTGCCGGTCAGCTTGACCTCGCCGCGCTTGTTGGTGCTCGAGCGCGTGAACGACACGCCCGACTGCGGCAGCGGCGACGTGTTGGTCGTCTCCGCGAAGCGGCCCGCCCCGAAGAACCAGAGGCGCGACCGGAGGATCGGACCGCCGAAGGTGCCCTCGTACGACTGGTTCACCTTGTCCGACTTGGTGATGTTGTTCTCCTTCTCGTAGGGCGAGAGGGCCTGCCAGTCGTCGTTGGTGAAATTGCTGCGGAAGGTGCCCGAGAAGATGTCGCCGCCGCTCTTGGTGACGACGTTGATGACGCCGCCCGAGAAGCGCCCGTACTCGGCCGAGATGCCGGAGCTCAGCACCTGCGTCTCTTCGATGGCGTCCTCGATGAAGAGGCTGTTGGCCGTGCCGAAGAGGTTGTCGTTGACGTCCACGCCGTCAATCAGGAAGACGTTGTCGTAGGCGAAGCCGCCGTTGATCGTCACCTGGTTGGCGTTGGGAGTGTTGGTCGTGAGCGCCGGCGAGAGCGTCGCGATGGCCGCCGGCGTGCGGCCGACGGGCAGCGCCTGGACTTCCTCGTAGCGGAAGTTGGCCGTGCCCTGCGTGCTCGTGACGATCGACTCGACCGGGTTGGCCGTGAC
>CAYSHC010000176.1:0-3685 GCA_964430855.1 uncultured Vicinamibacteraceae bacterium
CCCCGCGATAAGATCATCCTCGCCTGCACCCAGTGCCAGGAGAGGAATTACCACACGACGAAGAACAAGCGCAAGCACCCCGAGCGCGTGGAGTGGAAGAAGCATTGCCCGCGCTGCAATGCGCATACGCTCCATAAGGAGACGAGGTAACGTGATGGCCTCGCTGACCAGGGCGCGCGCGTTCACGGGGGAAGTCGTCGAAGAACTCAAGAAGGTCACCTGGCCGGATGCCGCTCAGCTCCGGAACGCGACCTTCGTCATCATCGTCTTCGTCATCATCGTGGCCCTGATCATCTGGCTCATGGACACCACGGTGAGCTGGATCCTGAACCGGATCATCGATCTCTTCGCGGGTTGAGTCATGGTGGACGAGGCGCGGTGGTACGCGATCCAGACTTACTCGGGCCACGAGAACAAGGTCAAGAGGCTCATCGAGCGCAGAGTCGCCGAGGAGCCCGGGGCCACGCCTGAGGAGAAGGAGATCCAGGACGTCATCGTGCCGACGCAGGACGTCGTGGAGATCCGCAACGGCAAGCGTGTCACGGTCACCCGGCGCCTGTATCCGGGCTACGTCCTCGTCAAGATGGTCCTCAACCAGCGGACCACGCACCTGATCAACAACATCCAGGGTGTGATCAAGTTCGTGGGCGCGGGCAAGGAGCCGCAGCCGCTGCGTGAGGAGGAGATGAACAAGATCCTCGGCCTCGCGCCCGAGGTCGAGGAGCTCGAGCCGCGGGAGGAGATCCCGTTCCGGGTCGGGCAGGTCGTGGAGGTCACCGAAGGCCCGTTCACCGATTTCAGCGGTACGGTCCAGGAGATCTACCACGACAAGGGCAAGGTGAAGGTCGAGGTCAGCCTCTTCGGCCGGCCGACCTCGGTCGAGTTGGACTACACGCAGCTCAAGGGATACTGAACGGGCGGCCGCGGCCGTCCAGCCGCGCGGAGGCGACCTGCGCGCGCGGCCTCGATGGAAGGCGCAAATGGCAAAGAAGGTCGTCGGCTTCATCAAGCTCCAGGTGCCCGCCGGGGCAGCGAACCCGGCGCCGCCCGTCGGGCCGGCGCTGGGCCAGCACGGCGTCAACATCATGGAGTTCTGCAAGCAGTTCAACGCCAGGACGCAGGGCCAGCCCGGCTTGATCATCCCGGTGGAGATCACGGTCTACGCGGACCGGTCCTTCACCTTCGTCACCAAGACACCGCCGGCAGCGGTGCTCCTGCGCAAGGCGGCGGGGCTCGAGAAGGGAGCCGCCGCGCCCAACCGTGACAAGGTCGGCCAGGTGACGCGTCAGCAGGTCCGGGAGATCGCCGAGCTGAAGCTCCCCGACCTCAACGCGGCTGGCGTCGAGTCCGCGATGCGGATGATCGAGGGGACTGCCCGCTCCATGGGAATCCAGGTGGTGGACTGATGCCCAGGCATGGCAAGAAATACCGGCAGGCGGCCGCCCGTACACCGCGCGATGTGCGCTTCGAGGATCCGGTCGAGGCGCTCCGCCTGGTGAAGGAAAACGCCTTCGCGAAGTTCGATGAAACGGTCGAGGTCGCCGTACGGCTCGGCGTCGACCCCAGGCACGCCGACCAGGTCGTGCGCGGAACCGTCGCGCTGCCGCACGGCACCGGCAAGGCGGTCCGCGTCCTCGTCCTCGCCCAGGGCGAGAAGGTGCGCGAGGCCGAGGAGGCCGGCGCCGACTACGTCGGCATGGAGTACGTCCAGAAGATCAAGGACGGCTGGCTCGACTTCGATGTCGCGGTCGCGACCCCCGACGTCATGGGCCAGGTCGGCCAGCTCGGCCGGATCCTGGGCCCGCGCGGCCTCATGCCCACGCCCAAGGCCGGCACGGTGACCTTCGATGTCGGCAAGGCGGTGCGCGAGATCAAGGCCGGTAAGATCGAGTTCCGCGTGGACCGCACGGGGAACGTCCACGCGCCCATCGGCCGCGTCTCGTTCCCGGCGGAGAACCTCGCGGAGAACCTCGAGGCGGTGATGGACACGATCATCCGGTCCAAGCCTGCCGCCTCCAAGGGCACGTACATCCGGAGCGTCACGGTGTCCAGCACCATGGGACCGGGGATCCGGCTCGACCCCAACCTCTACCGGCGGGTGGCGGCGCGATGAAGGTGCAGGAGAAGCAGGCCATCGTAGAGCAGCTCGCGGAGCGGCTGCGTGACGCCGAGGCGGTGTACCTCACCGACTTCACGGGCCTGAACGTCAAGAGCATGACCGACCTGCGCGCACGCTTGCGACGCGCAGGCGTCGAGTACCTCGTGGTCAAGAACACCCTCGCGCAGCGCGCGATCGGTGGGCTCGACCTGCCGGATGTCAGCGGCTTCTTCACCGGCCCCACCGGGCTGGTGATCGGCCGCGAAGACGCGGTCACTGCGGCCAAGGTGCTCGATGAGTTCGCTCGCGAGCACGACAACAAGCCGACCGTCAAGATCGGGATCGTCGAGCGACGGACGGTCGGTGCCGAGGATGTGGCGCGGCTGGCCAAGCTGCCGCCTCGTGAGCAGTTGCTGGCGGAGCTGGCCGGTGCGCTGGAGGCGCCCCTCGCTCAGCTCGCGTTCGCTCTCCAGGCGCTCCTCGGAGAATTCGTGGGCTTGCTCGAGGCGCTACGTGCGCAGCGGGAAAGCGCCTAGTCATTCATTCGCCTTTCAGGGAAGAGACGAGATGCCTACCAAGGAAGAGCTGCTCGACGCGATTGGCAGCATGACCGTCATGGAGCTGGCGGACTTCGTCGAGGCGTTCAAGACGAAGTTCGGCGTCACGGCCGTCGCCGCCGCTCCGGTCGCCGCGCCCGCGGCCGGTGCGGGTGCGCCGGCAGCCGCCGCTGAGGAGCAGACCGAGTTCGACGTCATCCTGAAGGAAGCGGGCGCCAAGAAGATCCAGGTCATCAAGGTCGTCCGTGAGGTGACGAGCCTCGGCCTCAAGGAGGCCAAGGATCTGGTGGACGGTGCGCCGTCGACCGTGAAGGAAGCCGTCTCCAAGGAAGAGGCCGAGCAGATCAAGGCCAAGCTCGAGGAGCAGGGCGCCGTCGTCGAACTGAAGTAAGGCTTCGGCGGGGTCCGGCCGCGCGGGCGCGGCCCGGAACGTCGGCCTGGACCCCGACGCAGGCCAAACATTCAGTTCGACAGGGCGCTCATATGGATCGATCGGGCTTCGACAGCGATTCCTTGTTTGATCGTGGTTCCCCGCCGCCCGCGAGGCGGCCGGGGCTTTCTGTGCTTGTTCGCCGGAACGTTCGGCCCGCGGCCGCCCGCGGCGGTGGCGACGCTCGTCGCACCGCCTGCCGTGGCCCCGGTTCGGCCGTCTGAGGAGGGAGTGCCGTCTTGGCTACGCACCAGAATGGCAAGCTGCCGGTCGTCGAGTTCACCAAGTTGGGCGCCGTCATGCCCATGCCCAACCTGCTCGACGTGCAGCTCCAGGCGTTCGAGACGCTGCTGCGTACGGACGCAGCCGCCAAGGAGCGTGAGGACGTCGGACTCGAGCGCGTGTTCAACGAGATCTTCCCGATCACCGATGTGAACGAGAATTTCTCGCTCGAGTTCGTTTCCTACACCCTCGGCGAGCCAAAGTACAGCGTCGAGGAGTGCATCGAGCGGGACATGACGTTCGCCGCGCCGCTCAAGGCGACACTGCGGCTCATCGTCTGGGAGGACGTCGAGGACGGCGAGCGCCGGCCCAAGGACA
>CAYSHC010000177.1:0-3629 GCA_964430855.1 uncultured Vicinamibacteraceae bacterium
GGCGGATCCCACCGGGCGTTGCCCTCGATGCACACAGGTCCCGCCGGGGTGATCCCGATGTCCCAGCCGATGCAGCGCATCGGCACGAACGCCAGCGCCAGCCGGCGCGCGAGGTCGGCCACCTGCGGCCACAGCGGCAGCACCTCGCCGTCGAGTGTCCTTCCGGAGGGCAGCGCTGGCAGCGTGCGCACGCCGGCGTCGGTGACGGCGACGATGGCGCCCAGCCGGCCCGTGGCGGGGTCCACGCGGCAGAGGAAGTTCCCCGTGCGGCCGCTGTTGTGGTTGTCGACGCGGTTCGTCCCGCCGATGGGCTTGAGGTAGGCCATCAGGATGTCGGCATCGCCGGTCTCGCGGACGAAGGTGATGACGCGCACGGTCTGAAGGCCCCTGGCCGGATTGAGCGCGAGCAGGTCCGGGTGGTTCTCCATGCACGCCTGGACCACGAACGACCGGTAGCGCGCGTCATCCTGCAGCGAGCGGGCGAGCGCCGCGCTGGAGTACTGCGGGTCGCGCTTGTCCACGAAGCGGATGCCTTCGCCGTAGACACCGCGGCTCGGCTTCACGACGAACTCCTCCGGACAGTCGTCGAAGAACCGCGGCCACGAGTCCGGACCCGTGAGCGGCCTGTCGGGCCACGCCACGCTGGCGCCGTCGGTGAGCAGGATGCCGAGCAGTGGCGGGACCGGCAGCCCGGTCCGCGCGCAGAACGTGTAGAAGAGCGCCTTGTCCTCCGTCAGCTCCTGGAACGACGGCGGGTTGAGCACGCGCTGGCGTGCCACGAGACGGCTCTTGCTGATGAAGCGCCGCTCGGCGTCGGCCGGCGACGCCACCAGGCCGAGGCGTGCGGCCTCGTCCGGCTGGAAGCCGTGGCGGCGGTGGAGGCGGTAGGTGGTGCGCAACGCCTGGAAGTAGCCCTGCGCGCCGGTGCGCGCGGCAGCGCGGCTGGCCTCGTGCGCCTTGCGGAGGAACGTCAGCCGCCACCGGACCCCGCTGATGGGAAAGCGCTTCATGACGTCTCAGCGTCGCGGCGGCGCGCCGCGGTAGACCGACACCAGGGGACGATGCCACACGATCAGCCGGCGGATGGTGCCGACCGGTTGGCAGCCGAGGCGCGCGAGCATCCTGCGGCTGGCAACGTTGTAGTCGGCCGTCCAGGCGACGTTGACGCGCGCGCCGTCGTCGCGGACGGCGATGGCCTCCAGCTGGCGGTGCAGGGCGGCACCGAGGCCACGGCCCCGGAACACGGGGTTCACGAACATCGCCGTGATCGCCATCTCGCCTGGGTACAGGCGCACGCCGCCGAAGCGGATGGGCCTGTCGGTGGCCGACACGAGGAACGCGTGCCCGGCGAACTGGCCGTCAGCGGTGGCGATCCAGCCCCGGATCCCGCGGCGCAGCAGCGCGTGCAGTGGCTCGATCTGGTGCGGCTTGCGCACGCCGGGCAGCAGGCCGTCGAGCGCTTCGTGCGTGGCCTCGCTCAGCACGAAGCCGGCATTCTGCACGGCATCGAGGCCGCCTTCCCCGATGGGCGTCACATGGACGACGAGCCGCTCGAGGTGCGGCAGCCGGCGCGTGACGGCACCCAGGAGCCCGCCAGCGGCGGCCATCAGCATCTCCCTCCAGCTGCCTGCCAGTGACGTCGCACGCCTCGATGTCCCGGGGTCACTCGTACTGTGACAGGTCGAGCCGCTGCACCAGCAGCGGACGTTTCCCGCGCGCCGTGCGCTCGATGGCGTCGGTGTAGACGATGTGGGCGGTCAGCGCGTCGCCGAACTTCTCGAGCAGGTTCCGTCGTACGGTGGCCTCGTCGGCGTCCGAGTAGCCGGGGCCCCTGACGATGTACAGCGTCACTTCGCCGGGCCGCTCCTGCACGAACTGGAACTGCTCGACGGTGGCAGCGGCCTTCGGGATGTCCACGACCGTGATCGAGACGAGCCGGCCGTCCTTCAGGACGACGTAGCTGCGGCTCCGGCCGCCCACGAGGCGCATGCGCGGCAGGCCGCGCCCGCACGGGCAGGGCTCGGCGATGGGCACGGCCATGTCGCCCGTCCGGTAGCGGATCAGGGGCATGGCCAGGTTGTGCAGCGGTGTCGCGACGATCTCGTACGCGCCGTCATCCTCGGTGGACGAGGTGGGCAGGAACTCGACGATGCCGAACTCCGCGACGATGTGCAGCCCGTCATGCTCCGGGCAGTCGCACGCGTTGATGACGCGCTCCTCGGTGGCGTACCAGTCGAACACCTGGCAGCCGAAATAGCGCGAGAGGAGGTCGCGCTGGAAGGGGAGCACGCTCTCGGATTGCAGGAAGACGGCGCGCAGCGGCGGCAGCGTGAGGCGTGCGCGCTCGAGCAGCACCACGAGGCGTTCGGCGGCCGAGGGGAACGCCATCAGGAACGCCGGCCGATACCGCTGAATCGCACGCGCGATCTCGCCGATGGTGGAGGCGTGCAGGTCGTAGCTCGAGAGCGTCAGCGTGCGGCGCCGCGGATCGTAGCTGTAGAGCCGCCGGCGGTGCGTCTCCGCCGCACCCGACAACGTCGACGCCAGCAACGTGACGCGCCTGTCGCTGTAGCTGCACCCGCCCCAGCGGAACTGGCGCCAGTGATAGGCGTCGTTGTCGAACGGCAGCAGCGAGTTGAGGATGGCGACGTGCAGCGGGCGGCCCGTGGTGCCGCTTGTCGACTTCCAGGTGACCTGCGACTCTGGAATGGCCGACGAGCGCAGCTGTTCCCGCAGGCCCCTCACGTCGTCCTTGGTCAGGGTCGGCAGCCTGGGGAGGTCGTCGACGGAGGTGACGTCCTCTGGACGCAGGCCGAGCCGGGCGAAGGTGTCACGGTAGTAGGGGACCGTGGCCACCGCGTGGCGGATCAGCGCGGCGAGGCGTTCGTCCTGGTACGCGCGCAGCCGCTCGGCCGGCCACCACTGGCTCTGGTCGAGCCACGCGGCGCGGCGGTAGAAGTCGCGCCCCCGATAGACGGCGGGGGGAACGACGCTCGCTACCCTTCGTGCGATGCTGCGGGTCACTCCCGCGACGGACGGCATTGCATCCAGCATGATAGCGGAAGGTTCGCGGGCCGTTCTGCGGCCGCCAGGACGGGGTCTGTCGGGGGCACGGTATCATCGGCGATACCAGCCGGGCGGCGTCACGTGCAAGCCGCGACGGCTGTCCCGTTTGCAGACTTCCGAGACACGGCATGAATCCGTACCTCGTCAATACTCGATGCGCCGCATGAAGCTGCCAGGCCGGCGCCCGCGATTCCTCAAGATTGCGCAGAATCTGGTCACGGACCCGCTTCCGCGTCAGGCCTGCCTCGCCTTGACCGACATCAAGGTGGACCGCCATGCCGTCCACGTCGTCTATGACGTCGGCGGACGGAGCTACTCGCATGGGCTCCGTTTCACCCAGTGGTCGGCCCAGAAGCCCTTGACGGCTGTGGTCGATGCGCAACTCGGAACAGCGCTGGGGCTTGTGCTGGCACCGCACCTCTTCATCCTCACCGACTTCGCTACGGTTGACGTGCGTACCGGTACGCTCACGGCTGCCCAGCGTGAGTTCTGGAGCTGGTACCTCAAGGGAGGACTTGGCGAGTACCGCTACAGGGCGGGGCTGGATCCGACCAGGCCCGTGG
>CAYSHC010000178.1:0-3508 GCA_964430855.1 uncultured Vicinamibacteraceae bacterium
CCCACCGGCTTCTACATCGACATCGGCGCTGCCGATCCCACCGACCACTCGGTGACGCGCCATTTCTCGGACCGCGGCTGGCGCGGCATCAACGTCGAGCCGCGCGCCGCGGCGGCCGAGGCGCTGCGGACGGCCCGGCCGCGCGACACCACGCTCGACGTCGCGGTCGGCCGTGCGCCTGGCTTGACGACCCTCTTCGAGCTCGAGCGGCCCGAGCTGGCCGAGGTGTCCACGACCGTCCCCTCCCTCGCGGCGGACATGGCGAAGAAGGGCCTGGCGATCCGCGAGCGGCGGGTCGAGATGCTGACGCTGGCCGACATCTGCGCGCGGTACGCGCCGCCCGTGATCGACTTCCTCTCGATCGACGTCGAGGGCGCCGAGGCCGACGCCATTGCCGGCGGCGACTGGCGCCGCTTCCGCCCGCGGATCGTCGTGGTCGAGAGCATCGATCCGGTCACGCACGCGCCGGCCCACGCGGCGTGGGAGCCCGCGCTGCTCGCCGCGGGGTACCTCCTCGCCGCTGACGATGGCGTCAACCGCTTCTATGTGACGGGCCAGGAGCCGCACCTGGTCGAGCCGCTGGCGCGGCCCGTCTGCGTGCTCGACGGGTACCAGCCGCACGAGTACCTGGCCGAGATCGCGCGCGTCCGCGAGGCCGCGCGGGCGGCGTCGGCGTCGGCGTCGGCCGGCGCCGTGCCGCTCGCCGAGCGGCTGATCGCCGACGCACGCGACGGCCAGCAGCAGGCCATGTGGGCCGGCTACGAGGCCCTGCGCGAGCATGTCATCCGGATGCGCCAGCGTCTCGAGGCGCACGACCGGATGCTGCTGGGGGGCGCCGTCGCGGGCGGCATGACGGCGCCGAGCCTGGCGACGCTGGGCGATGTCGGGCCGTTCTGGCTGGCGCTGGCGGTCAGGGGGACGCGGCTGTCGCGCCGGTTCCCGAGGCTGGCGGTCTGGGTGAAGGCGCGCCTCTACGGCCTGCGCGATCGGGTACGCCGTCTCCGCCGATGACCGACGCGAGCGTCAGGCGCCGCGCCGCCGCCGCGCGAGCGACTGACGGCCGCGGCGCATGGCGATCGCCGCGCCGAGGCCAAGGAGGCTCAGGGTGGCGGGCTCGGGGACGGGCGCGATGGCGGCGCCAATCCTGATGTTGTCGAACTGATGCAGGCCGAGGATCGAGCCGGGGGCATCCGGGTCCGCGGTGCCGAAGGCGGGCTGCGTCCAGCTCACCGCCACCAGGTCGGTGAAATCGCTCGAGAAGCTGAATGTCTGGAAGAAGAAGTCCGCCTGGTCCACGACGAACGTCTGGCTCACGATCGCCCCGCCTGACGTCGTCCCGGTGAAGGTCACCTGCGGATAGCTGACGCCGCTGCCGGGCTCGTTGACACGGACGTCCCGTGCGATGTCGATCGAGCGCAGCGTGAAGGGGGTCGCATCGGCATCGATCAGCGTGACAGGTCCCCCGCTGAACGGGGCGAGCGAGGTGGACACCGTCCCGGACCCGGCCGACGTTTCCGCGGTGAGGTCGGCGTCGGCGCCCGGGCCGCGCGCCTGGAAATCTCCGAGGAGCAGGAATGTCGATGCCGGGTCCTGGTAGAAGCCGAACACGTTGGCTCTGCCGTCGGGCCCGAGCGTGATGTCGTCGAACGTCAGCAGCGCCGCTTCTGCTGGCCTGGCTGCCAGGAGCACGCCGCCGAGCAGCACCAGTGCGCCAACGCCGAATCGGACAACGCTCGGGAACAGGGACATCGGGGGATCCTCCTGCGACGCGCGGCGTCGCGTGCGGCTGGCCAGTCTGCGGGAAGGTTCTGCTGACGGGATTGGCAGTCAGTACAGGGACGTGGGGGAGGACTGAACGGACAGCGCATTATGCCGTCCGGCCGTCGCGCAGCGCAAGTGCGGCCTGCGTATACACTGCACGCACTATCACTGGCGAGGCGCGCTCTTGACGATCTCGGGTCGCATATGTAGATTGTCATAGCATGCGAGCCGAGGCTGCCAGGTCGGACCTCCTTCAAGGCACACTCGACGTGCTTATCCTCCAGGTGGTCGCCCTCGGTCCGATCCACGGCTACGCCATCGCCCAGCGTCTCCGGCAGATGTCCGGTGAGGTGCTTCAGGTGCAGCAGGGCTCGCTCTATCCCGCGTTGCACCGTCTCGAGAAGCGTGGGTGGATTCGAGCGGAGTGGGCTGCGACGGAGACGGGACGCGAAGCGTGCTTCTACGCCCTTACCAGAATCGGCCGCAGGCAGCTCGAGAAGCAGCGTGCCTCGTGGGACCGACTGTCGGCCGCGGTGACCGCGGTCCTGCGCACCACGGGGTGATCTATGCCGCGACTCGGCCGTCGGGACCCGCGCGTCGCCGAGGAGATCCGCTATCATCGCGACCGCCTTATCGAGGACTACCTGGCCGAGGGCCTCGACCGGGCTGAGGCCGAGCGGCGTGCGTTCCTCGCGCTGGGCAATCCTCGACAGATCGAGGAAGCCGTTCGCGACGTCCGGGGCCGTTGGCTCGATGACCTCCGGCATGACCTAAAGTACGCCCTCCGAACGCTTCGCCGCAGTCCCGGATTCACGTTCGTGTCAGTGTCGCTGCTGGCGCTCGGGATCGGCGCCAACGTCGCGGTCTTCTCGATTGTCAACGCGGTGTTGTTGCGTCCCCTGCCGGTTCCCGAGCCTCACCAGCTCGTGCGGATTGCGCGGCTGAACGCTGAGGGACGGCCATCCTCCCTGTCGTATCCGCTGTTCACGTCCTTTCGAGACCGTCTGACAACGTCATCTGGCCTGTTCGCCTTCCGCCGCGACGAGCGCGCCATCGTCATGGACGGCGAGACGGAGTTCGTGACGATCGCCCAGGTGACCGGCGCGTACCACAGCGTGCTGGGCGTCGGTGCGGCGGCAGGTCGCGTGCTGGTGCCGGACGACGACGACCCGGCGGCGCCGGTGGCGGCGGTGATCAGTGATGCGTACTGGCTGAGACGATTCGGTCGCTCGCCCGGTGCGCTGGGGCGCACGTTCACCGTCGACGACACGGTCGTCACGATTGTGGGCGTCACCCCGCCGTGGTTCACCAGTGCCGAGCGCGGGTTCGCGCCTGACGTCACGATGCCCGTCGTGCACACGGCACCGCCCGAGCTGCGGGACGGGGTCGCAATGCACTGGCTCAACGTAATGGCTCGACTGAAGCCGGGGACCTCGATCGAGCGGGCGAACGCCGAGGTCGATGTGGTATGGCAGAGCACGCTACCCCAGCAGATGGCTGCGTTGGCTCGTGCGGACGCACGGGACGACGTGCTGCGCCAGGGCGCTGACGCCTTGCCGGCGGCAGGGGGCCTCAACCCGCTCGACCACCACGCCCGGACGCTTGGAGTGTTGATGGGCATCGTCGCGCTCATCCTCGTCCTGGCGTGCGTGAATCTCTCCGGACTGATGCTGGCGCGCGCGGCCGCTCGTCAGCGGGAGACTGCCGTCCGCCTGGCCATCGGCGCCGGGCCGGGGCGGCTCGCACG
>CAYSHC010000179.1:0-3336 GCA_964430855.1 uncultured Vicinamibacteraceae bacterium
AGCGATGTACTCCTTGAGGATGTCGTTCTGGACGGTGCCCGACAGCCGGGCCGGCGGCACGCCCTGCCGCCGCGCGACGGCGACGTAGAGGGCGAGCAGGATGATCGCTGTCGCGTTGATCGTCATCGACGTCGAGACGCGATCGAGCGGGAGGCCCTCGAGCAGCCGTGCCATGTCGTCGAGCGAGTCGATGGCAACGCCGACGCGTCCCACTTCGCCGGCGGCGAGCGGATGGTCGGAGTCGTAGCCGATCTGCGTGGGAAGGTCGAACGCGACGCTGAGGCCGCTCACGCCCTGGGCCAGCAGGTAGCGATAGCGGGCGTTGGATTCCTCGGCCGTCCCGAACCCGGCGTACTGGCGCATCGTCCAGAGACGGCCGCGGTACTGCGTCGGGTGGATGCCGCGCGTGAACGGGTACGCGCCCGGGTAGCCGAGGTCGTCCTCGGGCGTCCAGCCGGCAAGGTCGTCAGGGGTGTAGAACGGTCGGCTCGTCACGCTACGTCAGCATGGCACGACCGCGCGGCAGATGCAGCCATCGACGCGCGGTGTCGCCTTGACCGCCTGCGATCCCACCGATAGAATCCGGACACGTTCTGTTCCGGCAGTACTTCATACGACGCCTTCCCGTCATGCACATCCAGAGGCGCCCGTCCGCACCGGCCATCTGCTCGGGCCGCGTGTGCGCGGTCGGGCGATTGCGTGCGGTGCCCGGGCCGTGTCTCTGAAATGGAGTGGACCAATGGACGACACCGTGAACCGACTGGCGAAGGAACTGGCGGCTGCGATGGCCGAGGCCGTGGCCTCCGACGCGCGGGTCGACGCCTGCCGCGCCAGGGCGCGTGAAGCGGGCTACGAGCTCAAGGTCTCGCTCGAGGCCGAGATCGGCTTCGCCGCGCGGACCGGCAAGCGCACGAAGCGGCTGCCCGCCGCGCGCCCATCCCACGCCTCGCGCCACGAGGAGATGACCGAGAACGATCGTCGCTTCCTGCGCTCGCTGCGCATCGCGCCCGACGCGCTCACGGAGGAGGTTGAGTAGCGACGCTTGCCGCAGACCGCGGGCCGCTTGCCGCGGACCGCGTTGAACGTCTGACGTAGATTCGAGACTCTGCGGGAGGAGCCGACGGGGGAGGTGACACATCTCCTCCGTTCCTCTTGCCTCCTCCTCCCCCTCTTCCTCTTTCCTCTCTTCGTCCTTCCTTCTATGCCTCGCCCTGATCCCGACTTGTCAGATCTTCCTCAGATCCGTCCCTGTCATCTCTGCAGGCTGGGGCAATCCCAGCAGGCCGAGCAGCGTCGGGGCGACGTCGGGGAGCGAGCCATCGCGCAGCGCCGGTGCGGCGGCCCCGGCGGGCGACACGAGGATCACGGGCACGAGGTTGGTCGTGTGCGCCGTGTGCGGGGCGTTCAGCTCGTCGTCCCACATCTGCTCGGCGTTGCCGTGGTCGGCCGTCACCAGCGCCCCGCCGCCGGCGGCGAGCAGCGCGTCGATGCAGCGGCCGAGCGCCTGGTCGACGGCGGTGATCGCGGCGATGGCGGCGTCGAGCTTGCCCGTGTGGCCCACCATGTCGGGGTTGGCGAAGTTGCAGATGATGACGTCGTGACGGCGGTGCGTCACGCTGTCGACAAACGCGTCGGCCACGCCCGGTGCGCTCATCTCCGGCTGGAGGTCGTAGGTCGGGACCTTCGGTGACGGCACCAGCACGCGATCCTCGCCCTTGAACGGCTCCTCGCGCCCGCCGTTGAAGAAGTAGGTGACGTGGGCGTACTTCTCGGTCTCGGCGAGCCGGAGGTTCGTGAGGCCGTGTGCCTCGAGCACCTCGCCGAAGTACTGCGTCGCGCTCTGCGGCGGGAACACCACCGGGAAGCCGAAGGCCGCCGAGTAGTTGGTGAACGTGGTCAGGTGCACCGGCGGCCTGTGCGTCGGCGTGAAGCCGTCGAAGTCGTCCTCGGTGAGCGCCCTGATGATCTGCCTGACCCGGTCGGCGCGGAAGTTGAAGAAGAGCACCGAGTCGCCGGCGGCGATCGGGCCGACGGCCGCGCCGCTGCTGTCGACGATGACCGTGGGCGTGATGAACTCGTCGGTCGTGCCCGCCTCGTAGGAGGCGTCGATCACGTTCGCCGCGCTCGTCGCCGTGGGGCCGACCCCCGAGACGATCACGTCGTAGGCCTGCTGCGTGCGCTCCCACCGCTTGTCGCGGTCCATCGCGAAGTAGCGCCCGCTCACGGTCGCGATGCGGCCGACGCCCGTCTCGCGCAGCACGTCCTCGAGCGCGGCCACGTAGCCGCGGCCGCCGGTCGGCGAGGTGTCGCGCCCGTCGGTGATGGCGTGCACGAACACGCGCCGGACACCGCGCGCCGCCGCCAGCCGGATCACGGCATGAAGGTGTTCCTGGTGGCTGTGCACGCCGCCATCCGACAGCAGTCCGATGCAGTGGAGCGCATGCTCGTCGCCTGCGCAGCGATCGAGCGCCTCCAGGAGGACGGGGTTGCGGGCGAGGTCGCCGTCGCGGATGGCCTTGTCGATGCGCGTCAGGTCCTGGTAGACCGTACGGCCCGCCCCGAGGTTGGTGTGCCCGACCTCGGAGTTGCCCATCTGCCCGGCAGGCAGCCCGACGGCCTCGCCGCTGGCTTCCAGCGTGGCGTGCGGGTAGTTGGCCCACAGCCGCTCGAAGACGGCGGGACGGGCAAGCTTGACGGCGTTGTGGTCGTCGCTGTCACGCAGCCCCCAGCCGTCAAGGATGATCAGCGCCAGCGGTGAATTCAGGGACATGTTCTTGAAGGGTGTGGACAGAACAGAGAGGAGCGGAGGAGCGAAGGAAAGAGGTCCTTCTCTCTTTCCTTCGCTCCTGTCCGGACTCAGGCAAGATGCTTGATGGCGCTCCTGCCCGCGTACTCCGCGGCGCTGCCGAGGGCCGACTCGATGCGGAGCAGCTGGTTGTACTTGGCGGTGCGATCGCTGCGGCTCGCCGAGCCCGTCTTGATCTGGCCCGCGCGCGTGCCGACGGCGAGGTCGGCGATCGTCGCATCCTCGGTCTCGCCCGAGCGGTGCGACATGATCGTTGCGTAGCCCGCCTCCCAGGCGGTGGCCATCGCCTGGAGCGTCTCGGTGACGGTGCCGATCTGGTTCACCTTCACGAGCAGCGCGTTGCCGATGCCCTGCGCGATGCCCTCGGCCAGGATCTTCGGGTTGGTGACGAACACGTCGTCGCCGACGAGCTGTACCTTGCTGCCCAGCGCCTCGGTGAGGAGCTTCCAGCCGCTCCAGTCGCTTTCGGCGAGGCCGTCCTCGATCGAGCAGATCGGATACTGGCGCACCCAGTCGGTGTAGAGCTCCAC
>CAYSHC010000180.1:0-3127 GCA_964430855.1 uncultured Vicinamibacteraceae bacterium
GACCCGTTCATGGAGAAGCTGCTGCTCGAGGCGTGCCTCGAAGTGCTGAAGACGGGTGCCGTGCGCGGCCTCCAGGACATGGGCGCCGCCGGGCTCTCGTGCGCCACGTCGGAGATGAGCGCGCGCGGCGGCATGGGCATGGACGTGGAGGTGACGAAGGTCCCGCAGCGCGAGACCGGCATGACGCCCTACGAGATCATGCTGTCGGAGTCGCAGGAGCGGATGCTGCTCGTGGTGGACGCCGGCCGCGAGGCCGAGGTCGAGGCCGTCTTCGAGAAGTGGGACCTGCACGCCGTGAGGATTGGCCACGTCACCGACGATGGCCGCGTGCGCGTGAGGGAGAACGGCGTCGTCGTGGCGGACGTGCCGGCCAGGGCGCTGGCCGACGAGGCGCCGCTCTACGATCGGCCCCATCACCGGCCCGACTGGCTCGACGAGCTCCAGCGCCTCGAGGCCTCGCACTTCGGTGCGTTCGGCCCCTCGGCCGACGTGCTCAGGCAACTGCTCCAGCGGCCGACCATCGCGAGCAAGCGGTGGATCTACAGGCAGTTCGACCACATGGTCCGCACCAACACGCTGGTGCTGGCGGGTGAGGGCGCGCCTGTCGTCCGCGTGAAGGGCACCTCGTCGGCGCTGGCCATGTCGCTCGACGGCAACGGCCGCTACTGCCAGGTCGACCCGCGCACGGGGGCGATGCTGGCCGTGGCCGAGGCGGCGCGCAACGTCGCGTGCGCCGGCGGCACGCCGATTGGTGCGACCAACAACCTCAACTTCGGCAACCCCGAGCGGCCCGAGATCATGTGGCAGTTCGTGCAGGCCGTGCAGGGCATCGGCGAGGCGTGCAGGGCGTTCGACATCCCGATCACGGGCGGCAACGTCAGCCTGTACAACGAGACCGACGGGCAGGCGATCTTCCCGACGCCCGTGCTCGGCATCGTCGGCCTGCTTGAGGACGCCTCGAAGGTGGCGCGCGCGCCGTTTCCCGAAGCGGGACTGACGGTGCTGCTGCTCGGCCGGACGGCGCCCGAGCTCGGTGCCACCGAGTACCTCCACGCGATCCATGGGCAGGTGCGGGGGCTGCCGCCACAGGTGGACCTGGCGCTCGAGCGCGCGCTCCAGCAGGCGCTGCCCGCGCTCGTCCAGGAAGGGCTCGTGCAGTCGGCGCACGACTGCGCCGAGGGCGGGCTGGCGGTGGCGCTGGCCGAGTGCACCTTTGGCGGCGTCGGCGCGGACATCGCCGTCGCCGGCGTCGAGAGCGACCTCGGCGTGCCGACGGCACATGCCACGCTCTTCAGCGAGAGCGCCGGCCGCGTGGTGGTGTCGGTGCGGCCCGAGGACGCGGGCGTGGTGCTGGGACGCTGCGTGGCCGCGGGCATTCCGTGTGCCGAGATCGGCGTGACGGGCGGCGACAGGCTGCGCGTGTCGGTGGGCGGGCAGCTCGAGATCGACGAAGAGGTGGCCGCGCTCGAGGCGGCATGGGGCGGCGCGCTCGAAGCCGCCCTCGCGCTCCGGCAAGGCTGACAAGAAGGAAGGCGGCAGGCGTGGGTGAGTGGAAGGAAGAATGCGGCATCTTCGGCATCTTCGGGCACACCGATGCGGCAAGCCTTGCGTACCTCGGGCTGTTCGCGCTGCAGCACCGCGGCCAGGAGAGCGCGGGGATCGCCGCGGCTGACGGCCACCACGTCGTCGTGTCGCGCGGGATGGGCTACGTCGCCGACATCTTCGACGACAGGTCGCTGGCGAGCCTGGCAGGCCACGCCGCGATCGGGCACACGCGCTACTCGACCGCCGGCGAGAGCCGCCTGGCCAACGCGCAGCCGTTCCTGATCGATTGCGCACACGGCCAGATGGCCATCTGCCACAACGGCAACCTCGTGAACGCCGGCGAGCTGCGCCGCGACCTCGTCTCGCAGGGGTCGATCTTCCAGACGAGCAGCGACACGGAGGTGGTGCTCCACCTGTACGCGAGGTCGCGCGCCACGACGCCGGAAGAGGCCGTGATCGAGTCGCTGCACCAGGTGAAGGGCGCGTACTCGTTCCTGATGCTCACGAAGGACCGGATGATCGTCGCCCGCGATCCCCACGGCTTCCGCCCGCTCGTCCTCGGGCGGCTCGGCGATGCCTGGATCGCGTGCTCGGAGACGTGCGCGCTCGACCTGATCAACGCCACCTACGTCCGCGACGTCGAGCCGGGCGAGGTCGTCGTCATCACCGAACAGGGCCTGCAATCGCGCATGCCGTTCGTGCCGGCGCGCCGCGCGCACTGCGTGTTCGAGCACGTGTACTTCGCGCGGCCCGACAGCTTCGTCTTCGGGCGCAGCGTCAACGAGACGCGGACGGCCATGGGCCGCCGGCTCGCCGAGGAGTCGATGGTGGACGCCGACGTCGTGGTGCCGATTCCCGACTCCGGCGTCTGTGCCGCGCTAGGGTTCTCGGAGGCGTCCGGCATCCCGATGCGGATGGGCCTCATCCGCAACCACTATGTGGGGCGCACGTTCATCCAGCCGCAGAAGTCCATCCGGCACTTCAGCGTGAAGGTGAAGCTGAACCCGGTGCGCAGCATCCTCGAGGGCAGGCGCGTGGTGCTCGTGGACGACTCGATCGTGCGCGGGACGACGAGCCGGAAGATCGTGAAGATGGTGAAGGCGGCGGGCGCGCGCGAGGTGCACATGCGCATCAGCTGTCCCCCGACCATCTCGCCATGCTTCTACGGCGTGGACACGCCGCGGCGGTCGGAGCTCATCGCGGCCACGCACACGCTCGAAGAGATCAGGACGTACCTGGGGGCCGACTCGCTCGCCTACCTGAGCCTCGACGGCCTGATGGGCACGGTCGGCGACGACCGCGACGCGTACTGCTCGTCCTGCTATACCGGGAAGTACCCGGTCGAGTTCCCGAAGGACCAGGATGCCTATCTTCAGCTCGCGCTGAAGCTCGATCAGATGCCTGTGGGGGTGGAGGAGTGAAGCACGTCGGCGCGTGGGTCGTGCTGGCCGGACTGCTCCTGGCGCCGGCGGTGCACGGCTCGGAGAGAGCGGACGGCTCGGAGAGAGTGGACGGCTCGGGGAGAGCGGACGGCTCGGAGAGCCGTCCCTACCAGGAGCAGGAGAAGGCGAAGCAGCCGGAG
>CAYSHC010000181.1:0-3055 GCA_964430855.1 uncultured Vicinamibacteraceae bacterium
GTTCAGCAGGAACGAGTTGGCATCGAGCCACTTGCGCCGCATGAACTCGTAGACCACGCCGTGCAGGTTGTTGGTGCCCGACTTGAGCGACATGTTCACCACGCCACCCGCCGACCGCCCGTACTGCGCGTCGTAGGTGTTGGTGGCGATCTTGAACTCCTGCACGGCCTCGGCGGGAGGCACGTACGCGATGTTGTTGCCGCCCTGGTTGGCGTTGTTGGGCGCGCCGTCGAGCAGGAACTCGTTGTTGCGGTTGGCACCGCCGTTCATCGAGAAATCGGCGAGGGCGCCGTTGTCGAACGGGCGGAGGTAGATGGCCTGCGCGTTGTAGTTGACGCCCGCGACCAGCGCGGCAAGCGCCATCGGGCTGCGGGATTGCAGCGGCAGCTCCGCAATGCGCCTGTTGTCGATGACGTCGCCGCGGTTGGCGTTGCTCGTCTCGAGCACCGCCTGTGCGGTGACCGTGACTTCCTCGGTCCGCTCACCGACGCCGAGCGTCGCGTTGATCGTGACCGTCTGCCCGACCTCGAGCTGGAGCCCGCTGCGGACGAAGCGCTGGAACCCCGAGAGCTCCACCGTCAGCGTGTACGGACCCGGCCGAAGGAACGGGATGCTGTAGCTGCCCTCGTCGTTGGTGGTGGCTGTCGCCACTTCGTTTGTCTCGGTGTTCTGCACCGAGACGACAGCGCCAGGCAGCCGGCCGCCGCTGGCATCGACCACCTGTCCCCTGACCGTCGCCCGGAACTCCTGTGCCGCGACGGGCACGGCCAATACCAGCACGGCTGCTGCATGCAGCAGCGCCCTCACGCATTGCGCACTCGACATGGTCCTCCCCCCGTGTGAGCCGTGAATACGTGCCACGACGGCAGCCCCGCGGAGGGACTGGCGTCACGTCTGCCGAAACTGATTGAGCGACCACTCTCATACACCCGATGGGCGTGGTTCGACAACCCCACCACGTCAGCGCCGTCGAATTCCCCGGTGGGCTTACCGCTGGCGCGGCGGGCGGACGAGGTACGGATTGAGCGTGCGTGCCCTGTCGAATGCCGCGTCGGCCGCCTGCTCGTCGCCGAGGCGCTCGAGCGCGCGGCCCATCTGGAAGTGCGCCGGCGCGTAGGTGTCGAGGATGGCGACGGCGCGGCGCAACGCGTCGAGCGCGCCGAGCGCGTCGTCAGCGTCGAGGCGCGCCGTGCCCGTGGACGTCCACACGCGCGCCTGCTGCTCGCGCTCCGCTGCACGACGCAGCCTCGCCGCCTCGGCCGCATGGCGCTTCGCGCCGTCGGCATCGCCCGACGCGCGCAGGACCCGCGCCATCGTCTCGTGTGTGGCGGCAGCGTCGGGCTGGAAGTCGAGCGCACGGCGCAGCGCCGCCGCCGCGCGCCCCCAGTCGCGCCTCGACGCGAAGGCGACGCCGAGCATGCGATGGGCGTCGGCATGACGCGGCGCGGCCGACACCGCCGCCTCGAACGCGAGGATGGCGCCCGCGGCGTCGCCGCGGTGCCACAGCGCCATGCCGAGCGCATGGTGCGCTTCCGGTCGCGGGTCGGCGACGACAACGCGCCGCAGCTCGGCCACCGCCTCGTCGAGGCGGTCGAGACGCTTCAGGAGCAGGGCGTAGTTGTACCGGGCCAGGGTGTGCGCCGGGGCGCGTGCCAGGACACGCTGGAAGGTCGCGAGCGCTGCCTCGACGTCCTGCTCGGATTGCGCGAGCCCGAGCGTGAAGAGCGCGTCGACGTCGTCTGGCCGCTCGTCGGCTGCGCCGCGGGCCAGCCGCACGGCTTCCGTGCTGCGGCCCGAGGCCACGAGCGCCAGCACCAGGCCCCGCAGGGGACCGGGGCTTCGCGGCGCCGCGGCAACCGCCGCCCGCCACGCCTCGACGGCGGCCTCGAGCGCCCCGACGCGTTCGAGCGCCATCGCCAGGCGTGACTGGATCTCCGGGTCGTCCGGCGTGAGGCCCGACGCGGTCCACAGCAGCGCGAGCGCGCCGTCCGCGTCGCCGCGTGCCTCGCGCTCGACGGCCTGGCGGTACACCTCGCGCGCGCGCCGCGCGTCCTCTGACGACTGTTGAGGGCCGGCGGCCCGGACGCCTGTCGCCAGCGCACAGGCCACGGCCAGCGCCGTCAGCAAGCCGCCGCCCTGGATGGCGGCGGCCGCTGGCAGCCACCGGGTGGTCAGCCCACCGCGCGTGTCCCGGTCGCGTGCGGCCAGCCTCACTCCCTCGACGCTCCGTCAGCCGCAACCGCGGCCTGGGGGATGCGCGCAGTATCGCACGCGTCGAAGCGCGCCTACTTCGCGGACTTCCCGAACAGCCGCGTCGCGATCTCGTCGAGCATGCCCTGCTCGATGCCGTCGGGCCCGATGGGCGAGGTCAACTGCGGTTCCTCCGGATAGAGGGGCACCGGACCACCCTCGGGCGGGCCGTCCTCGACGCGCAGCTCGGAGCCATCTTCCGGATGCTGGCCCGTCCAGATCTTCGAGATGTCGCGGTAGTCGTCCACGCTCATGCGGTACATCACCTGGTGCAGGCCCTTCTCCTCCCACTTGCGGGCTTCGGGGAAGCGCTTGTTGCTGATGTCGGGCATCGGGAGCAGCTTGCCGACGTTCACGCCCGTGAGCGCCTCGAGGGCCTTGGCGTAGGCCACGATGTGAATGCCGCCGCGGACGAGCAGATAGCCGACCATCTCGCGGGCGACCGGGTCGTCCACCATCTCGTAGACGCGGATCTTGTTGGCGCGCGCGCCGCACTCGAGGAAGAAGTTGTGCAGCAGGTCGAGCCGCAGGTTGCCGCTCGAGAAGACGTACGTGCCGTTCCAGGGGTTGCCCATCGAGTCGAAGGGCAGGGACGTCTGGCCGCCGGCGATGAAGTGGTAGTGGTTGCGCGCGTCGGTCGCATCGGCAAGCGGCGTGGCCGCCGGGTCGCCGTCGCGAATGGTCGAACCGGTCAGCAGCATGTTGATGGTGTGGCTGACAAGCTCGATGTGTCCGTACTCCTCGGCGGCGATGTTCGCTATCAGGTCGTAGAAGGGCTTCAGCTTGTCCCGGCCCCTGAAGTTGA
>CAYSHC010000182.1:0-2974 GCA_964430855.1 uncultured Vicinamibacteraceae bacterium
TCCTGAACGGCGGCAGTCTACCAAGGGAGTGTCTACCGACCGGGGAAGCTTACGCCCATGTCGACCAGTTATCCGGAAGCGGGGCCTCACGTCATTCGAGATGTCGACGCATGGTCAGCGTTCTGGGCGCACCTGCCCACTGAAAAGCCCATGCCCGAGGTTGACTTTGACAAGGCCACCCTGGCGGTGGTGATCGTGGAGAGCGAGCCGAAGATGCCCGTAAGACCCTTCGTCGAGCGTGTCGAAGCGAGAGACCAGACAGCATTCGTACACTGGCGTGCTGTGCCGGATCGTCGGCCGCACATTAACGAAACCATCGCCGCACGTCACCGGCCCTTCGTCGTCATCGGCATCATCGGCCACAGTGGCCAGGTTCGCTTTGTGGAGGCACGATAGGCTTGGGCCGATGCGTCATCAGGCGAACCTACAACCAGCGTCTGCGAGGGATCACACCCCACCTCGTCAAGCTGATGGTGACCGGCGAAAGCACTCAGGTGGCGTTCGGAGCAACCACGAGCGCTCACTTACTGAGGACACTGGTGCGCGCAGCGGGCTCGACGTCGCGCTGCTGCCGCCGCAGCAGGAAGTGGAGCAGGTCGATCCGCGTGAGGATCGAGATCGGCCGCCGGTCGTCGTCCACCACGACGACCGCCGTGCTCTTGCGCAGCCACTCCTCGAGCGTCGAGAGCGGCGTCCCGGTGCCGACCATCGGCACGTAGCGGTTCATGCACTTCGAGACGAGCGCCTGCGCGGTGCCTTCACCCGAGCCGAGGAAGGCCATGATGTCGGCCTCCGAGACGATGCCCACGAGCACGCCGCCCGACGTCACGGGCAGCTGCGAGATGCCGCGCTCGCGCATCACGGCGATGACCTCGCTGATGCGCTGCGTGTCCTCGGCGACGACGAGCGCGGGGCACGACGATTCGTCGAGGCTGACGATCTCGCCGACCCGGCCGTCGATCGTCGCCGTCTGGAAGAACCCGTTGTCGCGCATCCACTTGTCGTCGACGAACTTCGTCATGTAGTTGCGTACCCCGTCGGGCAGCACCACGACGCAGTTCTGGCCCTTGCCGAGCGACGGCGCCTTCTGGAGCGCCGCGTACATGGCCGAGCCCGACGAGCCGCCGACGAGCAGACCTTCCTCGCGGATCAGGCGGCGCGCCAGCAGGAACGACGGCTGGTCCGTCGTCTTGACCCACTCGTCCACGAGCGAGCGATCCAGGACGTCGGGGATGAAGTCGTAGCCGATGCCCTCGACCTTGTAGGTGCCGACCTCGGTGCCCCCGCCGAGGATCGAGCCGACCGGGTCGGCACCGACGATGCGGCACGACGGGCGCACTTCCTTGATGCGCTTCGCGACGCCCGTGATCGACCCGCCGGTGCCCGCGCCCATCACCACCATGTCGACCTCGCCGTCGAGGTCGTCGAGGATCTCCTGGCCGGTGGTGTCGTAGTGGATCTGCGGGTTCGCCGGGTTGGCGTACTGGTCGAGGATGTGCGCGTTGGGCAGCTGCTCCTGAAGCCGCCGCGCCACGTTGATGTGGCTCTCGGGCGAGTCGAACGCGGCTTCGGTCGGCGTGCGGATGATCTCGGCGCCGAGCGCCTCGAGCACGACCTGCTTCTCGCGGCTCATCTTCTCGGGCATCGTGATGATCACCCGATAGCCGCGCACCGCGCCCGCCAGCGCGATGCCGATGCCCGTGTTGCCGCTGGTCGGCTCGATCAGCGTGTCACCCGGCTTGATACGGCCCTCGCGTTCCGCCGCGTCGACCATGGCGTAGCCGATGCGGTCCTTCAACGATCCCCCGGGGTTGAGGAACTCGCACTTCGCCCAAAGCGTGCAGTCGAGATGCGCGCCAAGGCGGTTGAGGCGGACGAGCGGCGTGCGGCCGATGGCTTCGAGGATGTTGTTCAGGCGCATCGTCCATCCATCGTACTGTGGAATCCGCCATACGCGGCCGATGCGCCCGGGCGGCGACGCCTCAGCGCCGGCTGAGGCTCACGTTGAGCTGCCGGGAGTCGCCCGCCTCCACCTCCAGTTCGCTCTCGAACGGCTCGTAGCCGTCGGCCGTGACGACGATCCGGTGCCGCCCCGGGGTGACGTGCAGGATGAGCCGCTCGTCGTCGTCGGCAAGCTCCCACTGCTCGCCGCCAATCTCGATGGTCGCGTCGGCGGGCTGCACCCGCAGCGAGATGACGGCCGCGCCGTCGAGGTCGGCAGGCGCCTCCTCGCGTGACGCGCCGGGCATGACGCCCTCACCTCGTGCCCGATCCGGAAGCCGTCCGCGACGCGGGCCCGACGGCGGGGGCACCGGCCGCGCCGGCTCCGCCGCTCCGGCGGGCAGCGGCGCCATCACGTGCTCGATGTCGAGTGTCGTGCCGGGCGTGAGGAGCACGGCCTGCGACCACGGCTCCGTGCCCTCGCGATAGAGCTCGAGGCGGTACCGGCCCGGGGGGAGCCGCAGCCGCTGGAACCGCCCGTCGAAGTCGTCCACGATGCCGACGAGGCGGCCGTCGACGTACACCTCCGTATCGCGCGGCGAGACCTTCAGGCGCGCCTGCGCCAGCTCCGGCCCGTACCTCACCGGCACGGGCGGGCCCCACCAGTACGGTGCCCAGCCCGGATAGCCCCAGTAGCCGCGGGCGCCCCAGAAATACGGGTACCCGAAGAACGGGCCGCGCCATGGCCGATAGACGTGCGCGGAGATGACGACAGGACGCACGACGCGCACCGGGCGGACCACGCGCACGGGACGCACCGGACGCACGGCACGCACGGCACGCCCATGCCGCCGCTGGGCCTCGACGGGCATCGGCAGGGCCATCAGCACCAGGCCGAGCGCGGCGGCAACGGAGAACATGAACCTCGAGAACACACGCGATCGCACGATGACACCTCGAAAGGACAGGCCGCCTTCGGAAGCTGCAAGAACGACACCAGAGAGTGCCGTCCCCGTACCGCGGTTGCCTGCGC
>CAYSHC010000183.1:0-2851 GCA_964430855.1 uncultured Vicinamibacteraceae bacterium
CCGCTCGAGGCCTACAACGTGATCGCCGAGCTGCCCGGAACCGACAAGGCCGACGAGGTCGTGATGATCGGCGCGCACTTCGATTCGTGGCACTCCGGCACGGGCACCACCGACAACGGCGCGAGCTCGGCCGTGATGATGGAGGTGATGCGCATCCTGAAGGCCACCGGCCTGAAGCCGCGGCGCACGATCCGCCTCGCGCTGTGGACCGGGGAGGAGCAGGGCCTGCTGGGCTCGCGCGCCTACGTGAAGAAGCACTTCGGCGACCCGCAGACGATGCAGCTCACCCCGGCGCACGAGCGCTTCTCGGTGTACTTCAACATGGACAACGGCGGCGGTGCGTTCCGCGGTGTCTACCTCCAGGGCAACGAGGCCGCGGCGCCGATCTTCGAGAGCTGGATGCGCCCGTTTGCCAACATGGGCATGACGCATCTGGCGATCCGCAACACGGGCGGCACCGACCACCTGGCCTTCGACGCCGTCGGCCTGCCGGGTTTCCAGTTCATCCAGGACCCGATCGAGTACGGCGCCCGCACGCACCACACCAACCTCGATGTCTACGAGCGCGCGATCCCGGAGGACTTGATCCAGAACGCGATCATCGTCGCCAGCTTCGCGTACCAGGCGGCGAATCGCGAGGAGACGTTCCCGAGAAAGGCGCCGCCGGCGCCACGCGAGAGCGCGACGGGGACGCCCTGAGGCGGGGAGCGGCGGCAGGGACGCAAGGAGAAACGAGGATGCGTCTACACTGTGGCGCATGGTGAAGGACCGTCGCTATCCCATCGGCGAGTTCGTGTTCAATCCCGACGTGACGCCGGAGCTCCGGGCCGAGGCCATCAGCGCCATCGCCGCGCTGCCTCGGCTGATGCGGGCGGTCGTCGCGCCGATGACCGACGCCCAGGTGGACACCGCCTACCGGCCCGGCGGCTGGACGGTCCGCCAGGTGGTGCACCACGTCGCGGACAGCCACATCAACGCGTACATCAGGTTCCGGTGGGCGCTCACCGAGGACGTGCCCACGCTGAAGGCCTACGACGAGCAGGCGTGGGCCGAGCTGCCCGACGCGAAGACCGCGCGCGTCGCCATCTCCCTCGACCTGCTGTCGGCGCTGCACGCGCGCTGGGTGGCGCTCCTCAAGCGGATGACTGAGGACGACTTCGCGAGGCGGATCGTCCATCCCGAGTCCGGTGAACAGCCGCTCGACAGGTTCCTCCAGCTGTACGCGTGGCACGGCCGGCACCACCTTGCCCACATCCACCTCGTGGCCGACCCCACGGGCGAACAGGCGGCGCGTGCCGCGGCGGCGGAGCATGGCAAGCCAGCGTGAGCTGATGCTTGCCGGCGAGCTCTACGATCCGCTCGACCCGGAGCTGACGGCCGCGCGTGACCGCGCACGCGACCTGTGCCAGGCGCTCAACGCCACGGCCGAACGCGAGCGCGAGCGGCGTGCGGCCATCCTGCGCGAGCTGTTCGGCGGCGCGGGCGCCGACCTCTGGGTGCAGCCGCCGTTCTACTGCGACTACGGCGCCAACATCAGCGTCGGCGACCGCGTGTTCTTCAACTTCAACTGCGTGGTGCTCGACGTCTGTCGCGTGACGATTGGCAGCCACACCATGTTCGGGCCGGCGGTGCAGATCTACACGGCCATGCACCCGCTGGATGCCATGGAGCGGCGCAGCCGCGAGTTCGGCAGGCCGGTCACGATCGGCGACGACGTGTGGGTAGGCGGCGGGGCCATCATCTGCCCCGGCGTGACGATCGGCTCACGCTCGGTGATTGGCGCCGGCAGCGTCGTCACGCGGAACGTGCCCGACGACGTCGTCGCTGCCGGCAACCCGTGTCGCGTCATTCGCCAGCTTCGCTGAGCGCTGGCGGGTCTCCCTTACGCAAGCTTCGCGTCGAGCGTGATCTCGACGCCCTTGAGCGCCTTCGACACCGGGCAGTTCGCCTTGGCCGTCTCCGCGTGCTCGCGGAACGCAGCCTCGTCGATGCCCGGCACGTCACCTTCGGTGACGAGGTCGATGCGCGTGATGCTGAAGCCGGCGTCATCCTTCTCGAGGCGCACCTTCGCCTCTGTCGAGATGCGCGTCGGCGCGAAGCCCGCGTTGCCGAGAATCAGCGACAGGGCCATCGAGAAGCAGCCCGCGTGCGCCGCGGCAATCAGCTCCTCGGGATTGGTGCCGGTGCCGCTCTCGAAGCGTGACGCAAACGAGTACTGTCCCTCGTAGGCGCCGCTGCCGAGGGCCATCGTGCCGGCGCCATCCTTCAGCGTCCCCTTCCACTCCGCCTTCGATGTGCGAACCATGTCACTCTCCTTCCGAACAGGGAGACATACGGTCGTCCCGTGATGGCCTGCGCGGCGGATGCCGCGTCAGGCGAGGCGGCCCGAGGCTTCGGCCATGGCGCGCAGCGCCTGCGCGCGCGCCCGGCCTTCCTCGTGCGCCGGAAGCTGGTCGACGCGGATGGGCGGCACCCACGTCCAGTTGTGCTCGCCCACGGAAGCCGGCACGTTGACACGGTCGCGCCAGCCGAAGACGTCCTGCAGCGGCAGGATGACGAGGTTCGAGCCGCTGTGCATCAGCAGCTCGAGCAGCGCGTCGAGCAGCGCGCCGTCGAATGCGGCATCCGGTGAGAACCCTCGTCCCGCGAGCCCGGGCAGGGCGAGGACGGCCTCCCGCTCCTCACGCGGCGCGGTGTCCCACCACGAGGCGAGCATGTCGGTGTCGTGCGTGCCCGTCGTCGCAAGCGACACGGGCGGATAGTGCCTGGGATCGATGAACGGCTGTCCGGGCGCGTGCCAGTCGCGCTCCCACCGCAGGACCTTGTAGCCCGGCACGGCCAGCCTGTCGAG
>CAYSHC010000184.1:0-2809 GCA_964430855.1 uncultured Vicinamibacteraceae bacterium
GCACCCTCGTCCTCTCGTTCCTGTTCCACCGCCTGCGCGAGCTGATCGACGCCGGCTACGTCTACATCGCCCAGCCGCCGCTGTACGCGATCACGCCCGCCGGCGCCCGCGGCAAGCAGCGCACGCGCTACGCCTTCAGCGACCGCGAGCGCGACGCCATCCTCCGGGAGCTGCGCGGCCTGCCCGAGGACGCCGACGTCGACGGCTCGCTGGAGCCCATCACGGTCAACCCCGAGGCCGCCTCGCCCAACGGCGGCGGCAGCAAGCGCAAGATCCAGATCAACCGCTTCAAGGGCCTCGGCGAGATGGATCCCGTGCAGCTGTGGGACACCACGATGAACCCGGACACCCGCCAGCTGCTCCAGGTGACCGTGGACGACGCCGCCGCGGCTGACAAGATGTTCACGATCCTGATGGGTGACGACGTCGAGGCGCGGCGCGACTTCATCGTCCGCAACGCCCGAGACGTGCGCTTCCTGGACGTCTAGCGGTGTCCGAGCTGGGCAGACCCTGGCGCAGTCGGCGCGCCGCCACGCGACATCTGCTCGCGGTCGGCGCGCTGATGCTCGGCCTGGCGGCGACGCCCGGCTGCGGGCTGCTCGACTCGCGATCCCTGCCCGGTGACTCTTCGACGGCGCGGCCGGCCGTCTCGCGCCTCGAGACGCCGCCGGAGATCCAGTCCGACTCGATGGTGGACCTGACCGTGTACCTGCGCCGCGGCGAGGGCGCCTCGGCGCACCTGGTGCCGGTGGTGCGCGAGGTCCCCGTCGAGCAGGACCTGCCGCGGCGTGCCCTGGAGCTGCTGCTGGAGGGCCCGACCTCCTCCGACGGCGCCCTTGAGCCGCCGCTGCCGACCAGCACCCAGGTGAACGATCTGGAGGTCTCCGGGGGCGTCGCGCACGTCGACCTGTCCGCGGATGTGATCGAGAACGCCCGCGAAGTCGGCACGACGCCCGTGGACGAGCTCCTGGCCCTCGGCGCGATCGCGAACACGCTGACGGAGTTCGCCTCGATCGAGCGCGTCGAGCTCACCGTCGACGGCTCGGCCACCGGTCCGGCGGCTCGGTTCTGGGGCGGCTGGGGCCTGCCGGACGTCCTCGTCCGCGACGAGTCGCTGGTGGGCGAGCGGCTGGCCGAGGGTGAGTCGCTAGCGGATCTCGGGCTGTTCTCGACGTCGGCTCAGGAGGTCGGCGCGGCCGACGCTCCGCCGGTCCGGGTCTCCGGCATCCGCGTGCGCGACAAGCTGACCTTCACCCGCTTCGTGCTCGAGCTCGCCCCGGCCTCGGACGTCATCGGCGGGGGCGGCGACACGAAGATCCCGCTCGTGACCGCCGGTCGGGAGGACGGCGAGATCGTGGTCAACGTCTCCGCCGTCACCGGCCTCGGCGGCCCGCCCGGCGAACGTGTGGAGGAGGGACCCCTGACCGTGGACGAGGAGCGCTTCCCCATGGCGCGCGCCGAGCACGACGAGCTCACCAGCACCCTGCGCGTGCTCCTCAACCCGGCCGAACCCGCGCCGTTCCTGCTGCACACCCTGGCCAACCCCACCCGCATCGTCCTCGACGTGAAGAAGTGATCAGGTGACCGACGAGAACCTCCCGCCCACCAGCGACCAGCCGGACGCCACCTCCGCCGAGGAGGCCGGCGGCCTGCGCACCGCGATCGAGCCCATCGAGATCGAGGAGGAGCTGCAGCGCAGCTACCTCGACTACGCGATGAGCGTGATCGTCGGCCGCGCCCTGCCCGACGTGCGCGACGGGCTCAAGCCGGTCCACCGCCGCATCCTCTACTCGATGTTCGAGGGCGGGATGCGGGCCGGCTCGCAGCACCGCAAGTCGGCGGCGGCCGTCGGCGACGTGATGAAGAAGTACCACCCGCACGGCGACGCCTCGATCTACGACGCGCTCGTCCGCATGGGCCAGCCCTGGGCGATCCGGTACCCGCTGATCGACGCCCACGGCAACTTCGGCTCCATCGACGGCGACCCGCCGGCGGCCATGCGCTACACCGAGGCGCGCCTGTCGCAGCTGGCCATGGAGCTGCTGCGCGACATCGACGAGGACACCGTCGACTTCGTCGACAACTACGACGGCCAGGAGTCCGAGCCGGTCGTCCTGCCGAGCCGCTTCCCGAACCTGCTGGTCAACGGCTCGTCGGGCATCGCGGTCGGCATGGCGACGAACGTGCCGCCGCACAACCTCGGCGAGATCACCGAGGCGATCGTCGCGACCATCCGCAACCCCGGCATCGACCTCGACGAGCTGATGCGGATCGTGCCGGGGCCGGACTTCCCGACCGGCGGCCAGATCATGGGCACCGACGGGATCCGCTCCGCCTACGAGACCGGCCGCGGCGCGCTGCGCATGCGCGCCGAGTGCGAGATCGAGGAGGACGACCGCGGCGAGCGCATCGTCGTCACCGAGCTCCCGTACCAGGTCAACAAGGCCAACCTGGCGATGAAGATCGCCGAGCTGGTCAACGACAAGCGCATCGCCGGCATCCGCGACGTCCGCGACGAGTCCAACCGCGACGGGATGCGCCTGGTCATCGAGCTGAAGCGCGACGCGAACTCGCAGGTCGTGCTGAACCAGCTGTACAAGATGACCCAGCTCCAGGAGACCTTCGGCGTCATCAACCTGTCGCTGGTCGACGGGGTGCCGCGCACGCTGTCGCTCAAGGAGACGATCCTCCACTACATCGACCACCAGGTCGAGATCATCGAGCGGCGCACCCGCTACCGGCTGCGCAAGGCCGAGGAGCGTGCGCACGTCCTCGAAGGCCTGATCGTCGCCCTCGACAACCTCGACGA
>CAYSHC010000185.1:0-2746 GCA_964430855.1 uncultured Vicinamibacteraceae bacterium
CGGGCGAAGGCTGGTGGCGAGGGGAGGATTCGAACCTCCGAAGCCGCTAGGGCGACAGATTTACAGTCTGCTGCGTTTGACCGCTCCGCAACCTCGCCGTACTACTGGCCGGGCCAGGCCCGCTTGTGCTTCTGGATTCGGGTTGCCGGTGTCGACAGAACCCGTGAATGTCGTGCGCGTGTCCTTCGAAAACGTGGAGCTGGCGAAGGGATTCGAACCCCCGACCCGCTGATTACAAATCAGCCGCTCTACCGGACTGAGCTACGCCAGCCGGACAAAGAGGAGAGGGTAACACAGCCCACCGCCGACCAGCAAGACGCGGACCCGGTGCCCCGCTTCAGCTCCGTCCTGGAAGCGGCACCCTCTCGGCAACCAGCAAGTCTAGCACGCTGAATCTCGTCTCGTCTACACCCTTCTCGCACCTGTCCCAAGGGGGGGGTCGGTGGGGGGGCGAGCCCATTGAGACCCCCTGCCGGCTCGGAGTGTCCGCCCGGCGAGGTCCCGCTCACCGCCGGCGCTGCCGGAGGGCCTCGAACAGCACGATCCCGGCCGCCACCGACACGTTCAGGCTCGACACGTGCCCCTGCATCGGGATGCGCGCGATGAAGTCGCAGTGCTCACGGACCAGCCGGCGCAGCCCCTTCCCTTCCGACCCCAGGACGAAACCTGTCGGGGGACGCAGGTCGAGCGTGTCGTAGTCGACGGCTCCCTCGTCATCGAGTCCCACCATCCAGACGCCCCGGGCCTTGAGCTCTTCCATGGCCCGCGCGATGTTCACGACGTCGACGATGCGGACGTGGGCCAGGGCGCCGGCGGAGGCCCGCGCCGCCGCGGCACCCAGCGCGGCGGATCGGCGCTCCTGCCGCACGACCCCGCTGACGCCCGCCGCGTCGGCCGTCCGGAGGATCGCGCCGAGGTTCTGCGGATCCTCCACGCCGTCGAGGATCACGATGAGCGGCGCGTCGATGCCGTCGACCAGGTCGGCGAGCGTGGCCCTGGGCCTGGTGTCGGCGACCGTCGCCACCACGCCCTGGTGCGTCAGCCCGCCGGCCAGCTCGTCGAGGACATCTGGCGTCACCCGGCGGATGCGCACGCCACGGGCCCGGGCGAGCCGCTCGATCTCGGCCATCCGCGGGTCGCCCCGCCGCGCCACGTGCAGCTCGCGCACCGCGCCGGCGCGCAGCGCCTCGAGCACCGGGTGCACGCCGACGACGTAGCTCACGTGCCGGCCTGCCCTGTCGTCCCGCCGAGCGCGGCCAGAAATGCCGCTGCCCGCTCGCGGCATCCGGCGACGGGGGCCACGCCGGCGCCGGGCGGCAGGTCGGCGGCCGCCTCGATGGCGGGGATGAGGAGGTCGAGTTCAGGGCCGCTGTCGCGACCCGTCAGGATCACGCGCACCGTGTGGAAGAGCGCCCGGCCCCGCGCCCCGCTGCGTGCCCGCACGGCCTGCGCCGCCTCACGGAATGCCGTGGCCGATGTCAGCCGCTCGCGTCCCTCGAGCACCTGCACGAGCGCCGCGGCCACTGCCCGCGTCTGCGGCGTCTCGGCCACAAGGTTCCGCGCGATCGCGGCGAGCGACGCAGCGTCGGGATACTCGAAGATGCCGGCGAGCCGCTCGGGTGCGGCGTCGAGCCTGTCGACCGCGCCGGCCACCATCGGCACGAGCGAGCGGACGAACGCGCGGCTCTCCGCGGTCACTGCCTGGATGTGCCCCGCGGCGGTCAGCGGCCCCATCAGGAATTCGACGAGGCGCTCGGGCGAGGCCTCGCGCTGGTAATGACGGTTCATCCACGCGAGCTTGCCGGGGTCGAACACGCTCGCGCTGCGGCTCACATCGGTGATGCGGAAGCGCTCGGCGAGCGTGCGCAGCGGCAGCAGCTCCTCGTCCTGGCCCGGCGACCATCCGAGCAGGGCCAGGTAGTTCACCAGGGCCTCCGGCAGGATGCCGGCCTCGCGGAACTCGCGAACCGACGTCGCGCCGTGGCGTTTCGACAGCGGCGCATGGTCGGGCCCGAGCACCAGCGAGACGTGGGCAAAGCGCGGCAGGTCGTAGCCCAGTGCCTGATACAGCAGCACCTGGCGGGGCGTGTTCGACACGTGGTCCTCGCCCCGCACCACGTCGGTCACGCGCATCAGCGCATCGTCGACGACCACGGCGAAGTTGTAGGCAGGCAGGCCTGTCTGCCGCAGCAGCACGAAGTCGCCAATCAGCGACGCGTCGATGGTGATGGACCCGCGGATCAGATCGTCGAAGCTGACGGCCTCCACGTCGGGCACGCGGAAGCGGACGACGAAGGGCTCGCCGGCCGAGGCGCGCCGCTCCGCCTCGGCACGCGGGATCGCGCGACAGGTGCCGGGATACCGCGGCACCTGGCCCGCGGCAATCGCCTCGGCGCGCGCCGCTTCCAGCGCGGCTGGCACGCAGAAGCACCGGTAGGCCGCGCCGGTCTCGAGCAGCCGCTCCGCGTGCTCGCGGTACGTCTGAAGGCGCTCGCTCTGGCGGTACGGGCCGACCGGCCCGCCCACGTCGGGGCCTTCGTCCCAATCGAGTCCCAGCCAGCGAAGGTCGTCGAGGATTGCGTCGGCCGACGCGTCGGTCGAGCGCTCGGCGTCGGTGTCCTCGATGCGGAGGATGAACACGCCGCCCGACGCCCGCGCGAGCAGCCAGTTGAACAGCGCCGTGCGCGCGTTGCCCACGTGCAGCAGGCCCGTCGGACTCGGCGCGAAGCGTACGCGAAGCACGAGG
>CAYSHC010000186.1:0-2448 GCA_964430855.1 uncultured Vicinamibacteraceae bacterium
GACGGCGTGCCCCAGTACATCGCGCGCTCCGCCACGATCGGCTGCGTGGCCAGCACGCTCATGCCGAAGGCGGCCGCACGGAGCTTCGGGTCGGCGAGCCGCCCTTCCTGGTCCACCCAGACGGTGGCCCGCTGGCGCGCCGGCACGACGTAGTCGCGGCTCAGCGCCTCCCCCGAGTCGAGCTGGTAGGTCACCGTGACGGTCGTCGGCGTCTCGTGGGGGTTGGCCAGCAGGAGGAACGTCTCGAACGCCGTCCCCGCGTTGCTGCCCGTGTAGCCTTCGGCGAAGTACCACGTGGTGCTCGGCGTCGGCACGCCCAGCGCGTCGTGCCCCGCCGTGGCGAACCCGCCGGCGGGGTAGTTGAAGTACATGGCGCGCTCGGCGACGAGGCCGTTGCCGGGCGTGAGCGACTCGACGATGGTCGAGAACTCGGCGCTGGCAAGGCCCGGGTGCTCCTCGCCGGGCCAGAAGGTGACGCGGCTGTCGGGCGGGGCGGGCTGCTCGGACACGTACGAGGCGCCGGTGTTGGTGAGGTACGTGGCGCGCACGAGCGTCTCCGAGGCGTTCGGGTTGGCGACGAGCACGAAGGTGTCGAACGCGTTGGTCGCGCCCTCGGCGAGGATCCAGCGCTCCGCCGCCTGCGTCACGCCGCTCGCGTTGTGCCCGCCCGCGCGGGTGCCGTCCGGGAAGTACATCGACCGCTCGACGACGATGTCGGCCGGCGTCGGGCTGCCTGCCACGACGGCCGACACACGCGCCGACGCGCTGCCGTTGAGGCCGAACTCGGCCGTGAGGTTCACCGTCAGCCGCGACGTCGGAAGGACGGGGAAGACCTTCGACAGCGTGGTCCACTGCGCGTCCGGCTGCGGCAGCAGCTGCACCGTGACCTCGAGCGCCTGCGCCGACGGGTTGGCGATGAGGATCTCGGCGTCGAAGAGCGCGTTGTTCGCGCCTTCGGCGAGGAACCATGTGGATGCGCCCTGCGCCGCCACGACGGACGCGGCGCCGAGCACCAGGCAGATGGCCAGGAGGAATCGCTGAGTCATCGACACACGGGCCCCACGCACGGTCGCTGGCGCGCCCGAACCCGTAGCTTAACGGAGTTGGCCATCAGGGAAAGAGCGCCGTGATCGTCCCGAACATCTGCGCCGCCATGTCGTCGTACCCGCGCTGGGTCGGGTGCACGCCGTCGTTGCCGATTTCGATGCCGCCGAAGGTGTGGTGCTCGAAGCCTTCCTCAGCGGCCATCGTCGCGATGTTCCCGCCAAACCGGGCCATCGGCGGCTCGAGGATGCCCATGATCACCGTCGCGCCGGAGGCGCGGGCCGTCCGGCCCATGAAGCGCAGCGCGTCGATCACGCTTCCCAGCGACGCACCGTGGTTGCGGCCATCATTGAAGTCGTTGAAGCCCTCCATGATGATGACGACGTCATAGGCCGTCGCGCGAACCAGGCCCTCGATGCGGCTCGCCCCGGAACTCCCGTTGCTGCTGCAGCCGCGCACCGAGACGCATTCGCCCCCGCGTCCCTCGTTGTGCACGACGACGCCGTTGACGAGCGGCCCGTGGCCTGCCAGCCACCCGCGCAGGCGCTCCGGGTACGGGGGCGAGGCCGCCTTCAGCACGTCGTGAGGGGGCGTGACGGAGAAGTCGCGCTCGACGATGTAGCCTTCGGTGAAGCTGTCGCCGATGGCCAGCACGCGGAACGTGAACGCGAAGCCGTGGTCGGCGGCGACGCCGGACTGCCCGCGGCTGCTCACCGTCACGGCCTTCGTGCCGACGCTGCCGACCCGCGGCGTCAGCGCGCGCACGCGGGTGGGCGAGAGGAACTGGACCGCAGGCGACGGCCGTCCGTCGAACGTCACCTGGAGATCGCTCGCGACGTTCACCACGTCGAGGAGCACCCACTCGCCGCCGCTCAGGCGCCCGACGCGCGGCTGCCCGGCGACGCCCTCGTTGCCGACGACCGCCGCCGCAATCGTGTCCACCGGTGCGGTGGGCGTGGCGATGGAGCCGCTCCACGGCGTGCCCACGTTGGCGTGGCCGCCGGTGTAGCCGTGGCCCCAGTACATCGCGCGCTCGGCCACGTAGGCCTCGCCCCCGGCCGTCGCCGTCCCGCACGGGCTGCCCTCGCCGCCCGGCGTGGCAACCGACTCGGTGAACGCGGCGAAGCGCCTGTTGCTCAGCTCCGGGATGACGGCCGCCCAGATGTCGGTGCGGCCGTTGGCCGGCACGCACTGCGTGTACTGGACGCCCGTGCCGTCCTCGCGCACGAAGGTCGCGCGCACGGCGATCGGCACAGGGTTCGGGTTGGAAAGGAGCAGGAAGGTCTGGTAAGGCTGCCCTGACGTGTCGACGTAGTCCTGCGCGCCGTCGGCGAAGGCCCAGCGTGCGTCGGGCGCGGGCGCGCCGGCCGTCGCGTGCCCCTCGTGCCACGGCATGGCCGGCGA
>CAYSHC010000187.1:0-2393 GCA_964430855.1 uncultured Vicinamibacteraceae bacterium
CCGGGCTCTACGGCAAGGACCTGCCCAACCAGAACGGCGCGCCGCTGCGGCTCGTCGTGCCCTGGAAGTACGGCTTCAAGAGCATCAAGTCCATCGTGCACATCCGCTTCACGACGACGCAGCCCCACTGCTCCTGGAACGCGCTGCAGCCGCACGAGTACGGCTTCTACTCGAACGTGAACCCCGAGGTGGACCACCCGCGCTGGAGCCAGGCCCGCGAGCGGCGCATCGGCGAGCTGTTCAGGCGGAAGACGCTGATGTTCAACGGCTATGCGGAGCAGGTGGCGTCCCTCTACGACGGGATGGACCTGAGGAAGAACTTCTGAATCGGCGTGCGGACGAAGGACGGCCCGGAAGGCCGTCCCTAGCTCTCTGGACGGCTCAGAGAGCCGTCCCTACCGTTGTGTGCCTGCTGCCGATGGCGCTGCTGCTGTGGCGGGCGTTCACGGGCGGGCTGAGCGTGAACCCGATTGCCGACATCACCGACGTGTCGGGCATCTGGACGCTGCGGTTCCTGCTCGTCGGGCTGGCCATCACGCCGCTGCGGCGGCTGACGGGGTGGAACGTGCTGATCCGCTACCGGCGCATGATCGGCCTCGTCGCCTTCGCGTACCTCTGCCTCCACTTCTGCACGTACCTGGTCTTCGACCAGTTCTTCGACCTGGCGGCGATCTGGGACGACGTCGCCAAGCGTCGTTACATCACGGCGGGGTTTGCCGGGTTCGTCCTGCTGATCCCGCTGGCCGTGACCTCCACGGCCGGGTGGATCCGCCGGCTCGGCGGGCGGCGGTGGGCGCGGCTCCACCGCCTGGTCTACGTGGCAACGGCGCTCGGGATCGTGCACTTCCTGTGGCAGGTGCGCGGCGCCGACATCCGCGAGCCGCTCGCGTACGCGGCGGTGCTCGTCGTCCTGCTCGCGGCGCGCGTGCCGATGTGGCTGTCGCGTGCGTCGCGTACGTGAGCGGCGCGCCGTGGGGGGACGGCTACGACCCCGGGTGCTGCGGAAAGGCTTCGCGCACCTTTTCCGCGGCGAGCGCCGCCATCGTGTCATAGCCCATCTGGATGGGGTGCACGCCGTCCTCGCTCATGGTGATGCCCGTGAACCTGATGCGCGGAAGGGCCTCGGCGACCGCCAGCTGGTCGATCAACGCCCCGAGCGTCGAGGTTTCGTTCAGCCCGGTCCAGTAGCCCGTGTACTTGTTCGGCCCGAACGAGTCGAAGCGGCTGATGATCACCCGGACGCCGTACGCGCGCGCGGTGTTGGTCATCACCCACAGCGCATCCCTGACACGCTGTGGCGAGATCTCCCACATCAGGTCGTTGACGCCCTCCTGGATGATGACGACGTCGAACGGGCGCACGAAATCCCCGGGAAGGGCCGGCACGTTCGGGAACCCGCACGTGCTGACGGGGCCGGTGGCGAGGCACCGCGGCAGGCGCGCCTCGCCAAACTGCGTGGCCCATTCGCCGGGGTAGCCCGCGTTCATGACGCGGACGTACGGCCCGAAGCGCGGGTCCGCTGAAAGGATGTTCTTGAGACCCAGCGGGTACGGCGTCTCCGTCTGGACGGTGTACAGGCGCGTTCCGCTCTCGGGGTCGTAGATGTTCACCGTGCCCCAGGTGATGCTGTCGCCGAACGCGAGCACGTTGAACGTGAACGTGAACGTGCCGGCGGCCGCCGCCCGGCCTCCGCTCTGCACGGTCACGGTGACGGGGCCTGTCGTCCCGTAACCGGTGGCCGGCGTGCGGACGGGCGTCATCGCGCGGATGACGGCCGCGCCGCCGTCGACGTTGAGGAACTGCACGGCCGGCGAGAGCGTCGCGCCGAACAGCACCTGGACGTCGGCGCTGGCGTTCAGCGTGCTGATCTCGACCCACTCGCCGCCGCTCAGGCGGCCCGACGCGGGTCCCGCGAGCGCCGCGACGAGGGTGAAGTCAGGCGCGGGCGGAGCCACGACCGCCCCGGCCCATGGCGTGCCGACGTTGACGTGGCCGCCCTGGAAGCCGTCGCCCCAGTACATCGCGCGCTCGGCCACGAAGGGCTCGCCGCCGGCTGTGGCGTTCGGGCACACGGCACCCGCGCCGCTGGCCACGCTCTGGACGAACGTGGCGAACCGCTGGTTGCTCAGCTCCGGGTAGAGCGTCGTCCAGATGTTCGTGCGGCCGTTGCCGGGCACGCACGTGTACTGCCGGATGCCGGTGCCGTCCTCGCGCAGGAACGTGGCGAGCACGGCGATGGGCGCCGGGTTCGGGTTGGCCAGCAGGATGAACGTCTGGTAGCGGGCGCCGCTGGCGTCCACGTAGTCCTGCGCGCCCTCGGCGAAGCCCCACGAGGCGGCGAGTGCCGAGACGCCGGCCGTCGCGTGCCCCTCGCGCCACGGCATGGCCGGCGA
>CAYSHC010000188.1:0-2309 GCA_964430855.1 uncultured Vicinamibacteraceae bacterium
GTGCCGAGAAGACGGCGGCCTGCGTGCCGTCGCGATACTCGACCACGCAGACGTTCGGGACCTTGATCTGCTGGAAGTGGCCAGGCTCGAGATCCAGCCGGGTGCGGATGGATTCGAGCAACGTCATCGCCCACTGGTTGCGTTCGGCCCACTGCCACGTCTCGGGGCCGCGAATGCTCTGCACGGCCCTGACGCCCGTCTCACCGCCCCGGCGCCGCTCGACGAACGCCTGCAGGACGTCCACGCAGTGGAACAACGCGCCTTCATCGGAGGCTCCGCCCACCACCACCGACGATCTGATGGGCGTGTCGACGTCAAGCTCGATCTCGGGCTCGCGGTAGTAGACGGGAATGGAGGACCCACCCGTGAGGGCAAACTTCAGCTCGCGCGACTTGTCGAACATCCACTTCGCCTCGTCCCAGTCGTAGGAGAGGTGCTTGTCGTTGAAGATCGGCACCGACCGTCCGCTCTGCTCGAACACCCGGATCACCTGCTGGTACAACCACCACCGCGGCAGCAGCCACTGGCCTTTCAGGTTGGTCGGGTATTCGCCGTGCTCGCCGACGATGACGACGCCGTCGACGGCCAGCGTCCTGCCGCCAAGCGTGACCGCATCGGCGACGGAGTCGAAGATGGGGATGCCCTTCGCGCGACACACCTTCTGCCCGAGGCCGCTCGTCTCGCGCTGGTGGATGTAGACGGACGCGACCTCCACGCGGGACGGCCTGTGCGCGCCCTGCCACCAGTAGCCGTCGATCAGCTTGGTGACGATCCAGTCGGCATGGGACCGCGTCGCCCCCCAGAACGTGACAAGGCAGGCGATGCGCGGGCGTGCGGGGGGCGCCTGCGCGGCGGCGCCGGGCGCGACGCCGCCCAGGGCGGCGAGGCCCGCCATCGCTGTCGTGCCGAGCAGCTCCCGGCGTGTCATCTCCGAACGGCGTGGTGCGACTCTCCCGGCCATGGCTAGCGATCCCCCTTGCTGGTGACCTGCGTGAACACGCGCAGCAGGTTCCCCCCGAGGAACTTCCTGATGCGCTCCGGCGAGTAGCCCCGACGCAGCATGGCGTCGGTGACCATCGCGAGGTCGCGGACGTCGCGCATGCCGAGTGGCGGCGTCGGGCCGCCGTCGAAGTCGGTGCCAAGCGCCACATGGTCCTCGCCCACCAGCTGGATGGCCCGATCCACGACGTCCACCCATTCATCCACCGACAGCAGCAGCGCATCGGGCGCCCGCGCCTCGACCAGCGGGAACTGCGGCGCCAGCAGGCGGTCGATTGTCGCGATCGGCAGCCGCTCCCTCTCCGCGGCAACCTCCGAGGTGTCCCAGAACGGCTTGCCGGTGTGCTGCGACAGCCACTCGAACTGGCGGCGATTGTGGAACGCATTGCCGATGTGGAACCCGATGACGCCGCCGTTGGCCGCGAGCTTCCTGAGCAGGTCGTCGGGCATGTTGCGCGGGATGTCGTTCAGGCTGCGCAGCCCGTGGTGTGTGGCGACGATGGGGTCGGTGCTCACCTCCAGGGTTTGCGCGATCGTCTCGTCGGAGGCATGCGAGACGTTGATCAGCATCCCGAGCCGGTTCATCTCGCGCACGACGGCGCGGCCGTGGTCGGTGAGGCCGTTCCACCGGGCGGGCGCGCAGCACGAGTCGGCGAACTCGTTCGACCAGTTGTGGGCCGGGAGCTGCACCACCCGCAGGCCCAGCCGGTACAGCGCCCGCAGGACGTCGAGGTCGCCGTCCAGGTCGAAGCCGCCTTCGAGGTCGAGCACGGCGGCCATCTTGCCCGCCCTGTTGATGCGGGCGATGTCGTCGGCATCGAGCGCGAGCTCGACGACGTCGCGGTTCTGCTCGATCTGATCGAGCGCCATGTTCACGAGGCGCAGCGTCTGCTTCGTCTCGTAGCGCGGCGGGTAGTACTGCTCCATCACGTACAGCGTCATGAAGAAGGCGTCGATCCCGCCTTCCTTCATGCGCGGCAGGTCGACCTGCCCGTCGGCCTGACGGTCGCCGATGTTCCCGCCGAGGTGGAGCTGCCTGTTGATCATGTGCAGGTGCCCGTCGAGCACGAACGCGTCCTCGTGCAGGCGGCGGGCAGCCTCGGAGATGTGTGGCGCCTCCTGCGCCTGCGCCGACAGCAGGAGCGCGAAGGGGAGGATGGCCGTGACGAACCGGGCATTCATCGGACTGGTATCTCCTGAGACGTGGGGCGGTGGGCTCGAGTGTACGGCGCGCGAGCGTGTGGCGTCGACTGGCGCAGCAGTGCGGCCGCGCGAGGTGCTTTCGGCGCGCCCCCCTCGAGACCGCCGGA
>CAYSHC010000189.1:0-2134 GCA_964430855.1 uncultured Vicinamibacteraceae bacterium
GAGCCACGGTTCGGTCAAGCCCCGGGGCCCCCACGACGCGTGTTGTGCGTCGTGGTGTCAACGCCGGTCCAAAATCTGACAGTTCCGCCGGGTGAAAATCTGACAGATCGGCGAGGGGACGAGCCTCAGTTCGTCGTGGCCTCCTGACGTGACCGCCGGCGGGGGCTGGTCGGTTCGGCGTCTGGCGGCGCATGCAAGGTCTGCCAGAGCTCCGTGTGTTGCCGCATGCGATAGCTGTTGCCGCGGATCGTCACCAGATGGCAATGGTGGACGAGGCGGTCGATCAGCGCCGCGGCCATGACGTCGTCACCGAAAATCTCGCCCCACTCCTCAAAGCCTTTATTGGACGTCAGCACGGTCGAGGCGTGCTCGTACCGGCGGGTCATCAGCTGGAAAAAGAGCATGGCGCCGGTCCGGCTGATGGGGAGATACCCAATCTCGTCGACGACCAGCAGTGCCGGGTGCGTCAGGACCTTCAGACGCGCCTGCAAGCGCCCGGCGGCCTGGGCTTCCTCGAGTGACGTAATCAGGTCGGCGAGGGTGCCGTAGTAGACACGCCGCCCGCTTTGCGCGGCGGCAATCGCCAAGCTGATCGCCAGGTGCGTTTTGCCGACGCCGGGCGGGCCGAGGAAGATGACATTCTCGCGGCGCTCGACAAACCCGAGCTCGTGCAGACTCTCGATCTGCTCGCGTCGCAGCGACGGCTGAAACGTGAAGTCGAAATCCCGTAGCTGCTTGACGACCGGCAGGCGACTGGAGCGCATCGCGGCCTGAAGCCGTCGGTTATTGCGCAACTGAATCTGGGCGGTGAGCAGCTGCTCGATCGCCTCGGGCGCCGTCAGCGCCCCGCCATCGACGCCATGGAGAATCGTATCGAGGGCTTCGAGCGCGCCGGGCATCCGCAAGTCGGCGAGCAGCTGACGGAGCCGATCACGCCGAGACAGGGCGACCGTCTTCATGCTGCACCGCCGGCAAGATGCGCGTAGGCGGTGAGCGGCCGCTTCTCGACCACGACGACGGGACGCGGCGCGGCCATGGCCGCCGCCGGCCTGGCCGGTCGCTCGACCACCAGCGAGGTGTAGCGCCGGGCGGCCAAGGGCTGCAGCAGGAACCGCTCCTCGCGGTCGAAGCGCAGGCGGGGGCGCTCGCCGGTGGTGCCGTGGAGGCGCACATTGGCGACGCGGTCGAGCCACAGCTGACGCTGCTGGTCGAGATCGGCATCGTGGAGAAACGTGCGGCCGTAGACGAAATTCCCCCGCAGGTAGCGGACCGGGCGCTCGACCTTGCCTTTGGTCTGCGCCCGATACGGCCGACACGCGCGCGGCGTGAAGCCCCAGTGGTGCGCGAAGCGGAGAAACTCGGCATTGCGGACGAGCGCGCCGCCTTCCAGGCGCAGGTCCCGCGTGATCACGGCCTTCATCTGATCGAACAGCAACTCCTGCGGCACGCCGCCGAAATAGAGAAACGCGTCTTCGAGGCCGTCGATCAGCGTGGCCATGTCCTGGCGGGGATAGAACCGGCACCAGAGCAACCGCGAATAGCCGAGCACCACCAGCAGCGCGTAGCGCACGCCCCAGTCGAACCGAAACCGCGCGAAGTCCACCTGCGCCTGACGGCCGGCGGGCGTCTCGAAACGGATCACCGACTCGGGGGGCGGTGTCGGGCGCACGCGCCGGACGAACGCCTTCAGCTGCGTGTACCCGCCGGTGTACCCGGCCGCTCGGATCTCGTCGAGCAGGCGGACCGCCGAGAGCGCGGGATAGGCCGCCAGCCTCGCCTCAATGATCGGCTTGTACGGCTCGAGCTTGGTCGGCACCGGCGGCCGCGGCCCGTACCGTACCGTCTCCTCATCGAGATCGCGGTCGAGCCCACCGTCGCGAATCCACCGGTGGATCGTGTCGCGGCTGACGCCCAACTGACGCGCCAGCGCACTCTTGCTGGTGCCTTGCTCCAGGTAATGCCTGAGTAGCATCCGGGTCTCCCGTCCGAACATCGCGCCTCCGCTCGTCGCAGAGACGCATGGTGATGTAAATCACCGGCCGGGAGCGAGGCTCTCAGCCGGCAGCCAGACCGTGCTGCCGACTGTCAGATTTTCGCCCGCCACAACTGTCAGTTTTACAGCCGCCGTTAACAC
>CAYSHC010000190.1:0-2044 GCA_964430855.1 uncultured Vicinamibacteraceae bacterium
GACGACGCTGCCCATCGCCAGGACGTGGTACCCGATCGGGGTGCCTCCCGCGCCAGCCAGGCCGGCGCCGTACCTCGAGCCGCGCGGCGTGCGCTGGCTCGCCGGGCTGCGCGCGGTGCTGGCGCTGGCGGTGTTTGTCCCCATCGTGACGCTGGCGGCCGGGCGCGGCGACATGGAGCGCGCGTCGTGGGGAATGCTGCTGCTGGCGATCCCGATCGTCACCAGCGCCGTGGGCCTCGCGACGGCCACGCGCGCGTCCACCCGCATCGTGGCCCCGCAGCTGGCCGCCGACGTGGGGATGGTGCTGGTGCTCGTCTGGGTGACCGGCGGCATCACCACCCTGTTTGCGCCGGTGCTCCTGCTGCCGGTGCTCGCCGCGACCGCCCTGTGCGGCCGCGACGCCGGCCTGCGGGTCGCGGTGGCGCTGGTGCTGGGCTCCGGGGCCATGGTCGCCCTCCAGTACGGCGACACGACGGCGCCGGCCTGGCTCGGCGGGCCGCCTGCGCCGTGGCTGCCGCCGCTGCGCATGGCGCTGGCAACCTTCGGCATCCAGGCGCTGGGCGTCGTGTCCGTGGCGCTGCTGGTGGGGCACCTGTCGGCCTCGCTCGACCGGACCAGCGCGGACCTCGAGCGCGCGCACCTCGACCTCGCCGACCTCACGACGCTCAGCCAGCGCGTGCTCGACAGCATGGTCGGGGGCGTGGTGGCGGCCGACGCGGCCGGCCGCGTCGTGCTGTTCAACCGGACGGCCGCGGCCATCACGGGCCTGTCGTCGGAAGGCGTGCTGGGACGGCCACTCGTCGACGTGCTCCAGCTGCCGGCGGGCTGGCAGGTGGGGCTCTCGCAAGGCATGCCGGCACGGTTCGAGTTCAGCTTCGACAGGGAGCGCGGCGAATCACTCGAGCTCGGCGCGACGGTGGCCCCGCTCGTCAACGACGCCGGGCAGGTCGCCGGCGAGCTCGTCACGTTCCAGGACCTGACGCTGATCAAGCAGCGCGAGCGCGAGCAGCAGCGTCAGGCGCGGCTCGCGGCGGTCGGCGAGATGGCAGCAGGGATCGCCCACGAGATCCGCAACCCGCTCGCCTCGATCTCGGGGTCGATCCAGCTGCTCCAGCGCGAGCTGTCGCTGCGTGACGACCAGGCGGTGCTGCTCGACATCGTGCTGCGCGAGTCGCAGCGGCTGAACCAGACGATCAAGGACTTCCTTACCTACGCGGGTCCGCAGCGGGTGAGCCGCGCGACCATCGACGTCCGGCCGCTGGCGCGCGAGACGGTGGAGCTGCTCATGAGGGGCGGCACCGTCGGCAGCCGGCACCAGGTCGTGGCCGACGTACCCGAGCTGCCCGTGCACCACCACGTCGACGAGGCGCAGATGCGGCAGGTGCTCTGGAACCTCGCGACCAACGCGCTGAAGGCCATGCCCGACGGCGGGCGCGTCACGCTGCACGTGACGCACGAGGCGGAGAGCGGCAGGCGCGAGCCCACGCTCGTCCTCGCCGTCGAGGACGAAGGGGTCGGCATGGAGCCCGAGGCCGTCGAGCGCATGTTCCAGCCGTTCCAGGGCGGGTTCCGGCAGGGGACCGGCCTCGGGCTTTCCATCGTCCACCGCATCGTCACCGATCACGGCGGCGCCGTGCACGTCACGTCGCAGCCCGGTTGCGGGACGCGCGTCGAGGTGCGCATCCCGTGGGCCGATCCGATCGATGGCCGTGCCGATCGGCAGGACGCCAGGACGACGCTGGCGGCTGCCGGCGGAGCCGCCTGATGGCGGGAGTCGGTCTGCCGATGCCCGAGACCCGCGCCTCCAGCGTCGCCGGGGCCGCTCGTGTCCTCGTCGTCGACGATGAGCGCTCGATGCGGGAGTTCCTCGCCATCATGCTGTCGCGTGACGGCCACGACGTGACGGTGGCCGACGGCGCGACGCAGGCGCTCGCGGCGCTGAGGCGCCAGCCATACGACCTGGTCATCTCCGACATCCGGATGCCTGACGGCGACGGCATCGCCGTGCTGCGGGAGGCCAAGCGGCTGCAGCCCGACGTGCCCG
>CAYSHC010000191.1:0-1923 GCA_964430855.1 uncultured Vicinamibacteraceae bacterium
GCGCGAGCGGCCGCCCGAGCAGAGCCACTCGCGTGTCGACCACGTCGTCGACGAAGACGAAGTCGCGCGCCTGGTGGCCGTCGGCAATGCCGGGCCGATGGCTGCGGAAGAGGCGGAGCCGGCCCGTTGCGCGGATCTGATCGAAGGCCTGAAGCACCACGCTCGCCATCGGCCCCTTGTGCCGCTCGCCGTAGCCGTACACGTTGAAGAACTTCAGGCCGCACCAGGCCGGCGGCGCGTGCCCCTGTCGCTCCTGCTCGAGCGCCCACAAGTCGAACTTCTGCTTCGACTCGCCGTACGCATTGATCGTGACTAGCTTCGGAATCAGCGCCTCTTCGTCGTCGTAGCCGAAGCGGCCGTCGCCGTAGGTTGCGGCGCTGCTGGCGTAAATGAGCGGCACGGCGCGGGCCGCGGTCCAGGTCCAGAGCGCCTGCGAGGCCTGAAGATTGCGACGGTTGAGGTAGTCGCGATCGGTCTCGCGCGTGTCGGTGCAGGCCCCGAGGTGAACGACCGCGCGCAGCGGCGGCGCCGTCTCGAGCCAGTCCGCCAGCGCACGCACGTCGACGATGGAGCGACGGTCGATCGGCGCGTGCTCCGGGCGAGTGTCGAAGTGCCCGGCCGTATCGACCGCAACGAACGGCAGCCCGCGAGCGGCGAGGGCTTCGACGAGCCGCGAGCCGATGAATCCGGCGGCGCCGGTCACGAGAACCGGCCCCGCCGGGTCGACGGGGATGTTGCTCGAATCAGTCATCGAACCTTTCAAAGGTATCAGCGACAGGCGCCGTCCTCATCCCCGGACGCGATCAGTGTCATGCTGCGGCCCGCCGTCAGGCTGCGACGCCAGCCGGCAGACAGCTGCAGGCGCCACCCGCTGCCGGACCATGCGCGGCCACACCTGTCGACGCCTTCCACCGCCAGCCTCACCGTGCTCCAGCTTTCGCCGCGGCAGGTGACAACAGGGCCGCGACATGCGCCGCCGGCGCAGCCAGGTCGCCGTCGGCCATTTGCTCGCGTGCCGGCTGGTGTGGAGCGCCCGGCATCGCCGCCAGCGGGGGAAGCAGGAACGCGCGTCTCATCATGGCGTGGTTACCTTCGGATGGCGTTCATGAGCCTGGCGGCAGGCCGCCCGTCAGGACCCGGCCGGCAGGCGTGCGGGCGGCGGAATGATACCACCCGCCCAGGCTGGTCGCGGGGGCCGAAGGCCCAGTGGTCGGACCAAAATCGGGGCTGCTCGGCCCGTCCGAATACGTCCCGCGCGACTCGTGCGGTAGCGGTTTCTTCGGCCGAAAAACGCTGATTCCTTCGGAAAACCGGCCGTTCGACCTCACCGCGCCGCCGGCAGCGTCCCGGCTCTGCGACGTCGGCACCCGACCTGTCGCTTGCGGTCTTTCAGTGCCATACAGCAAGATCCGCGCTGCAATCCACAACGTCGAATTCTTGAGCGCAGAGACACTCCAGTGGCACTGACTTCCCGGACTCCATCACCGCATCGCTCCCGGCTCCTGGCCACCTCGGCCGAGCTGTTCTGGACGCACGGCTACCGCGCCACCACGACGCGGCGCATCGCGGCAACCCTCGGGCTCCAGCAGGCGACGCTCTACCATCACGTCGCCAGCAAGGAAGACCTCCTCTACGAGATCTGCGCCTCCTCGCTCTCGCAGCTCCTGCGCGCGAGTGAAACGGCGCTGGCCGGCGCTACCGCGCCGCTCGAGCGCTTCGACGCGCTGGTGCGCACCACCATTCACGAGCTGCTCGCCAATCAGCGCGAGCACGCCACGATGATCTTCGAGCTGCGGGGCCTGTCGCCCGAGCGGCGCACCTACGTCCTTCAGACGCTAGACCAGTACCGTGGAGTCCTCCTGAAGGTCATCGAAGACGGCCAGCGCGCCGTCCGAGGAGCTCAGGGCCCGTACGGCCTCGGGG
>CAYSHC010000192.1:0-1899 GCA_964430855.1 uncultured Vicinamibacteraceae bacterium
GCTGTCGCTGCTGGTGCTCGGCCGCTACGAGGCGTCGGTCGCCTGCGGCGTGCGCCCAGGCCGGCGACACCGCCCGAGCTTCCGAGTACCTGCACCGCTTCCTGGCCGAGTTCAGGGAACGCGTCCTGTTCGGGCGCGATCCCGAGCCGGGCGAGCCGCTCCGCTGGCTCCTGCACGTCAACCCGTTCCGTCGCGCCGAGGACGTCGAGAGAATCACGACGGGGGTTGCAGCGTGCCGGGCTGGCGATGGACCCGGATTACGACCGCGCCGCCGTCGCCGTCGGGGCGCGCCACACGCACCGTCCCGATGCCGGCGAGTTCCGGTTCGACGGCGCGTCGCTGACGTTCGACGGCCTGCGCGTCAGCCTTTCGGACGCGAAGGGCCTGCACGACCTGGCGCTCCTGCTGTCGCGGCCGGGCGACGAGTGCCATTGCCTGGACCTGGCCGGCCGTCCGGCCGAGGTGGCCGGCCGGCAGGAGGTGCTCGACGAGCGGGCCCGGCGCGGGTACCGCGAGCGCATCCACTACCTCCAGCGCGAGATCGACGAGGCCGAGCGCGACAACGACGCGGCACGTGCCGCCCGTGCCCGTGCCGAGATGGATGCGCTGGTCGAGGCGCTCTCCGGGGCGCTTGGCCTCGGCGGCCGGTCGCGCGCGCTCGGCAGTGCCACCGAGCGCGCCCGCTCGGCCGTGACATGGCGCATCCGCAGCGCCATCAGGAAGATCGCCGTGGTCCACCCCTCCCTCGGCAGGCACCTCGAACACAGCGTGCGGACCGGCACGTACTGCGTCTACTCCCCGGAGCACCCGGTGGCGTGGACGTGCCTTCCATCGTGAGGCGCGTTCCTCACGCCCATGAGGGAGAGTGCGGCGCCCTGCGCGCCGCCGCTGCCGTTGCCATGTTTCAGGGAGGGATCGCCATGTCGTGTACGACCATCAGCGCGGAAGAGGCACTGTCCTCTCGCCTGCTCGAGTCGGCCGTCCAGACGCTCGAGCTCTTCGGCGTCTACATCGGGAAGGAACTGGGCCTGTACGCCGCGTTCGTGCCGGATCGCACGTTGACGCCGGCGGCGCTCGCCGAACGTGCGGGCATCGCCGAGCGTTATGCGCGCGAGTGGCTGGAGCAGCAGGCCGTCGCCGGCTTCCTCGTCGCCGAGCAGCCGAACCGGCCGCCCGACGAGCGGAGGTACCGCCTGCCTGCCGAGCATGCGAACGTCCTCGTGTCCGAGGAGCACCCGGCGCATCTCGCGCCACTCGCACAGATGGTCGCGGGGATCGGCGGCGCGCTCGGCGACGTCCTCGACGCGTACCGCAGCGGGAAGGGCGTGCCGTACCCGCGCTTCGGCGAGGCCTTCCGCAAGGGCCAGGCGGGCATCAACAGGCCGGCGTTCACGACCGACCTTGTCGACCGCTGGATACCGGCGGCACCCGACATCCACGCGCGGCTGCGCTCGACGTCGACGCGCGTCGCCGACGTCGGCTGCGGGGCCGGCTGGTCCACGATCGCCCTCGCCCGGGCGTTCCCGCGCGCCGAGGTCGTCGGGCTCGACGCCGACGAGGCGTCCATCGCCGACGCGCGTGCCAACGCCGCCGCTCAGGGGGTCGCCGCGCGGTTCGAGGTATGCGGCGCCGACGCCATCGCGGCGCAGGGTCCGTTCGATCTCGTGCTCGTGCTCGAGGCGCTTCACGACATGGCACGGCCGGCAGACGCCCTGCGCGCGGCGCGCCAGGCCCTCGCGCCTGACGGCGCGATCCTCGTCGCGGACGAAAAGGTCGCCGAGCACTTCCATGCGCCCGGCGACGAGATCGAGCGGTTGATGTACGGCTGGAGCATTGTCCATTGCCTGCCCGTCGCGCTGACCGAGGAACCGTCGGAGGCCATCGGGACGGTCATCCGGA
>CAYSHC010000193.1:0-1850 GCA_964430855.1 uncultured Vicinamibacteraceae bacterium
AGCCGTGGCGCGTGCGCTACCGGAACCCGCAGGGAGCCGACCGCTCGCAGTCGTTCGTTCGCAAGTCGGACGCGAAGGCGTTCGCCGCTTCAGTTGAGACCGACATGCTGCGCGGCCAGTTCATCGATCCCGGGGCTAGCAAGGTCCCGTTCGGCGAGTTCGCCGAGCGGTGGGCGGCGTCGCTCACGGTGGACGCGAAGACCGCCGAGGGGATCGCCTCACGGCTTCGCGCTCACCTTCTCCCCGCGTTCGGCGAACTCGAGCTCCGCAACGTCAAGCCGAGCACTATCCAGAGTTGGCTGGGCGGCCTCGCTCGCACACACGAGCCGAGCTACGCCAGGCTGCTGCTCGGCACACTGTCCACCATCCTCGGCGCCGCCGTCGAGGACGGCCTGATCGCGTCCAACCCCTGCCGGTCGCGGTCGGTGAAAGCGCCCGCGCTGCCCGACGCGCGGCGTGACGCATGGGACGTCGCGACGGTGGACGCGGTAGGGGACGGCCTCCCCGAGCGCTACCGGGCACTTGTCCCGGCCGGCGCCGGCCTCGGATTGCGGCAGGGCGAGGCGTTCGGACTAGGTGTCGACACGATCGACTTCCTGCGCCGCATGGTGGAGGTCCGCCGCCAGGTCAAGTGGTTGTCGGGCCGGGGCCTCGTGTTCGCCCCACCCAAGCGCGGCAAGGCCCGCACCGTGCCGCTTCCCGACGTGGTCGCGGTTGCCCTTGCCCAGCACATCCACAGGTTCCCACCGGCCGAGGTCACCTTGCCGTGGACCGGAAGGGGCGGCGGTGAGGTGGCGGTCCCACTGGTCTTCACGAACACGAGCGGGGGGCCGGTCAACCGTGGCTCGTGGAACGACCGGGCATGGAAGCCGGCCCTGCGCGCTGCCGGTCTGTCGGCGACGCGCGACGAGGGCTACCACATGCTGAGGCACGTGTACGCATCGACGCTGCTCAGCGACGGGGTCAGCGTCGCGGCGGTCGCAGCGTGGCTCGGGCACGGCGACGGCGGGGCATTGCTGCTGCGCACGTACGCCCACGTCATGCCGTCCGACGCCGAGCGAGGTCGAGTCGTGCTCGACGCAGCGCTCGGGGGACGTCAAGTCATGACTCAGGCCGCCGACCGGTGAACCCGCCGTGCCGCGCTGTCTGGGTATAGTTTCTATACCCAACGGAGACCTACGGATGGAGTTCGAGTTCGACGCCGACAAGAGCGCCGGGAACATGGCGAAGCACGGCATCGACTTCGTCGAGGCGCAACGGCTGTGGCAGGACCCGATGCGTGTGGAGGTTCCGGCCCGAACGGTCGACGAGCCCCGATGGCTCGTGATCGGCCGCATCGAGGGCCGACACTGGTCCGCCGTGGTGACCCGCCGGCAGGAGCGCACGAGGATCATCTCGGTGCGCCGCTCACGGGACGAGGAGGTCGCGGTCTATGAAGGCTAGGGAGTTCGACCAGCGGTTCGATCGCGGAGAGGACGTCACGGACGCCCTCGACCTCGAACAGGCGCGCCGCCCGGGAACCGAGCAACGCCGGGTCAACGTGGACTTCCCCGCGTGGATGGTGGAGTCGCTGGACCGGGAGGCCAGGCGGTTGGGCGTCACCCGCCAGTCGATCATCAAGGTGTGGATCGCCGAGCGGCTCGAGCACGGGTCGGCGGCCTGAGGCGACCTGCAGCTCGCCCAGGCTGAGAGTCGCGTCTCGGTCGCCGAGGCCGCATGTGGCCCAAACGTGGCCCAAGGAGCTGTTCCAAGGCCATCTCCACAGGTCAGCGCCGTGTTGAGCGTCCGGCAACCACTACCGCTACAAGTAGCGCTGGAGCGCGTCTCGGGTCACAGCCCCGTCTGAGAGA
>CAYSHC010000194.1:0-1823 GCA_964430855.1 uncultured Vicinamibacteraceae bacterium
AACCAGCCGGCGGTGCTGGCCGGCTGCCTCGACATCGATGCGTCGGTGAAGGCCGCGCGGTTCGTCCGCTTCTGCGACGCGTTCAACATCCCGCTCGTCACGTTCGAGGACGTACCGGGCTTCCTGCCCGGGGTCGCCCAGGAGCACGGCGGGATCATCCGGGCGGGCGCGAAGCTGTTGTACGCGTTTGCCGAGGCGAGCGTGCCGAAGGTCACCATCATCACGCGCAAGGCCTACGGCGGCGCCTACTGCGTCATGGCGAGCAAGCACCTGCGCACCGACTTCAATTTCGCGTATCCGACGGCCGAGATTGCCGTCATGGGACCCGAGGCGGCCGTCAACATCCTGTACCGGGAGGAGATTGCCGAAGCCGGTGATCCGGCCGCCGAGCGGCAGCGCCGCGCGCAGGAGCTGCGGGAACGGCTGGCCAATCCTTTCGTAGCCGCTGCGCGCGGCTTCGTCGACGGGATCATCCAGCCGCGGGCCACGCGTCGCGTGCTGATCACGGCGCTCGAGGCGTGTCGCACCAAGCGGGAACGCATGCCGTCGCGCAAGCACGGCAATATGCCGCTCTGACGACCGCAGCGTCCGTGTCCGTGCCGTGTCGATGAAGGTTCTCGTTGCCAATCGGGGGGAGATTGCGGTCCGCATCATTCGTGCGTGCCGCGCGCTCGGGCTTGGCGTGGTGGCCGTCTATTCGGACTGCGATCGCGGCGCGCTGCACGTGCGGCTGGCCGACGAGGCGCATCGGCTCGGGCCGGCCCCGTCGACCGAGAGCTACCTGCGCATCGACGCGATCATCGACGCCGCCCGTCGCTCGGGTGCGTCGCTCGTCCATCCGGGGTACGGCTTCCTCGCTGAGAACCCGGCCTTCGCCGACGCGTGCCGGCAGGCCGGCCTGACGTTCGTCGGGCCGTCGGCCGACGCGATTGCGCGGATGGGCGGCAAGACGGCCGCCCGGGAGATCGCGCTGGGCGTCGGCGTGCCGGTGGTGCCGGGGACGCCGCCGTTCGAGGCCGATGCACCCGAGGCCGAGATCGTGGCTGCTGCCGAGACGGTCGGATACCCGCTGCTGATCAAGGCGGTGGCCGGTGGCGGCGGCAAAGGCATGCGCACCGTTGAGTGGCCCGGGCAGCTCGTCGACGCCGCGCGCCGCGCGGCCTCCGAGGCGCAGTCGGCGTTCGGCGACGGCCGGTGCTACATGGAGCGTCGTCTGGTCGAGCCCCGCCACGTCGAGATCCAGCTCATCGGCGACCACGCGGGCCGCATCGTGCCGTTCGTCGAGCGTGAGTGCTCCATCCAGCGGCGCCACCAGAAAGTGGTGGAGGAGTCGCCGGCTGTCGCGCTGCCGCACGAGACGCGCCACGCGATGGCCGACGCCGCCGTGCGGATCGCGCGCGCCGTCGGCTATACCAACGCGGGCACGATCGAGTTCCTGGTCGATCGGGACGGCTCGTTCTACTTCCTCGAGATGAACACGCGGCTGCAGGTCGAGCACCCCGTGACGGAAGCGGTGACGGGTGTCGACCTGGTGCAGTGGCAGCTGCGCGTTGCGCTCGGTGAGCAGCTGACGCTCGACCCGGCACGGACGCTCGAGCCGCGCGGGCATGCCATCGAGTGCCGGGTGTACGCCGAGGATCCCGACCGCGGCTTCCTGCCGTCGCCCGGGCTGGTGACGTCGGTGACGGTGCCGTCCGGACCGGGTGTCCGGGACGATCGCGGCGTGACCGACGGCGACGACGTGCCGGTGTACTACGATCCGCTCATCGCGAAGATCACGGGGTGGGGAGAGACGCGGGGAGCCGCAATCGCCCGCCTCCGGC
>CAYSHC010000195.1:0-1709 GCA_964430855.1 uncultured Vicinamibacteraceae bacterium
TCGGTGAGCACGCCGACGATCAACTGCTGCAGGGCCTCCATGCGCCGCACCATCGGCTCGCTCATGGACTCCGCCGTGGCGCGGTTCCCCGTGTCGCCGACCGCCAGGAAGTGCTCAGGGATGCCCGCCACGCTCGCGACGGTGCGGATGTACGCCCTGATGTCGGCTTCCGCGTCGGCGCCTTCGGCCTTCGCGGTGAGGAGCTCCAGCTGCTCGCTCTGCCCGGTCTGCCGGTCGCGCCAGAGGGTGACGAGGCGCCCGTCCCTGGGCATGTTCCTGAACCGCTCCGCGGCGGCCCTGAGCTCGTCGGGGCTGTTGGCGAACGCGTAGTAGACCGCGTTCAACCGGCCGCGGATCTCGTGCAGGCGGAGCCTGAGCTCGAGGAGGCGGGCGTGCGCCACAGCCGAGTTGACGGCGGTGGCGAGCGGACTCACGCCCAGGCGCGTGCTGACCTCGGTGCGCACCGCCGGCCGGTTCCGCCTGAGCGCGAACGCGTCGACGCCGATCTCGGGCCGCTGCGTCCGCGGCAGCCGCACGCCGGTGATGTCGCGCGGGTTCCCCGGCGTGTGCTTGACCTCGACCGGGTGCCGGACGGTGTCCCACAGGTTCACCCACGCCGGCTGCGACCTGGGCGCGTCATCCGCGATGACGGGCAGGAGCACGCCGTCCAACAGCCAGTCGCGGAGCATGTCCTTCGACAGCTCGTCGACCTGGTTGAGCTCGTACCAGGCCTCGAGCGCCCCGTACGCGGTGGGGTCATCCAACTGGCCGTACGTGACGCCGTCACCTAGCGCGAGGTCGATTACGGTGTCGACGGCGGCGGCGAGGAGGGGCGTGGTGTCGTACGCGGCCCTCACCCGCTCCGAGTCCGTGACGGGCGTGTGGACGGTGTCGAATTCGCTGGCGGACTGCCACGATTCGAAGACCTTGAACGCTTCGCTCAGGGCTTCGCGGCGCACCTGGTCCAGCGCGGCTCGCAGCTCGTCGCGTTGGCGGCGGCCGCGAGTGAAGAGTCGCAACACGCGACCACCTCCAATCTGTGTCAGGGGGCCTACAGGCCGATCGGGTCGATACGGCTGGGGCCGGGCGAACCCAGCCGGTCGACGTGAGCGACGAGGTACCGCATGGCGTCCATGCCGTGGTTGTCCTTATCGACCGGCGCTTCTTTGCGTGGCCGGCCGTCCTGGCCGGCGGGGTACTGGTAGGAGTCCATCTCCTGCTCGGTGCACCACGGCAACCCGGCGTCGGCGAGGCGGTCGTCGCGTTCGACGAGCGCGTCCCGGACGAAGTACAAGCGCGGCCGGCCGTCACCGGCGGCGCGGAGGCGGGACTGGACGGCTTCGATGCCGGTACTGATCGCCTTGTACGCGGGCGTGGTCCTCACGTCGAGGTGCCGCTCGAGCGTCGCGCGGTCCTCAGCGTCGTGGTCGCAGATGTCCGCCTCGATGCGCTCACCTTCGCTGAGGCGGGCGATGGCGCGCGCGTGGTCCTCGACGAGGCGGCGCGTGAAGTAGATCTCTCGGTACAGGTACAGGCGGCCGTCGCTGTCCTCGCCCCACCACTGGCAGACGTAGGGGTTCGTGAACCCGAAATCGTGCACGCGCCACCTGCGCCTGAGCTCGGGGAGCTGGTCGCGGTCGATGAGGTGGACGGCGCGGTCGAACTCCTCGTACACGGCGCCCTCGGCGGCGGCCCACTCGCCGTCGCGG
>CAYSHC010000196.1:0-1683 GCA_964430855.1 uncultured Vicinamibacteraceae bacterium
TGAACGTGCTGCCGTCCACCGTCACCGTGACTTCCTCGGCAATGCCGGCCGGCTGCAGGGTCACGTTGAGCGTGACCGTCTCGGTCGCCCCGACCGTGCGCGTCGCTGTCTGGCTGGCGAATCCGGAGAGCTCGAAGACCACCGTGTAATCGCCCGGCGGCAGGAAGCGGAACACGTAGTCGCCGTTGACCGTGGTGACCGTCGTCCGCACGCCCTGCAGGGCCGGAGACGACACCGTGACCGTCACGCCGGGAATGGAGCGATCCTGTGCGTCGGTAACGCGGCCGCCGATCGTCCCGGTCGGTACCTGACCGAGCACCGCCGTCGGAAGCAGCGCGGCGAGAAGGAACAGAAAGAGAAGATTGAAGCGTCTGGCTGTAGCGATGTGGTGGTCCATACCCTGTCCGTCGGGAGCCATTTCAATCCCGATATCGAACGCAAGACCGGTGCCTTTACTCGGCAGCCAGGCGCACAGGCGCTCCCGGGGAACATTGGCTCAATCCGTGTTATCGGCATGCAGTTCGAAGACCTGCATTACACGAATGTAAACCGCGGCTCGGATTTGTCGCTTCTGACCGTTCGACCCGGAGCATAGAATGACCGCGCTGCAGGGAATCTGGTGCCCCTGACTCTCCCGGATCCGGTCTGAGCGTGTTCCCGTCCTTCTTGACTCTCCTGCGGACTCTGGCCGGTCCGTTGATCGTCGGCCTCGCGGTCTGGTGTGCCGCCGGCACGCTCACCGTGGCGTCGGCCGATGCGACGGCTGTCCGCGTCGCCGTGCCGGCGCCTGCCTGGATCTGGCCCGCGGCCACACTGGCCGCGTGTCTGGTGCGGGCGTGGCGGAGGTGGCCCCTGACGGCGCTGCCGGCGGTCCTGACCGTCCTGCCGTGGCTGCCGGTGCCTTTGCCGACCGTAGCGCTCGTGTGGACCGGGACGCTCGCATGGGTCCCGCCGGCTCTGGCCGCGGTGGTGGCGGTTGCGACAGGAGGCGGCCCGGGGCGGCGTGCGGTGCCGTGGGCGACTTCAACGACAGGCACCGGGCGGGAACGGGACGAGCCGACGGGGCCGGCAGATGACGGCAATCCAGGCGCGCAGTCGCCGGGCTACGGCTGGCTGGCCGCCGCTGCGCTCACGACAGTGGGCGGCCTGCTGGTGCTGGCATCGATCGGGCCGCGCCTGCCGGGCGGCGACGAGCCGCACTATCTCGTGATCGCGCAGAGCCTGCTCGAAGACGGCGATCTCCGCATCGACAATCAGCACGACGCGCGGACTTACGCGACGTGGTGGCGTGGGGGCGAGCTGCCCCCGCACTACATCGAGCGGGGGCGCGACGGCGGCATCTACTCGATTCACGCCCCCGGTGTGGCCGCGCTCGTTGCACCGCTGTTCGCGCTGGCCGGCGTACCGGGCGCCCAGGCGACGATACTCGCACTGGCGGCGGCCGCCGGAGCGCTGGTCTGGCTGCTGGGACTGTTCGCCGGCGGTTCGCGAGCGGCGGCCTGGTTTGCCTGGGCGGCCGTCGCGGCATCGAGCACGATGCTCGTACAGAGCGTCACGATCTTTCCCGACGGGCCGGGCGCCGCCTTCACGGCCGCGGTCGCCGTCATCTGGCTCGCGCTCCGGCAGCAGCGGCTCGCGCATCCCGGATGGCTCGTCGCTGCATCCGCCCTGCTCGCCGCATTG
>CAYSHC010000197.1:0-1563 GCA_964430855.1 uncultured Vicinamibacteraceae bacterium
CGAGATAAAGGTAGCGAAAGATACCGTAAAGCGGGAACGGAATCGTCAGCCCGAGCCACGGCGTCCCGAAGCGCTCGGCGGTTTCCGGGCTCACCGTGTAGAAGGCGTACGCCATCAGCGTCGACGCCGTGACCACCGAGATCATCTGGTCCACGAGGTACGGCGTGTACTCGCCGAGGATGGCTCGGTGCGTCAGCGCGGCGTCGCCGAGCAGCGTGATCTCGTGGCGCCGCTTCGCCAGCGCGAGGAACAGCGCCAGCAGGATCGTGCACATCAGCAGCCACTGGCTGACCTCGACGTCGATCGCCGCGCCGCCGGCCGAGGCCCGGACGACGAAGCCGAGCGCGATGGCGAGCACGTCGAGGATGACCTGGCGCTTGAGGCCGAACGAGTAGGCGCCCTGGAGCGCCAGGTAGCCCACCGCGTGCGCGAAAAACGCCGCCCCCAGCCAGACGGCCGCCGAGAGCGACGCCGCGGCGATGCACGTCGCCGCCCCGAGCGCCACCGGCACCGGCAGGTCGCCCGCGGCCACGGGGCGCAGCCGCTTCACCGGGTGCTCGCGGTCGGCCTCACGGTCGCGGACGTCGTTGACCAGGTAGACGGCCCCGGACAGGCCGCAGAAGGTCACGAAGGCGACGAGGGCCGCGGCTGCCGCCGCCGGGGCGAACAGCTGCTCCCCGAAGAGCAGGGCAGCAAAGACGACGAGATTCTTGGTCCACTGGGCGGGACGGAGGGCCCGAAACAGGGACGCCGCGACTGAGGGTCGCGGCGCCGTGGACACGGAGGGTGCGATCACGTGGACACGCGCCCCCTGCGGGGCGCCACGGGCTCAGCCCGCGTAGCTCTGGACGGCCTCGTTCTCGTCTTCGTAGACCTCGAAGACGGTCAGCAGCTTGGTGATGGAGAGCAGATCCTCGATGCGCTTGGTCAGGTGCAGCAGCTTCAGCTTGCCGCCCTGCCGGCTCACCGTGGTGTAGGTGCGCACGATTTCGCCGAGGCCGGCGCTGTCGATGTACGGCACGCCCTCGAGGTTGAGAATCAGCTTCTTCTTCCCCTGGCTGACGAGGCTGCTCACCTTCTCGCGAAGGAGTTCGTCCCCTTCGCCGAGCGTCATCTTGCCATTGAGGTCGAGGATTATCACGTCGCCGACGGCGCGCTCGTCAATCTGCATGGTCCGTCACCCCTCGCATCTTCAGCAGAAAAGCCGGTAAAAACCAGTAGAAAACAGGCGGTCAGGAAGGCCGACAGTAGCACCACGCCACGAAGGGGGTCAAGGACCGCGAAGGGCCGCCGGAGGCCCCGGCGCCCTTCGCGGACGGCCTGCAAGCGGCGTCGGGCGACGCTACTCCGCCTCGCGGCGCTGCTTCTTCCGGCTGCGCTTCCGGGCGAGAGCCTGCTTGGCCCGGCGCTTGTCACCCGGCTTCAGGTAGAACGAGTGCTTCTTGATATCCTTGATGATATCTTCCTGCTGCACCTTGCGCTTGAACCGCCGCAGGGCGCTCTCGATAGATTCACCTTCCTGCACCTTGACTTCGGCCACGCTCGCTCACCTCCCTTCGTCGC
>CAYSHC010000198.1:0-1534 GCA_964430855.1 uncultured Vicinamibacteraceae bacterium
CGTCTTCAACCTGTTCAGCACGATGGTGTTCTGGGCGCTGATGGCCGATCGCTTCACGCTCGAGCAGAGCAAGCGCATCTTCGGCGTGCTGGCGGTGGGCGGCACGCTCGGCGCGATCTTCGGCCCCTGGCTCGCGAGCGTCCTCGCCGGGCGCATCGGGACGCCCGCGCTGATGCTCGTCTCGGCCGTCTTTCTCGGCCTGTCGATTGGCGCTGCCTGGCTCGTCGCGCGGGTGCAGCCCGTGGTGGAGCCGGGCGCCGGTCAGCGAGCCGACGATCGCGGCATCATCGGCGGAACGCACTTGAACGGCGTCGGCGCCGTGTTCCGTTCGCCGTACCTGCTGGGCATTTCAGGCTACGTGCTCGTGATGACCATCGTCGCGACGTTCATCTACTTCACGCGCCTGCAGATGGTCGCCGCGGCCGCCGACGACATCGACACGCGGACGACGATCTTCGCGCAGATCGACCTGATCACGCAGCTGGCGACGCTCGTGCTGCAGGCAGTGGTGACGGGCCACCTGATGCGCCGCCTGGGCGTCTCGTTCGCCCTCGGCCTGCTGCCGGTCGTCGTTGCGGCCGGGTTCGTCGGCCTGGCCGTGATCGGCTCGTTCGCCATGCTCATCGTCTTCGACGCCGCGTTCCGCGCCATCCAGCGCGCCATCACCCGGCCGGCGCGCGAGACGCTGTTCACGGTGGTCACGCGCGAGGAGAAGTACAAATCGAAGGCCTTCACGGATACCTTCGTCTACCGCGGCGGTGACGTCATCGGCGCCTGGACCGAAGGCCTGCTCGGCCGGCTCGGCATGGGACTCGTGGGCCTTTCGTCGCTCGCCGTTCCGCTCGCCGTCGCCTGGGGCGGCCTCGGGCTCTGGCTCGGGCGCCGCCAGCAGCAGCGCGCGGCCGAGGCGGCGGCCCAACCTGACGCCGCCCCGACCGTCCCGTCGACGCCTCCGGTGGCGTAGACCCCCGCATCCGGCGACCGGGCTGCACGCCCGGTCGCTCCGCCTTTCGGCAAGTCCAGGCAGCCGCACCACGTGCTGCCACATGTCATCCCGTTCCATCTCGACAGGCGGCATTGGCCGAGATCCGGCCGCCGTTCACCGATTCAGGCTCCTCGCGCGTCAGGTCACGGCGCTAGCGTGAGGCTCGTGCCGTCGGCGCGTGGCCGCGTCGTTCCCGCGCCGCATGCGACGTGCTGACGATGAATTGCGTCCCGAACAGGAGTCTGTCTGGACATGAGCGATCTGCACGCTGATCTGGCCGCCCTGCGCATCGACCGCGGACCCGAGCGCCAGCCGCGCCGCTCGGTCCGGTGGGCGGTGGCTGCCGTCGTTGTCGCGACGGTTGCGGCGGTGGCGGCCTGGTGGGGACTTCGCGAGCCGGTCGTAGAGGTGCGGGTGGCCGCGGTGAGCGGTCGCCAGGCCGGTACGGCTGCCGCCGTCCTGAACGCGTCGGGCTACGTCACCGCGCGCCGTCGGGCGACGGTTTCGTCGAAGGTGACCGGCAAGGTCGTCGAGGTGAACGTCGAGGAG